>NC_014387.1:614000-921000 GCF_000145035.1 Butyrivibrio proteoclasticus B316
ATAACGCATCAAGTAGATATATCAACGTTGTCAGCGAAATGCTCGAGCACCTCGTAAGCACACTTGGATCATGATAACTGCATACTATTGTTTTACGAGTTTATGTCAATATGTGTAGGTCAGTGCTCGTAGCACTAAACATTTCAGTGAGCCTGCAAAGGGCAGTCTCACTTCCATAGTGCTAAAATCGCTCTGACTCTACACATATTCTTACATAACCCCAAGGCTAGTTCTTTAAATGCCGAATTCAAGATGAAATTAGAGCATCCTACTAAGAATATTAGTGCAATTGCCGATATATTCTATGAGAAGTAGTACAGAAAATGCGTAAGCACAGTGAGAGCTGTGATATCACACATATGCATTTTCGTCCTGCACACATATAAGGAGAACCGCAATGACATCTCAATTCTTCGGATTAAATATCGCAGCATCAGGACTTAGAGCATCTAACGCATCCCTGAACACAACTGCAAATAACATAGCAAATGCCAACACAGATGGCTACAGCCGCCAGAAAGTCACACAGGCTGCAAGCAACGCACTAAGGGTATTTGCTACATACGGCTGTGCAGGAGCAGGTGTTGATACCCTTGCTATCGACAGAGTAAGAGACAGCTTCTACGATGTTAAGTTCAGAAACAATGAGCAGCTCCTTGGAAATGCATCGCAGAAGAACTACTACAATCAGCTTGTGGAAAAGTATCTGGATGACGATGGAAATTCCGGTTTCTCAACTCTTTTTAACAAGATGGAAGCATCCCTTGAGTCAGTAATGACGGCAGCAGGAACTACAGAGACCAAGTCAACATATATATCACAGCTTAAGTCAGTCACAGAGTATTTTAACAACGTATATAACAATCTTCAGAATGAGCAGGCAGACATAAATGCAGAGATTAAGCTCTGCGCAGACAGGATCAGCTCGATAGCCCAGGAAATTGCCAGCGTCAACAAGCAGATCAATGTCATCGAAATGACAGGCGCCAAGGCAAATGAACTAAGAGATAAAAGAGATACCATGGTGGATGAACTCTCCAAGATGGTTTCGATAGAAACAAAGGAAACACCTGTAATTGATGAAAACAATCCGTCAAGAGTAACAGGTGCAACAAGATATCAGATCTGGATCGCAGGTTCCTACGAACTTGTTGATACCTATGATTTCAGGAAAATGATCTGCGTAGCAAGAGATGAAGATGGCAGTACAGACCAGAACGATATTCAGGGCCTCTTTGATATCAAGTGGGGCTACGGAAGCTACAAGGATGGCGACAATGTTAATGAGCTTTCTGATTTTACACTTGATTCTCAGCTCATAGGCGGCGAACTACAGGGACTCCTTGCTATGAGAGATGGCAATAACGGCCAGTACTTCCATGGAAAGAGTGCAAACGCAGAGTGGGTAGGCGACCAGATGGTTGTCACGGTTGAGGTCGATGCCACCTACCTTAAGGACATGACCAAGTGCACAATTCCTAAGGAAGGAAACATCCACATTGGCCCCAAGGATTACAAGTACGACAGCTGGACCTATAACGGAGATTCAACCTACACATTTGTTATAGATAAAGAAACACTTACATCTGTTCCCGATGTTGGCAGAGGCGTTCAGATCGGTTATGCCAACAGCTATCAGGGAATTCCATATTACATGGCTCAGATGAATGAATGGCTTCGCCAGTTTTCAGATGCGACAAACGAGATCATGGTAAACGGTTACACTTCAGATTCCCTTGAAGGAATCAATATCCTCACAGGAACCATGGATACCAACTCACTAGCCCAGTACAGCTACGAGCAGCTCACAACTCTTTCTGAGAACAAAGGCTATTACTTCCTGACCGGAGGTAACTTCGCCGTAAATGCAGTTCTTCTCGATAATGCCGACAGACTTGCAACCAAGGCAGATGTTACAGAGGGCGAATCAGAGTTCATGAATCTCAAGAAGTTAAAAGAGATGTTTGATACCAAGAAGATATTCAGAGGCGCAACATCAGGCGAGTTCCTCACCAAGGTTCTGGCAGATGTGGCACTTAATAAGAGTAACTCCAATACTCTTGAAGAAACCTATAAATCTCTTGAGAATACTATCGACAATCAGAGACTTTCAGACTCAGGAGTTGATGAAGACGAGGAAGCTTCAAACCTTGTTAAGTACCAGAATGCTTACGCTCTTTCTTCCAAAATGATACAGACACTCTCAGAAATCTACGACAGACTCATTCTCCAGACCGGAGTATAACGGAGGTTCTTTTATGCGCATTACCAACAAGATCATGCAGAACAATTCACTGTATAACATCAATAATAACAAGATCACTGAGGATCAGCTCAACACCATGATGTCCACGGGAAAAAAGCTGACAAGACCTTCTGATGATCCTGTCATTGCCATAAGAGCTCTGAGACTTCGTAGTAATGTGACTCAGCTCTCTCAGTACTATGAGAAAAATGCCAAGGATGCTGAGAGCTGGCTGAATGTTACAGCGGATGCTCTTTCTACTATCACAGCAGTTCTGACAGACAGTGTCAAGCAGGCTACCAAGGGCTCCAGAATGGACCTGACACTTGATGACCTTGACACAATAATCACACAGATGGATGCTCTGGCAAAAGAGTATTATTCTACAGGAAATGTTGATTACGCAGGAAGATATGTCTTTACCGGCTACAGAACAGATACAGCCCTCACCTTTGATAAGACCACAACTGCAGATTATACAGATATCAATGATGAGTTTAATGCTTCTATAATCAGCGATTCTAAGAGAATTCTTGGAAAATACAAGCTGGATTCAGCAACAGTTCTTGATAAGACAGAGGCCGATGCAGTCCTTGAGAACAGCATTGTAGAGAGAACTGTAGGAAGAATCCGCTTATCTTATGATAACCTCAATTACATTGAACCCAATAATGCTAATGGCATAACCAACGAGGCAATGCTCAAGTACAGAGAAAACCTTGTTCAGCCTGCAACCAGCAGCGTCAGCAGCACAACTGATGTTATAAATGTCACATTTAAAACAGTTGACGGAGTAACCAGAACAGCAACTATTCCTATCAATGATGACGGTCAGTACAAGATCACCAATGAAGAGGATGGCGTGTCCTACACAGCAACAACAGAGCTTGATGGCTCATATATGGTAACTGTAAGGGATATATCAGGAAATATCATGGGCAAGATCCCTGTCAGCAAAGATGGTGTTATGGGAGATCTTGATCCTACACTTAGCATTCAGTCAGGAGATACCAGCATAGAGACCAAGCAGGTTTCAACTCTTACATATACAGATGATTCCAACAAAACTGTCAGCATGAGACTTCCTCTTTTACCGGCAATTGGTCAGACCTATGAGATCGAGCTTGATAAAGAAGGCTTTGTTGCAACAGTTAACAGTGATGGAACCTACACTGTCAGGAACACCAGAAATACTCAGAATACTGATGGCTCTTACAGCAATGAAGTTATAAATGTTACAGCAAACGGAAGTGTGAATTCTTCCTATAAAGAGACGACAATTGCTATAACAAGCGAAGATGACAACATTATTTACGCAACCAGCAAAGAAGCTGACATCGACGCGGCCTATGAGAAACTCCATAACGGAGAAGTAATGGCGGTTTTAAATGCAGCCACCGGCGAAATTCTCTTAAATGATAAGTTAAAAGACAAGCTTTCAACTCTTCCGGATCTTATAAATGCCAAGTCAATTGACGTCGTGTATGACAAGAAGGAATGGGTTTCAGGCGACATTCGCCCTGAGAATCTCTTTAACTGCACCTATACCGATGCCAATGGTAAGAACATCCTCTACAACAGAGGAAGCGCCGGACACGATATAGCCTATGATGTAGGTTTTGCTCAGTCAGTTGTAGTAAATACTACAGCAAGCGAAGTCTTCACAACAAGTGTTAAAAGAGATGTCCAGGACCTCTCCAAGATGCTGAGCGAACTTAAGCAGATCGACGGAACAATCAAAACTCTCAAGGAAAAGCTTGGTGTTGCCACAAGTGATGAACAGAAATCTGTTATTAACGCAGAAATAGATTCTGCAAGAAAAGCCTACAATTATCTCAGAAATGAGATGCAGAAGGAATTTGAGCACAAGATAACATCAAACCAGAAATCACTTGATGTTGCTAATATAGCTGTCACAAACAACGGAACCAGATCAAAGAGACTAGACCTTATTAACCAGAGACTCATGAACCAGACAACTACCTTCAAAACCCTCCAGTCTGAGAATGAGGACATTGATCTTGCAGAGACTGCAACCCAGCTCACAACAGCTCAGGTTACCTATGAGGCGAGCCTTATGGCAACCGGTAAGATTAGTCAGAGTTCTCTTATAAACTTCATATGATATAGATTTGAAAAGGCATGCATAAGATTTGTTTTCACATTCTTATGCATGACCTTGTAATGTTATAAAGTTTTAATAGATATATGTCGAAATAACGTATATAATTAATTTGTAATGGGTATCATTATCGATGATGGAGGTTTAGCAATGAAGTTAACAACTAGAATCTTTGGCGAAGTTGAAATTGATGATAGCAAGATTATTTCTTTTCCTAACGGCATAATCGGATTTCCGGACCTCAAGAAATTCACCCTTATGTTTGATGAGGAAAAGGGAACAGATACGATCAAGTGGCTGCAGTCAATCGACGAGCCAAGTTTTGCGATGCCTGTAATGGACCCACTTATTGTGTGCCCTGACTACAAGCCTGAAGTTGATGTCAGCATCACACAGGAAATCGGTGATCTGCAGAATGATGACCTCCTGGTTCTTGTAACTGTGACTGTTCCTCATGATCTCAAGCAGATGACAGTCAACCTCATGGGACCTTTCATTATCAATGTTAAAGAGAAAAAGGCTGCGCAGACAATTATTGATAATGATGACTACCCTGTAAAATTCCCAATCTATGAAATTTTGCAGAAGAATAAAGAGGCTAATTCATAATATAGTTATACCATTTTGTGTTTATTTGTATTATGATTAATAGTAGTTTAACCATGGAGGGAGAGGACATATGTTAGCATTATCTAGAAAAAAGAACGAGGCAATTGTAATTAACAACAACATCGAGATAACCGTTCTGGATATTAGGGGGGATCAGATTAAACTTGGAATCGCTGCACCTAAGGAGATTCCAATCTACAGGAAAGAAGTTTATATTCAGATTCAAAATGAAAATAAGCAGGCAACAGTGGATGTTTCCGGAATCGAAGAACTCAAGAAGCTGTTGTGATATATTTAATCTTGATACTTGGTGCAGGTGCTGTTTTGGCACCTGCATTTTTCGTAATAGCATGCATAGGAGTTGAAGATATATGCATATTCTGTATTATGACTGGGATGAATTTAATGGTGAAGACTGCAGAGATGCTATGACACGGCTCGGGCATCAGGTCGATATGATCAAGGTCACTATGAATGGCTATGACCTTACTCCTGAAATTGAGAGAGCTTTTGCAGAAAAACTTGGGATAGGAGAAGGACAGGTAGCTTTAGATGGAAGTGCAAGTAATTGCAGATACGACATGATTTTTTCCTTTGACTTTTTCCCTAATATTTCTGAAATCTGCCAAAAGTATGGAATTCCATACGTTTCATGGGTATTTGACTGTCCTCATTACACCCTTGATTCACATGTGACCAGTAATCCAATGAACCGCATATATCTTTTTGATAAGATTCTCTATGATCAGATGATGTCAAAAAGTACTTCGAAAACTTTCAGATATTCACCACTGGCTGTTAACGCTGAGAGATTATCGAAGTTATGCCAGGACATGGATGCTGAGTCTGGTGGCAGGATCGTCTATCAGCACGATGTATGTTTCCTTGGAAGTTTGTATGATAATGAATACAATTTCTACGATCAGGTCAAATATCTGCCCCCATATCTTAAGGGCTATGTAGATGCAGTGATTGCAGCACAGGAGCGAGTTTTTGGAGCAGATTTTTTTACCATGGATTCTATTTTTTCTGATGATCACGTAAGGCAGCTGAGGGAATTTATAAAGTTTGAAGAAACCGGTAAATATGAGATAAATTATGACAATGTTATTCGTGATATTTTGAGGAAAAAAGTAACTGTTAATGAGCGTCATCATATCTTAGAGCAGATGGGAAAGCGCTTTGACACAGTTTTATATACTCACCCCGGGACAAAAGATATTCCGGGAGTCAGCAATTTGGGACGAGCTGATTATACAAATAAGATGCCGATGGTTTTTAGACGCAGCAAGATTAATCTAAACATTACTCTTAGATCGATCTTGTCAGGAGTACCCCTTAGAGTTGTGGATATTATGGCAGCAGGAGGATTTCTCATCACTAATTACCAGGAAGAAATTGCAGAGTACTTTGTTGATGGGCAGGATCTGGTTATTGCCTATACGCCTGAAGATATGCTTGATAAGACTGCATATTATCTTGTCCATGAAGATGAGAGAAAAGAGATTGCTCTAAATGGACAGCGCAAAGTACTGGAAAATTTTGCGTATACGAGGCTATTGCCTGAGATATTAAAATTATAAGAAGTATGGTATCTTAAACTAGTAAGGAGACAGAGTAAAATGATACTAAAGGATATTGTTAATAGGTGGATAGCAAGGTGAGGGATTTACTATGGATAGTGCAAGATGGAATAAGATGAGTATAAGCGAACAAATATTAAATATTGGAGGCGAGGTTCAAAGAGCTGTAGATAGAAAAGAAAGACATGAAATGGATCTTGCAAAGAGCTATTTAAATAAAGCACTTGATTGGATAGACTTAACTAAGAATGATCCTAAGAATAAAAATCGAATCGAAGAAATTAGTATTGTCGAAGATGAATTAAATGATTACTTCAGTGCAAATAAATATAAGAATAACAAAAATAGCATAATGTCATATTGGAATTCCTTTTTCTCGGCAATTTTTTGATATATGAAATGAATTTGTTTTTTAAATCCTAAAATTTTTATAAATTTTAGGATTTTTTGTTTCTTGTACTATAAAGAAAATAAGTCTATATCCGATATATGTGATAAGAAAGACTGTAAGATACCTATGCATAAATTTTGACTATATAGCATAGCATTCGGCCTTTATTACATAGATTTGACAGTAACATAACGTTAGAAACGTATAAATAGGGTTTTTCCTGATTCTGACATGGAGGTATAGGATTATGGGAATCGAAGCAATTAACGGCTTTAGTCCGCTTATTCAGCAGACACAGCCACAGGTTAGAACACAAACACAGGAACAGAGCCAGTCACATTCTGAGATTGCACATGCTGAGGCAACCGGAGCTGGCCAGAATATTGAACTCAAGGTGGAAGCCACTGATAATTCATCAGGCTCTAATGGTGATGCCCAGAATGGTGCTCAGAGTTATACACAGGCCCAGACCAAAATGGCTGAGACAGAAGAGCAGATCCAGGCAGATAATGCCAAGGTTAAACAGGCAATCACCGAGATGACCAAAAATGCCAAGTCAAGTGCTGAGGCAGTCTTTGGAATACATGAAAAGACAAACCGCGTAACTATTAAAATGGTTGATAAAGAGACCAAGAAAGTTATCAAGGAGTTCCCACCGGATGAGACTTTGGATATGATAGCCAAGGTTTGGGAAATTGCGGGAATAATGGTAGACGAGAAACGCTGAGTATTTATATGGGCTGCAAAAGCCAGCATTGTAGCCGGATCACATAATGTGATAAACAGACAGGGACGTCGACTTAACACACTCACGGAATGAGAAAGGAGAAAGCCTATGCCTATCAGAATAACAGGAATGAATTCAGGTCTTGATACTGAGAGCATTATTACTGCTCTTACCAGTACTAAAAAGACTAAACTTGATACTGCCAAGGGTGATCAGAAGAAACTGACCTGGAAGCAGGAAAAATGGAAAGACCTCAATAAAAAGGTTGTTTCTTTTTATAATGGAATGCTGAGCAATATGAGATTTTCTACAGCATATTCCAAGAAGACCACATCAGTATCTAATTCAAATGCTGCTACAGTTATAACTGGTGAAAGTGCTATGGATTCTACTCAGAATCTTAATATCAAGAGTCTTGCCAAGTCAGGATACCTTACAGGTCAGGAAGTTAAGGTTGGAGATGAAAAGGCCGGTAATAGCACTACAATGGAACAGCTAGGCCTATCTTCCGGAGGAACTCTTAGTTTTAAGATTGGTAAAGCTCCTGAGAATGGTGCAGAAGATACAAGAGAGACTCTCTCCGTTGATGTTGCGGCAGGCGATACAATAGAAAGCGTTGTTAGTAAACTTCGCGCTGCTACCACAGAATCCGGTGTTTCTCTCAATGTTAATTATGATGAGAAAAACGGAAGATTCTTCATATCTTCCAAGGAAACCGGAGCAGATGCTTCCTTTGATCTTGTAGAGTCAGATGCCATGACAGCACTTGGGCTTTCCAAGAAAGCTGACGGATCTAACTACATAGCAGGAGCAGATGCAGTAATTGAACTTAACGGAGAAAAATTTACATCCAAATCCAATACATTTGAAATTAACGGCCTTACAATAACTGCCAATGAGGTTGCAGATAATATAACTCTTACAACCAAGCAGGATACAAGCGGCATCTATGATAACATCAAGAAGATGATCAAAGAGTACAACGACCTCATGAAGGAGTTTGCTACTCTTTATAATGCAGATCCTGCCAAGAAATACAAGATGCTCACTGACGATGAAAAAGACGCCATGAGTGATTCTGAGGTTGAGGATTGGGAGAAAAAGATCAAAGATGGTCTTCTTGCCAAGGACGATACAGTTGGAAATGTAAGGACTGCTCTTAGAGATGTAATGAATTCTTCCTTTGAAGTTACACTTAAGGATGGAAGTACTCAGTCACTTTCGCTTGCAAGCTTTGGAATTTCAACAGGAAGTTATTTTACCACAGAGGAAAATGAAAGGGACATGCTTCATATCGATGGTGATTCTGATGATTCGGCAGTAAGTGGCAACACTGACCTTTTGAAAGCAGCAATTTCATCTGATCCTGATAAGGTAATGAATTTCTTTACCGAATTGTCCAAGAGTCTCTATGGTAAACTTTCAGATCTAATGAAGGGTACTGAATACAGTAGTTCTTTCACAATTTATGAAGATAAGCTGATGGCTTCACAGTATAGTGCTTACAACACCAAGATATCAGATGCTCAGAAAGCACTTGAGGCTGCTCAGGATAAATATTACAAACAGTTCTCCAAGATGGAGACAGCACTTGCCAAGGTTAACAGTGCAAGTGGATCATTATCCAGCTTCTTTGGTGGAGGAGGCAGCTGATAGATGTGAGTGCACATGCTAAAAGGCTGTTTAGACAAAATAGGTCACACAGGTGACTGAATGGAAATGACAAAAAAAGAATGCGAGGGAGCGTATATGCCAGTACTTTCATCACAACAAAGAGCTTATGCACAGTACAAAAATAATAAGGTCATGTCTGCGTCAGGCCCTGAACTGACACTGATGCTATATGATGGAGCTATCAAGTTCCTCAATATTGCAGATTTTGCTATTGAGAAGAACGATATATATAAGGCACATGAAAATATAGTAAAGACTGAGAAGATAATCGATTACTTGAGAAATACTCTGGATATGAAGTATGCGGTTGCTCAGGATTTTGAGAACATGTACTCTTATATAGCAAGAAGACTTGTTGAAGCTAATATAGGAAAAGATCGTGAGATCATAGCAGAAGTCAACAAACATATGCATGCGATAAGAGATAACTGGATAGAAGTTATGAAGGCTAATCATGTGTATGTTAAGGATGCGTGACGCATAAACAAAACATGGTGTATAATTAATCTATATAGCGATTGCCATCTGGAAAGTAGGAGGGGGAAAATGCTGACATCCAGTCTTGATATGTTGGAAGAAAGTCTTGTTAAGAAGATTGATATTCTCACCAGGATTGAAGATGAGAATGAGAAACAAAGAGAAGTTCTCTCCAGTATGGATGAAGAGAGAGAAGCAGAATTTGATGCTACTATAGATAAGAAGACAGAACTTATCGACCAGCTTGGACTTCTGGATGACGGTTTCCAATCTCTTTTTGACAGGGTAAAAGAGGAAATTGGAGCAAATAAAGATCAGTACAAAGAGCAGATAAAAAGAATGCAGAAGCTGATCGAGGAAATTACCGGCAAAAGCGCTTCTATAGAAGCTTCCGAACACAGAAATAAACGACTTGCAGAGCAGTACTTCAGTTCCATCAGGCAAAAGATGGCACAGGGTAAACGCTCCTCTGCCGTAGCTTTTAACTATTACCAGACTATGACGAATTTCAAAGATATTCCGCCACAGTTTTTGGATAATAAAAACTAAAGATCATGAATAAAGATAAGAACACTTCACTAAATCCAGGTGAAGTGTTCTTTTTGTCTGAGTATAACCATTCTATATTTTGTGTGAACAATTAAGAATTAAATATCAATTCTTCCAGGCCAGGAAATTCGCTATATCGGCAAGTATGTTCAAAAACTTAATAGCAAAAGTAAAACTTTTTAAAAAAAATTTCAAATTGTAGAAAAAATATAAAAAAAAGTTTCAAAAAAGGTTAAGTTATCAAATTATGTGCCGATACTATTAGTGAAAAGAAAAACAAAGCAGCCATGGAAGGGACTCCGCAAAAGGTCTGCACAATAAAATTAGATGGAAAGGCAGCAGGGAAGCGGGCCCCGGTCATGGAGGAATAGAATATGGTAGTACAACACAACATCACTGCGATGAACTCTAACAGACAGCTCGGCATCACAACTGATGTCCAGGCTAAATCTTCTGAGAAACTCTCTTCTGGTTACAGAATCAATAGAGCAGCTGATGATGCTGCAGGTCTTGCGATTTCCGAAAAGATGAGAAGACAGGTAAGAGGTCTTACACAGGCTTCTGCTAATGCACAGGATGGTATCTCTATAGTTCAGACTGCTGAGGGTGCGCTCAACGAAGTACATGATATGTTACAGCGTATGAATGAGCTTGCTGTTAAGGCTGCCAATGATACACTTACAACACAGGATCGTTCCTATATCCAGCAGGAAATTACACAGCTTTCTGATGAGATCACAAGAACAGCTGCTTCTACAGAATTCAATAACCAGCATCTTCTGGATGGAACATTTACTAATAAGAACCTTCAGGTTGGTTCGGAAACTAACGAACAGAACCAGATCAATATCTGCATCAAGAGACTTAGTGCAACAAGTATCGGTGTTGGTGCAGTAATTAAGGAGACCAATTCAGGTATTACTGGCACTGGTAATGACCAGATGGACGTTATGTCCCACTCAAATGCTAAGTTAGCTATTGAGAATATTAAGCAGGCTCTTATCTCTATTTCAAAGCAGAGATCAGACCTCGGTGCTATCCAGAACAGACTTGAGCATACAATCAAGAACCTGGATAACGTAGTAGAGAATACACAGGCAGCTGAATCACAGATTCGTGATACAGATATGGCTGAGGAGATGGTTAGATATTCTAACAACAACATCCTCGCTCAGGCAGGTCAGTCAATGCTTGCTCAGGCAAATCAGACAAATCAGGGTGTACTTTCACTCCTTCAGTAAAAATAAAAGACTAAAGAAAAACAGGGTGGCTTCCGATAAACAAATCGGAAGTCATCTTTTTGATTAATGGTTCTGGAAACTCAAAACACAAAATTTATATTTTATTTATAAAATTGAGTGTTAAGTTTTTAGAATTATAGTCGATAATAAAGGTGTAAATAAACAAGAGAGATGTTTTATGCCAGCAATAAAACGGATCTCAAATAACAAAGCAAACGAGTGGCATGGAAGCCACCGTATTTATCAAGGAGGATAAAATTATGGTAGTACAACACAACATTACAGCGATGAATTCAAACAGACAGCTTGGTATCACAACTGGTATTCAGGCAAAGTCAAGTGAGAAACTGTCATCTGGTTACAAGATCAACAGAGCAGCAGATGATGCAGCAGGTCTTGCTATATCAGAAAAGATGAGACGTCAGGTTAGAGGTCTTACACAGGCTTCTGCTAACGCTCAGGATGGTATCTCAGCAGTACAGACAGCTGAAGGTGCTCTTAACGAAGTTCATGATATGCTTCAGAGAATGAACGAACTTGCAACAAAGGCTGCAAACGATACTCTGACAACTACAGACCGTACATACATCCAGTCTGAGATGAATGCTCTTTCAACAGAGATCACAAGAACAGCTGAAGCAACAGAGTTCAACAACCAGAAGCTTCTCGATGGTTCTTTCACAAACAAGAATCTTCAGGTTGGTTCTGAGACAGAAGCTAAGAACCAGATTGAAATCTGCATTAAGAGTATGTCAGCTACATCAATCGGTGTTGCAACATCAGACATTAAGGTTACATCACATGCTGATGCAAAGAATACTATCACAGCCGTAAAGGCAGCTCTTGAGTCAATTTCAACTCAGAGATCTGATCTTGGTGCTATCCAGAACAGACTTGAGCATACTATCAAGAATCTTGATAACGTTGTTGAGAATACTCAGAGTGCTGAATCTGCTATCCGTGATACAGATATGGCTACCGAGATGGTTAAGTATTCTAACAATAACATCCTTGCACAGGCAGGTCAGTCTATGCTGGCACAGGCTAATCAGTCTAACCAGGGTGTTCTTTCACTTCTCGGCTAATATATCTGCAATATATGTTTAAAACATCTGTTTGAAACATTGCAACTACCTTAAAGGGCTCCGGTTATACCGGGGCCCTTTTTCTGATATAATGATATTAACGAAAAATAGCAGATATCGGAGGGAATTAAAATTATTACAGGGGCAGGTGGAACCGAATGAACAAGGAACAGTCACACTGGAGGACAAATATTCATCACTGAGATGTAACAATCCTTAGTATTTCGATGACTCTGTTAAGAACTGATCCGCTTTCATTAACTTTCGCCCAGCCATTTTGAGCAATGCTTTCTCTTTCTGTATTATTTTCAAGATAATAGCTAATTTTATCAATCAGTTCTTCATAGCTCTTGTATGTTACAAGGTCATTCCCATCTGAGAAAAACTGATCTATTTCAGGCTGATAATTTGTGATAAGAAAACCTCTGCAGCCAAGAACATCCCATATTCTTTGTGACAGGCCACTTGTGATTGAACGGGTGGTAATGTTCAAATTGATCTTACTTTGTCTGAAGACAAATGGCATTTCTTTTAGACTATCCACACCACCATGAACATGGATATTCCTTGAAAGATCACCTGTTTCACTTTGTGTAAAAAAGTGAAGTTCTGCATTATCTATAGACTTTCCAATGAGGTTTAATAGTTTGACTCTTTCTAAATACGTGATATGAGGCCCCAAATAGTCATTTAATGCAACATAGTCTGAGATATCATAAACACTCATGTCGGAGGGATAGAAGCTGTCACTAAGATTCTTTAGTTCAGAAATAAGCTTATTATCTACATTCTTTTTCAGTTCACTCATGCCATATACGTCACTAGCAAGTTGGTTTTCGAAAACCTGGTCAAGTTTGGATGATACAGCTGCAGAAAAAAGAGTAGTATCAGGCATAGGATCTTTTTCGTTATAAAGAGATCCTACAAAAGATATGTCGTATCTATAGCCGTTGGTATCGCCTAAGGTGTCATTTAATCTGACTGTTGCAGCTCCAAGTGGCAGATGATAGATACACTGAGGATTTTCAGTATGTATCGCATCGTATTGAGCTTTGTCAAAAAGAAAAATGCGATTATAACTACTTCGTATTGATGTATTAAATATCTCAAATACAGGGCAGTCTACTGTAACGGCAATATAGATGACGTGCAGTCTTTCACATAGAATAGCAATAAATGGAAGATAATTTATAGAAAAGACAAAAAGAGGCTTGTTGTCGTAAATCATATTTCCAAGTCTGTTTATTTTCTGGCTGATATCAAGAGAACTGTTCATTCCGTCTGTGTCTTCTATGACATCTACACCCAGAGCTTTATAAGCATCTATAAAATCTGGTTCACATATGCTTTTGTAACGGTAGAAGATTATGTTCATAAAATGCCCTCTTTAATGATATTATACCAAAAACATAACGTTATATGGTGTATAATTATTTTGAGGAAGAATGCATATGAAAATAGGAATACTATATTTGAACGAAATAAAATATGACGAGCTAGTGTGGGTAATAGTAAAAAAAGGGATTGATGGAGAAGTAATCGATACGGAAATCTCAATAAATAGCACTAGTAATCAGGATACAGAAAAGGTAGTTGGGCTATTAAAAGAAAATGGAATAGATATTGCTATATCCATGGACTTTTGTCCGGCAATTTCAGATGCATGCGAAAAACTGGGAATAAAATATGTCGCATGGGTATATGATGCGCCTCAGCAGGCATTATACAACAAGCAGATCACTAACAGTTGTAATCATATCTTTTCATTTGATAGAGATCAGACAGGTGAGGCGTTAGAGCTTGGTGCACTGGATGCTAGGCACTTACCGCTTGGTACTAATGTTTATAGGAATACTTCTCTGGTTGTTGATAAAGAAGATGAGAAGAGATTTGCCTGCGATGTTTCCTTTATTGGAAATATGTATGTAGATGATTTTTATGACAAGGTTTATGCACAGGTTTCCAACAATATCCAAAAAGAACTCGATGATATTATGGCTGATGCCATGGGAGTTTGGGATGGTAAAAGTAGAATATATGGAAGATTAAGTCCTGAGGCTACAAGCGAACTGATTGAAGCATCTGGTTATAGATTTTATGAGAGCAATCCCTTTGCCATGCCAGTGGATAGGTACCTTGGAACAAGAATCCTTGCTATAAGACTTACAGAACTTGAACGCAAAGAGATAGCCAGAAGATTATCTAAATATGACTTCAGGCTCTATACCAATACAGAGAATTTTGCGCTTGAAGGAGTGGATGTAAGGCCGGCTCTTAGCTACGATGAATCACTTCCTAAGGCTTATCATCTTAGTAAGATCAATTTGAATATTACTCTTCATTCCATTACATCCGGAATTCCCCTTAGAGTATTTGACATTATGGGAGTTGGTGGTTTTATGCTTAGTAACTACCAACCGGAGATTGAGGAGTTGTTCAAAATAGGAAGGGATATAGAAGTATACCGAAACATTGATGAACTCGAAGATAAGGTTAGATACTACCTTTCTCACGAAGAGGCAAGAAGCAGGATTGCTATTAATGGTTATCACACGGTTTCCGAGAAATACAGTTATGATGCAGGATTTGAAAAGATCATGAGGCATATAGGATTAGGATGAAAATATTTTTTCTGGACTGGAAGAGCCTCGGAAATGAGGATATAGTCAGTGCTGCGCAGTATCTTAATCAAAATGGGTATTCGATAGAAATAAGTTTATATCCATTTGATAATCACATCGAGGATGATGACAAAGAAGCTGCAGATAAGCTCACACAGGAGATTAAGAAGGAATCTCCTGACTTTGTCATGTCTTTTAACTATTTCCCACTAGTATCAAAAGCTTGTAAGGAAGTCGGCGTTAAGTACGCTGCCTGGGTTTACGATAATCCGGCAGTAAGGCTTTTCTCGTACACTCTTGTAAATGACTGCAATTATGTGTTTGTGTTTGACTCGCAGATGTATGAGACTTTTGCAAGCCAGGGAATAAAGACAGTACATTATCTTCCAATGGCAGCAGCTGTGAGGCGCTATGATGCACTTCCTGCTGATCCGGAAAAAGAAAAGAAGCTGTCAGGAAAGATTTCTTTTGTTGGTCATTTATATAGTGAGAACCACAATTACTATGACAGATTGATGGAAAAGGCATCGGATTATCTCAAAGGATACCTTGAGGGAATCATCAGATTCCAAATGGAAATCCAAGGGGTAAACTTGGTAGACAGGTTTTTCCCACCACAGGCAATGCAGGAAATGGTAGATATTCTGGGAATCAAGCCTTCATACGACAGTGTGGCTACCTATGAATATTTATATTCGAATTATGTTATCAACAGAAAGATAACATCATTGGAACGAAGTGAGATTCTGACTGAGATAGGAAAAAAATACCCTGTAGAGCTTTATACTTCTAACACCAGCTTTAAGCCACAGGGCGTCACCAATCACGGTGAAGTAGATTATTACCTGAGCATGCCCTATGTGTTCAAGAACTCTGATATCAACCTGAATATTACCCTTAGAAGTATCCAAAGGGGAATACCTCTTAGAATCATGGACATAATGGGCTGCGGAGGATTTGTTCTTACAAATTATCAGGAAGATATGCTTGATTTCTTTGTTCCCGGCGAGGACTTTGTTTACTATGAGAGCAGACAGGACTTGATGGATAAGATTGATTACTACCTGGCTCATGAGGATGAGAGGCTTAGGATTGCAGAAAATGGTCATAGGAAGGTCGCTGCAGATCATACCTATGAACAGAGACTTGCAGAAATCATAAATGTAGTCATGGGATGATCTGATATTAGATTGAACGGAGGTGCAGCACTTTAATGGATAATGAGCATAAATTCGACATGCTTGTTGTGATAACTCCAAAGGATTTCAGCAGGCTCATTGATCTATATCCAAGACTGATAGACAGCTTTCCATATGGAAAGGTGATGTTTGTCAGCGCGCCTGAGACCAGCGAGATAATTGCTAATAGTTCACTGAAGGACAAGGCGTGGGCCGTGGATGAGAATAGTCTTATCTCATTTGATGATGTTCACGAGTGCATCAGAAAGAAGATGGAGAATATCCTTGCAGGCAGAGACCTTCCAAGAGGTATTACGGGCTGGTATTATCAGCAGTTTCTCAAGATGCAGTATGCATACCTGTGTAAGGATGAATACTACATGGTCTGGGATGGAGATACTATTCCCTGTAAGCAGATATCCATGTTTCAGGAAGAATCAGGTAAACCCTATCTTGATATGAAGCATGAATACCATGCTGAATACTTTGAGACAATGGGAGTGATTCTGCCAGGCTTTGGCAAGGTTATCGAGAGATCTTTTATCTCAGAGCACATGCTGTTTCGCGTAGATATCATGCGAAAGCTTATAGAAGATATAGAGAAAAACAATAACATACCTGGAACTAAATTCTGGGAAAAGATAATAAATGCTATTCCTGAGGACAAGATTCAGAGTTCAGCTTTTAGTGAATTTGAAACCTACGGAACCTATACAGCACTAAAATTTATGGATGTCTACAAGCTTCGTGAGTGGCATTCCTTCAGACAGGGCGGTAATTTTTTTGACTACAAAACTATTTCGGATAGAGATTTTAAGTGGCTTTCTCAGGATTTTGAAGCAATATCCTTTGAAAAGGGACATGAAGTCAGAGAAGATAATGCCAATCTTTTTGATAATCCATATTATCAGGAAAAGCTTACCCCCAAGCAGATGCTACAGGCGGCACAGATGGAGTATAAGGACGGATATAAGGAAGTCTGGGCAGATGACATGGATGCTGCCAAGGCAAATACAACAAGTGGTAGTTTCTTATCTGGCGATGTAGTACCTGAGAGCCCGCTTAAGTATCTTGATAGGGATACCTATAAGATATATGAGGCACTTGGAGATGAGCTTACTGATAGGAATGTGAATCAGGCTTATCTGTGCTACGAAAATGCAGAGTTTTTATGTCAGGATGAGAATGGACGCAGTGATATTAGCAGTAAAAAGCAAGAGCTTGTAGAGTCAGGGGCTGTTAATGTGAACAAAACTGCGTTTGTTGTGCTGTCCTACAACAATCTGTATTTCACACAGAGATGTATCGAGAGTATTTACACCAATTGCAATCCGGATAGTTACCTTCTTGTTATTTTTGATAATGGCTCTACAGATGGAAGTCAGGAGTGGCTTGCCAAGTGGGGCGATGATCACGATGAAGCTTTGATAATCCTTAATGAAGAGAATCTGGGTTTTTCATCTGGGAATAATGCTGCATGTCAGTATGTTCCAGAAGGATACGATATCTTTTACCTCAATAATGATACCAGAATGCCAGCTAATGCACTGTTTTGGATGAGGATGGGACTATACTCATCGGATGATGTTGGCGGCGTTGGCGGCTTACAAAGTTATGCTGATGCTGATCAGCTTTTGGATGTTAAGTTTGATCTGCCAGAACAGTATGTGGAGTTTGGAGCATCACACAATGTTCCTATGGATATTTATCTTGAGGAACAGAGTAAGCTATGCGGTTTTGCCATGATGATAAGACGTAAGGTTTACGAGGCGACAGGAGGCTTTGATGAGCAGTTTAATCCGGGATTTCTGGAGGATGACGATCTGAGTCTACGAGTAAGAGAGCTGGGCTACAAGCTTCTGGTATGTCATAATGCCTATATTTATCATGCTGGAAGCCAGAGCTTTATCAAGCGAAATGACACCAATGAACTGTTCTTAAAGCACAGAGAGATATTACTTAGGAAGTGGAGCTTTGATTCCTCTAAGTATGCTGTAATGAGCGAAAATGAGCTGGCATACATAAGTAATATTGCGAAAAAAGGGTATGATACAAACAGCTCTTTTAAGTTTCTGCATATAGGTTGCGGTTGCGGAAATATGCTGGGACGAATTCATTTGCTTTATCCCAATGCCAGGCTCTATGGAGTAGAGCCTAATGATGATGTAAGAAAGTTTACTATATCCTGCGTTGATGTTTATAAAGATATAAATGAGTTGCCACTTGATTTATCAGAGTTTGATTTTGTAGCAAGGGATCTGGGATGAATGACAGGAAGATAACTTTTATAATCTGCGTGAATAATGAAAAATATATGGATGAGTGCAGATACTATATAAGTCAGCTTGAAATGCCAGAAGGCTTTGAAAGGGATATCATTGAAGTTCGGGAAGCAAAGAGCATGACTTCAGGCTATCAGACTGCCATGGAATCCTCTGATGCCAAATACAAAATATATATGCATCAAGATGTATTTCTTATCAACAGGAAAATGCTTCATGAAATGCTGGATATCTTTTCTGATGAATCTATAGGACTGATAGGAACTTTTGGAGGAAGCTTGTATCCTGATGGAGATGTGCATCTATATTGGGATAAGGGATCAACGCTCAATGCCAATTATTCTTTTGTAGAGCAGTATAAATTCGGCCAGATGCCTATATACGAAGAGGTGGATGCTGTGGATGGAATGTTCATGGCAACACAGTACGACATTGATTGGGACCTGCGTTTTACAGGGTTTCATATGTATGATGTAACTCAGTCTATCAGGTTCAGACAGTCAGGCTACAAGGTTTGTGTTTCAATGAATGACGATAGTTGGACGTTGCATGATTCGGGGTATTGTGACCTTTCAGTATATGATGATTACAGGGAAAAACTATTTGAATACTATCCGGAATGCTTTTATGAGAAAAAGAATATAGAAAGAGACCCTTCACAGTTTGATGACGATGAAGTGTCTCTAAACAAGCTCTTTGATGAAATTATTGTTTCTGAAAAAGAAAACTATGGACATTCCAAATATGAGAACATGACAATAGAGTCTTTCTGGGAAGAATACTGTAATGTTAAATTCCCGGTAAGACGCATGGAGTTTGGCTTTCCTAAAGAGGGCTGGATATGCCTTAAGAACTGGATTCTGGAAAAAAAGATTACTCCTACATTTCTCTTTTTTGTAGCTGCCCATGCATGTCTAGATCCTCAAAAAGTCGCTGACCAGATAGATGAGTTGTTTGCATAGTTAAATTGTTTTAGAGATCATGGATTATATCTATGATCTCTTCGTAGTAGTAGGCTTCATCGAAGGTATGCCCGCCCTTTGGATCATTATCGAGAGAATATCTTGAACTATCAGGAATTGAAGGGATAAATATGCTTTCGGCAATAGATGCAGATATATTTTTATACATAATTCCAAGTAGTTCATTTAGTATATTGATGTCATCGGTGTTTTCGAACTCTTTCATTTCTTCAGCTTCAAGGTGCTTATGGGCAAGATATTTTTCTACTACAAATATATGGGCATCTGGGCATAGACTGTGTATGATGCCAGAAAAAATGCTTACTCCAAGGAACCACTGCTTAAGGTATTCCTCTATATCACCGTTGTATTTAACGATATAGTCTGTTTCTTCTAAAAGATCCAGAAGGATAATGTTTGGTTTATAAGCTTTCAGGATTTCTTCCAATTGTAATCTTATGTTTTCGCTTGTCACTCCCCTAAAAGTCATTTGAGAAATGAATTTTCCATCTATTGATGAAGTTTTTGTCATAATACTGCTTAGTTTTCCAGTTCCTACACTTCCCCATCCAAAAGCTCTTATTTCAAATACAGATATTTTGTGGTCAAACAGTTTTTTGAATTCTTCTGTAAACCGAGCTTCCCAGAGCGGTACTTCTTTTTTCATGGAGTTGGGGAATTTTTGGAAGAAATACTCTGCATGGTGTTCTAACTGGCTTAAGGTGGTATTTTTGCTTGTAGAATAACACCCAAGGCGTTTATGTTCATTTACGATAAAGCTTGCAATAAACATAAAATTATCGAAGCGCATCTGTATATCAGGTAGAGTGTGCATGACAGAGTGAGGATTAGCTCTATATATGTACAAAGGTTTGTACACATAGCTTACTTTAGATGCTGCAGCAAAAAGCAGTGAATATACAGCCAGATCCTCCATGAGATTCGATTCAGGGAATCTCAATTCATTACTGGTCCAGAAACTTCTTCTGACCAGGTATTTCCATACTGATGAAGATCCAAAGCGTTCATAAAAGCTGTGAGGAAAATCTGACAGAAGTTCAGGAACAGTGTATGGACTCAGGGAAGATAAGTCTTCAGAAGCATTGTAGTATTCACACTCAACTATATCCGAATCATTTTCTATGGCAGAGCTTATCATTTCTTCGACAAACTCAGGAAGCATCTTATCGTCGGCATCACAAAAGGCGATGTATTCCCCGTGTGCTGCGGAAATTCCTTTATTTCTTGCATAGCCTGTACAATTCTTATCCTGAGGAGTAATAAGAATACGGCTATCATTTTGGGCCCACTTTTTGCATATAGAAATGCTGTTATCATTTGAAGCTCCAGGCAGCAGAATTATTTCCAGGTTATCGTAGGTCTGACCTGTGACAGACTCAAGGCATTCGTCCAGATATTTTTCGGCATTATATATTGGAATAATGATAGAGACGAGCTTTTTGTTCATAGGGATTCCTTTGCCATTGGCACGGTGATGATAAAAGATAATCGGTATTATGATATAATAATAACATAATACTGAATCATGGAGAGTATAAATGAAGGAAGTTACTTTCTGGGCACACATTTTTGAAGAATCCGCTTATAAGAAGATAGATACTTTAAGGGAACTTATGCGGATATTTTATAACAAAGATGACTTTGAGGTGATTATTATCAAATCAATAGATGATAGCTATGGGAAGATTGCGGCTTTTGAGCAGGAATATCCTGAAAATGTCATGTTGGTTGAATGTGATGCTACAGCTGCGAATCCTCAGGAAATCATGCTTGGCTATGCCGGTGGAGCTTGTTTTCTGGAAATTGATGATAAATTCAGGATTGATGAGAATCCCTTTGATAAGCTCCTTTATGATGCAGCTATCTGTGATGAAGATAATTTCAAATATATAAGAAATAAATACACTTATATTCTCCTTGGTAGTGGCGATGGTGCTTTTCCTTATATGAGAGAATATGAGAAACAGTGTCTTGCAGATTATAGGGATAATGCTGGACATATTGATATGCATTATTTCTATCAGGATATTTATGTGGCTTCTAAAGTACAAAAACTGGGGATAAGGCACATTTATGATATTGGATCACGAGTTGATGGCTATATTTCCCATCTTCTAAGTATGGGGATTTTTGTGACAATGATAGATGTAAGGCCACTTGATTACGAGGTTAAGGGCCTTGATTTTATACAGGGAAACGCAACAGAGCTTTCGACTATTAAGGATTATTCTCTTGAATATATGTCATGCCTTCACGCGCTAGAGCACTTTGGACTTGGAAGATATGGAGATCCTATGGATTATTTTGGGTGGAAGCATGCCCTTACGCAATATAAAAGAGTGCTTAAGAATAAAGGACTTCTTTTTCTTAGTGTTCCTGTCGGTAAAACGCAGCGAGTTTGCTTTAATGCTCACAGGATATTCAGGCCTATGACTATAGTAAATGAATTGTGCCCTGAAATGAGGCTTTTGGAATATGCAAATATCCGTGGTGGAAAGGTTTCAACTATTGATTTTAGCAATAACAAGCAGTTTGAGAAGACCAAAGAGATACTTGATGAATATGCAGAAAATAAGATGGGTGAGTATGACTGCGGAATTTTTGTATTTGAGAGGACCAGTCTATGAACTATGTTGAAGTAAAGGGAGGCCTTGGTAATCAGCTGTTTCAGTACACTTTTTATAAGTATCTGGAAAAAAAGTCAGGACATAAGGTACTTCTTCACACTGATTTTTTTAAGAATATAGATTCCTTTGAAGAAGCCACAAAAAGAAAACTTGGACTTGATCGTTTTGACTGTGATTTTGTTGCTGTGTCTGGTTTTATTAGCTGTGAAAAGTTGGTAAAAGAAAGCGATTATAAAGACAGCATGTTAAGTCAGGACGAAGTCTTTTATAGTGGCTATTGGCAAAATAAAAGATTCTTTTTAGAAGTTATGGATGATATCCGTAAGGATCTTCTTCTTAAGGATGAGAATATTCAGGATGAAGTAAAAGAGCTAGCCAAAGAGCTCAGGGCTGTAGATTCTGTAGCTATTCATTTCAGACGTGGTGATTATCTGAGTGAGCAGAACAAAAAGATATTTACTTCTCTATCAGTAGATTATTACCAAAAAGCCATAGCACAGTTAGCAGAAAGAAATGGCGCTGACCTCAAAGGCTATATTTTTACTGATGAACCTGAATATGTATCAGGAATCATAGATCAACTTGGTAGTATCGATATTAAGCTGATGCCGGTAAGAGAAGATTACGAGGATTTATATCTTATGTCGTGTGCCAGACACCATATCATTGCTAATTCGAGTTTTAGCTGGTGGGGAGCGGCCCTTGGAGATACCGAAAGTGGAATAACCATAGCTCCTGCTAAGTGGTATGTGGATGGTCGTACTCCTGATCTGTATTTGAGAAACTGGATCTCAATCTGAGGAAAACCTATGAAAATAAGCATCATCATCCCCTTTGATAATCCGAAAAAAGATATAGAGAAAACTATAAGGTTCATAGATGCACAGAATATAGTAGCTGGGCAGTATGAGCTTATTATTGTCAGCTCATTGGAGGATGAAAAAGCTAAGTCCAGATTAATGGAAATAGAAGAAAAAGCGCCTGATATTGTGGCGATTGTAAATGTTCCCGAGGATATCTCCAGAGCGCAGCTTCTAAATACAGGAATGGAATATAGTAGCGGCGATTACATTATGTTTGTAAGGGCTGGGGATGCAATAAATGTCCATTTACTGCAAAACGCATGTAAACTCATAGATGATGTTCAGCCTGAACTTATTTCCTACGAAATGACTTTTGCCCATGATAAATTCGATATGTTTGAGGATGATCCAATTTCTTATGAGGATTTTAGGCATCTGACATTTAGCGATGTATCAGAGAAAAAGGCATTTCTGATGGGCGGAAATGTGAATGATAGCTTTTTATGTCACATTTATTCTAAAGCTCTCATAGAAGATGTTGGAGTAAAGTTTGAGGATGAAGCGAAAGATGAGGATATGGTCTTTGCGTATCCACTTTTTCTTTTGGCTGAGAGCATAAGCTTTACCAAAGACCACGGATACTGCGCTTATGTAGATGATGATAAAGAAAATCTCATTAATAGGATCACTGGGAGAATGGCTGCCCAGACAAGGCTTTTGGAACTACTCCTTGGAACAGGTGAACTATATGACACCTACAAGGATGTTATAGATGCACATTTTGTGAAGGAATACTTTATTAAGAATCTTAAGCTTGCAAGAGGTTCTTGTTTAGAGCTGGAACTTCCACTTCCTACATTTGAAGTAATGCAGTATGTGACGTTAAATCTTGTGCCTAAGTGGATTGAGAATGATTACCTTTTTGGTCTTGATAGAGATGACAGGAAGCTTATGCTTCTTGTTAATGAAAAATTTGAGTCGGCGAAAACGCTAAATGACAGACTTAAGGAGAATGCATTTATCAGCGTTATCACAGCTACTTACAACAGATGTGATCGCATAAAAGAGTCTATAGAATGTATTCTCAGGCAAAGCTATCAGTATTTTGAATATATTATTGTTGACGATGGCTCTGAAGATGAAACAGAGCGTGTTGTTAAGTCTTTTGATGATCCGAGAATAAAGTTTATCAAAAACAGTGAGAATAGAGGCCTATGTTATTCCAGAAATGTGGGAATAAGGGAGACAAGCGGAAGATATGTGGTCTGCCAGGATGATGATGATTATTGCAGACTTGATAAGCTAGAGAAAACATTAAATGTATTTATGAGTCTTTCTGATGACTACGGAATGGTTTACTGCGAATCAATCAACCATGCAAGGAGACTGGCTGGTAATACAGAAGCTCCGGCTATCATTATTCCTGCAAGAGAAATGTCCGATGTCAGAAAGTCGGGCTACATTTTCCCCGCGCTTCTATCCAGAAATTTCATTACATCAACAGCAGCTCTTATGAGGAAAGACTATATGGAAGAGGTTGGGCTATACGATGAGGAGCTCTTTGCCTATGAGGATTGGGACATATACCTTAGAATAAGCAGGAAATATGAAGTGGCCTTTGTAAGGGAACCATTATATGACTACTACCAGAGGAGTGGAACTCTTATATCCAATAAAGATTCAGAGCATAGAAGTAAAGTCCTTAAGTCTTTATATGAAATAGATCAGAAGTTTGTGGAAGATAGGAAGAAGTATAGTATTGAGACCTCCTTTAAGGTAGGTGAAGGATAGGAGAGAGTTAATGAAAAAGGTCAGTGTAATAGTAGGTGCATATAATGCTCATGACACCCTGGCCAGGTGTCTTACCAGTCTTGTTCATCAGACCTTGGAAGATATAGAAATAATCGTGGTAAACGATGCTTCTAAGGATGATACCTGGGAAATAATGCAAAGGTGCAAAGCGCAGTTTCCAGATAAGGTTGTGATACTGAACAATGAACAGAACATGGGGTGCGGAGGCGCAAAGAATTCTGGTTTGGAAGTAGCTTCAGGGGAATACATAGGCTTTTGTGATAGTGATGATTACTGCGCTTTAAACATGTTTGAACTACTATATAACAAGGCCAAAGAGAAAGATGCAGATATTGTGGACTGTGGCTTTTATGTTGAGGCCGCTAACGCATCTACAATTTCTACGCCAGATGAAGCGGAAGGTATTCTGGATGACGATAAAAGAAAAAAACTTATCATCAAGGGCGGATATCTTTGGAGTAAGCTTTTTAAAAGAGAATTGTTTTATGATCCACAAATTAAAATGCGCAATGATGTAAGAGTGCTTTCAGACAATGATGTTCTCAAATACATGTATCTACATGCAAAAGATATATGGACGGTTAAGGAGGTTTTGTATCATTACAGTGATGCGCCTGGTTCTGATACTAAAATCATAGATGTTGATAAGTACTATGAGAGTATCTATGGGGTCATGGAGGGAACATACAATCTTTGTCATAATCTTCCTACCTATGAAGCGGCCAAAGAAGTAATCGAATCTGCGCAACTTGTTTGGTACTCCTATGGAATAAATCGATGCATTTATGATCAGATTGCAAGGCTTGGCGCAGATGAATCTAAGGTGGGAAGATATTTTGAGGGGCTTAATGAAGATGTGGAAGATAAGTTAAAAAAACTTGCTCTTCTCAAAAAGAGAGTTATCACCACAGATTATAAGGATAATAAATTTCTCTTAGAACGCATTTCACCGATTGATATCAGAATCATGCAGGAGTGTGACAGGAGGTATGGTGAAAAATGTCAGGGCTGATGATAACTAAAGAAATGACTGATAATTCCGATTATGTCCTTTTAGATGATCATGGATTTCCCATGCTCTATTTTGGAATGGGAAGTTATTCCAGCGAGCTGGATATCAGATCACAAGCTGTAATGACAGGAGGAGGTAATGAGGTTCATCTAGTATATGTTGGCAGATATACCTCAATGGGAGGAGATATCAGGATACTGTGCAATATGGATCATGATTACAGATCGGTTTATATGGGAGTTATCCCAGGCTATGCAGATGCTAGTGATCCCAATGACTATAGAAAAAAAGTGGGACAAAACCATAGATTTATGAAGGAAAAAGGAATGGTCATAATTGGCAATGATGTGTGGATTGGAAATAATGTAACAATCATTGCTGACGTGATTATAGGTAATGGTGCAGTTATCGGCGCGGGAAGTGTAGTGACCAAGGATGTTCCACCATACACCATCTGGGCTGGAAATCCCGCCAGGCAGATAAAAAACAGATTTGATGAAGATACAGCTCAGAAATTGCAGGAGATATCCTGGTGGGAGTTCTCTAAAGAGAGACTTCTTGAGATAAAGGAGGATATGCAGGGAGAGCCGGAAGTTTTTGTCCAAAAGTACTGGAATAATAATTGGGAAAAAAGCCCAAAGCAAAATTTGCAGCCAAGTTATTTGGCATTTTTCGATATTGAAACAGATTATTCTACATTTGGGAAGATTCTTGAACAGTTTGTTGCGCGATTTTCGGATGGTGCAGCCAAACTAACTCTTTGCTACTATAGGTGTGAATCCGATGAAGAGATTCTTGCTGCTTCGCTTAGTGAAATAATTGACGGACTTTGTGCTAAAAGAAATCTCAGTATTGCGTTATGCGGAATAGAAGAAAACGATGACGAGAGAATGATAGCACAAGCAGATTGTTTTATCCTGGGGCGTGATCGTAAGAACATTATGCGAATCAGTTATGCATTCAAGCATAGAACGCGAATAATATCAGGTGTCAATGAGCCTATAAATTGGGATTAGATAGCGGAGAAATAGGTAAAATGATAATTGATGAAAGATTGTCCCAAAATTATGATTACTGTTATCTTGAAAGTATGCACTGGCTTTTTTCAAGTGGTAAGGTTAAGGCTTCTAATATAATATGCGGACTGAGTTATGGCCTGGATGCTATTGAGACTAATTACATAAAAGAACCTACAATTAATCTTGCTATGCATTCACAGGATTTGTATTATGATGTTCATCATCTTCTGAAAATACTACAGAATGATAAAAATCATATAGTTAAAAAGTGGATATTTGTCTTTGGCTATTACAGCCTTTTTTATGATCTGTCACACACACAATTTGGGAATCGCTGCCTGGACATTTATTATCCATTATTTAAGGCGTTGAGACATTATAGCGCTACTGAAGAACAGAAGGAGAGCGCTGTGGCGCGGGTGTCAGATCCTGAGTTTATTGAGTATTACCATGAGTTTTTTATGAATAATCCGCGATACTATAATGAATGTGTCAAAAGAGAAGAAAAGGGCGGTGTGATAGAAGAAGCAGGAGGATGGCTTAACATCTCGCAGCAAGAACGTGATTACTACGGTGGAGAAAGAGCAAGATTACAGAACAAGCATCTTGAACATGTTGAAACCTTTAAAGAAAATGTGGAACTTTTATATAAGGCGTTTAATATCCTTGCTCACAGCGGAATAAAGATATATGTTATGATTATGCCTGCGACAAAAGAGTACCTTAATAAGATTGACACAAGATATAAAACAGAAACTTTGAGCATACTAAATGAAATGCCTCATGAGATTAATTATGTGGATTTCAACGATGAGGAAATGTTTGATATAGAAGATTTCGAGGATTACGATCATCTTAATACAGCTGGAGCGATAAAGCTATCCAAGATGATAGCTGAAATGGTCTAGTTATAGATTTTTACAGTGCTCTATAAAGCTTGAGACATCAGAATAAAAGGCATCTTTTTCAGATGCTATCATTTTGCGATAATCTTCGAAACGAGACTGATGGTCAGCGAAATTGTCACAGATGTCATGTAGAAGAGCATCGATCTCATCTAAGCTTTCAGCTGGAGATTCAAATTTATATTGTTCAGGAATGGGGACGTCACCTTCAAAGGCGGCGGCTCCTTTTTTATTGGTTATTACGCAGCATCCGTCGGCAGCAGCCTCGCGGGGAATTCTGTCTTTTCCTGGATGATTGCCAAAGTCAACGTAGACCTTACCAGCTTCCATCATGAGGACCATGTGAGGGATATCTAGGCCTGTCAGTGGTACCCATCTAAGCCATGAGGCTTTTTCAAGCAGTGGTTTTATATCTTCATAACCTTTGGCTGGGTTGTAGAGCCCGATGTTTTCTCTAAACTCTGCTGGGTATATGAATTTGCCATGCTGATCATTTATATAGTCAGAGAGATAGAGACCATTGGCGTTTGGGATTTTCTTTTCAACATAATCCTTGGAATAGTAAGACTGGTACAGGTGAAGAAGTATGTTGTCTCTGATAAATGGCATATTGGATTCGTTCGTAGAAATGATATAGTTGTCAACACTCATCCACCAGAGGACTTTCTTGGCAAGAGGATAATAGGGCATACTAAGGGTGAGACCTTCAGGGAAAACAATGACGCTGTCCGGACTATTGAGCTCTGAGTCACCTGTTATATGCTGAGTTTCATAGACTTCATAGGCATCAGGTGCTGGCACGTCTACTCCCAGTGCTTTGTCGAAGGGAGCCTCCAGGTCTACATAGCACATGTATGCCTGAATATCGCTTAGTTTGTTTATGGCACTACATAATTGATGAGATAATTCAGCTCCGCCGCTTTTTCTATTTTGAGGAGCAAGTATGTATATTGTCATTTGATAACGCTCCAATCCGAAAAGAGTTATTAACTAATGGACTTGCATGACTTCACAGAAAGGGTTTTTGTATACGGGAAGGTCACAAATATCATATTCGTAGCTATTTTTCCAGCATGCGTAGTCGAAGCTCATCTGATCTCTTCCATGTTCATATTTGCAAAGCTCATTCCACCAATCATCCATTACTTTATATAATGATTCGTCATAATGCTCACGAACCAAACATCCGGATTCTATTACAAATCCTTTTCCTACGTAGCCTTCGGTCTGATATCTATGGATTTGTGCTACCAACTCATCCTGAGAGCCTCTGTTGTTGTCTATGATGTTTGCAGCTTCTTCCAGGAGGTCTTTGGACTCATGGTGAGGAAAGCAGATCATTCCGCTTTTTTTTCGATAGGTAGCGATGAAGTCTGAAAAGTTGCCTATGATTTTCATACAGCCATCTACATAGATGGAATAGTCATAATCTGATAGGAATTCGTGAGGATGCATTTTGAGATAACGTGCAAACATCTTGGGCGACAGATTATTGGAATTATCCACAACTCTGACCTGCCATTTCCCTTGATAGCCATAATGCTCATGATCAGTGAGAAGAATATAGTCAAAGCTATCAAGTGCTATAGGTTCTATGACAGAATCATAGCCTCCGGTAATAGCTGTGTATATAACGCCTTTTCCTTTAAATCTGTCAGATCCATTCGGATAACGAAGATGGTATGCGGAAATTATATTGTTGATGTATTCTAAATGTTCATTCAGGCTACTTATTGTTTTTTCTTTGGCGGTAATAAGGCTTTTGTAGGAATCTATTTGGCCAGCAATTGTAGCTGCATATTTGATAAGCGCAGAGTTTGCTAGTACATAAAAATCAGAGATATTAAGCTCTGTGTCTTGCAATAGACCTTCAAGAGAAGCAAGTTCTTCCTGATTCTGAGCATTACTTAGATGGTTTTTGATGGTGGAGACAATCACGACCGCAGCTTCCCTCTGGGCACTACTATCTAGAACAGTACTGCCTGATAAAAGAGAATTTGTCAGTTCATGAGTTTGAAAGATGAGTTCTCCAAGATTCACGAGTAGATCCTTTCTTGCCAAAGGTGTTTTACATATTACATAGAAATGACCAGGATTTGGATGTTATTATGTACATCTCTTTTTCGCCTGCGTATACAGTATATTCACAGTCAACGCCATATTCCTGTAGCTTGGCTATCATAGCTTCTGCGGTATTGCGTTCGCCATCTCTTTGACAATCATCTACTATTATGCAGAAGTTATCATTCAGACAATGTGGGAGGATGTCTATAGTATCTATACGTGAAAAAAGAGGATCACCGAATCCAAATGGGCCGTCTATGGATATTATGTCGAAAGTCTTACTATTGAAGTGTTCAAAAAATCCCTTGTATATGATGGTATCACGGATATTATTTTGTTCATCTGTGAAAGATACTTTATCAAGAGGAAGAATAACTACTTCTGAACGGGATTTATCCAGCTCAAATTGGGTGGAAAAGATATTTGCCCAGTTTTCATCGTGTTCAACACAGTAGTGAATATAGTCTTTGGCATTATCGCGAGTTTTGATATATTGGCCTATAAGTCTTGTGGATTGACCCATTCCAAGTTCCAGAATACTTTGCGGTTGTAACTCATTTAATATTCTGAACATGACATACATATACTGATAGCCAACTGCACCTCTACCTGGCCAACATGGAAGACCTCCTTCAGGAAACCATGAGCATCCCCTGATGGAATCATGATAAACATTTGCCCACAATAATTCTGATAGCTTTCCATGATTTTCAATCATTAGATTACTTTGAGCTGAAACCAGATTTTCAAGCTGCGATAATCTTTCTTCCAAATCCATAGATATTCTCCTAAATAATAATTGGTGACTATATATTAATAATAGCAGATTAAGCGATGTTTAAAAATACGATAATTCAATAATGATAATATGATAAAATATAAGATAGAAAGATATGTTCAAATGCATGTCATATATAAGTGAGGACATATATGAAGAAAGTAAGCGTTGTAGTTCCTGCATATAATAGTCACGATACACTTGCAAGATGCCTTGGAAGTCTTGTAAATCAGACTCTTCAGGATATCGAAGTTATTGTGGTTAATGACGCCTCCAAGGATGATACGCTTGAAATTTGCAATCGTTGTAAGGCTGCATTTCCGGACAAGGTTATAGTTGTTGACAGCAAAGAGAACCTTGGATGCGGCGGTGCAAGGAGCCTTGGCCTGGACGCAGCTACTGGCGAATTTATAGGCATGGCTGACGCGGATGACTTTGTGGCACCCACTATGTACGAAAAGCTTTATAACAGGGCAATAGAAACCGGAGCAGACATGGTGGATTCGGGGTTCTATGCTGAGGCTACAGATAAGGCTTTGCTGAAAACAGGAGATGATCTTACGGGAGAGCTTGATGATAGTAAGAGGTCAATACTGATAGCTTCCGGAGGGTATCTGGTAACCAGGATTTTCAGGCGCGAGCTTTTTGAGAATCCGCCCCTGCGGATGCAGAAGAATATGGCTGCCCTTGAAGATCTTGAGGTATTTATCTATCTGCTTCTTAAGGGGAAAAGGATAGAGACAGTTAAAGAAATCTTTTACAACTACAGTGATACTGCCGGTTCCAATACCAAGATGATGGATATGGATAAGTACTATGATGCGGTATATAGAGCGATGAAAGGCACTTATGAGAAGTGCCATGAATTACCTGCTTACGAAGGATGTAAGGCTGCCTGTGAATTTATGATGGTAAATGTCTATTCTTATGCAGTTAATCGGTGTCTGTATGACCAGATTGCAAGCCTTGGAGCGGATAAGAAGAATATAAAAAAATATTTTGATAATGTCGGAATGCATGAAAGAGAGTTGTTAAGCAATTTGCAAGCTTTAAAAAAGCAGATAATTACAATTCCCTATGATGCGAATAATTATATTGTGGATAGAATTTCTGGGTTGGATCTGGAAATATTAAAAGAATGTGACAGGAGATATGGAGTAGCCTCGCCATGATGATGCAGCTTCATAAAAAATGCAAAGATATAACTAGCGTGGTAAAACAATGAACATCCTACTTTACGACTTCCTAAATTCATATATCCAAAGTGATCTGGTGTACTATCTTGAGAAGATGGGACATCATTGTACTAATGTGCTCTATAGAGAGGGCGTGGACAAATATGATGATGATAGATTTGCAACCCGTATGGAAAGAGATCTTAGGAGCTTCAGTTACGATCTGGTGATTACGACGAACTTCTGGCCTGTTGTGTCCAAGGTATGCAAAAAACATGATATAAAATATGTCTCCTGGTTCTTTGATTCTCCGCCTAATCTGCCAACAGCTGAGTGCATGGATTATTCCTGCAATAAAATCTATTTTTTTGCAAGAGCAGACTATGAGAAGTACAAAGCATTAGGGCTGGACAATGTTTATTATTTACCTCTTGCTGTAAATGTGGACAGGCTTAGGCAGATAAAGGTCGATGAAAAGAAGTATTGCTGTGAGATTTCTTTTGTTGGGAAACTCTATGAATCAATGCTGCCTGCACTTATGGCCCACATGGACGATTATCAGAAGGGGTTCATTGACAGCGTAGTCAAGATTCAGATGGAACTATATGGAGGTTATATTGTTGATGATGTGATAACAGAAGAGTTTGCAGAGAGCGTGAGAAAGCGCTATAAGAGTTTGTCAGATAAGGCCATTCAGATCAGCAAACAGGAACTTGCCTGGGCGGTGGCTTCGCATGTTACACATCTTGAGAGAATGACTCTTTTATCAATTCTTGGTAAAAGGCATCAGGTCAGGCTCTACACGTTTGAGTTATCTGAGGATGAAAAGAGACTCCTTGGAAATGTAGAGTTTTGTGGGCCCGTAGATTATCTAAAAGAAATGCCTCAGGTTTTTGCAGCAAGTAAGGTAAATCTTTGTCCTGTCCTTAAGGCCAATCGTTCCGGAATTCCGCTCAGGGCATTGGATGTTATGGGCTGTGGAGGATTTCTTTTGTCCAGCTATCAAAGCGAGCTTGCGGAGTATTTCCTTGATGGAGATGAATGCGTAATGTACGAATCTATAGAAGATGCGATTTCCAAGGCAAACTTCTATCTGTCTCACGAGGAACTACGTCGGCAGATTGCAGCAGCTGGACGTGCCAGAATTGAGGATGCTTTCAGGTATGAGGATAGAATCAGGGTGTTATTGGATTTTTGATAATGACAGGTGACGGCAATAGAGGATAAATGATTAAACACGGTATAGATTTCTTTAGAGACGAAATAAGAAATGGCTTCTATATACCAACTGCGGTAAAACAGTCCTGGGCAGCGGCGTTGGATGTTTTATCGGAGATTGATAAAGTATGTCGTAAATATAATATTAAGTATTTTGCTGATTGGGGAAGTATTCTGGGAGCAGTTCGTCATGGAGGATTTGTTCCTTGGGATGATGACCTTGACATCTGCATGCTTAGAGATGATTATGTTCGTTTCAGGAAGGTGTGTAACAGTGAGCTTCCCAGTAACTACTGTATTCATGACTACGAAAGCCACCAGAATCATTGGCTTTTTTTGTCTCGAGTAGTTAATAACCAGCATATCTGCTTTGATGAAACTTTTCTTACAGAGACCTACAATTTTCCGTGGCTTTCAAGTGTTGATATTTTTGTTAAAGATTATTTGTACAAAGATCCGGAAAGGGAAAAGAAAAGATGTGATGAGATCATGCATCTTTTGGTGGAGGCTGAGAGCTATATCAGAGGTACAGATAATGAAGGCACAGCTTCTATAAGCGAAGAAAACAGACAAAAGGCAATCGCGCTATATAAAAAAGCAGAAGCAAAAATGGCTGAAGTGCCTCCTGAAGAGAGTGACAAGGTTAGCCAGCTATTTCCCTGGGGACTTAAAGGCGTGCCAGGAGAGGATAAGGAATTATATAGTGAGGTGGTGTATCTTCCCTTTGAAGATACAGCTATTCCTGTGCCTGCGCAATATAATAGGATTTTGTCATCTCGCTACGGTGATTACAATGTCATAAGAAAAGGCGTTGCAGGACATGATTATCCTTCATTTGATAGTCAGAGGAAAGCCTTTAAAGAAGAAACGGGTGCCACGCTACCAGTATTTTCTTTTGATAAGGAGATGCTTGCAAGGCCAGAGGCTTTGACCAGAGCAAATGGTAAAAGAGAAGTCCTTTTTTTGCCGATTGGTGTATCTGAATGGAGAAGTCTTGAGGATTTTTTTGTAAAAGAGTGTGAGAGCCCTGATACAGATGTGTATGTGGTACCACTGCCTCTTATGCACAAGGATATTTACGGACGGGTTTTTGCTTCTGATGAAGAAATCATTGAAGCTGAGCATTTTGAGGACTATGTTAATATACTTGAAAATTTAGAAAAGAACGGAAATGCCAGTGAAGGCAGCAGATTAAACCTTGAAAATGTTGTTTTGACAGGATTTACAGATTATAACCTTGAGGATCATTATCCTGACAGAATATACATTCAGAGTCCATATGATGCATGGAATCCGCTACTTACTGTTTCGCCATATTATTATTCGGAGAATCTGCGTAAATTTACCAAGGAGCTTATTTACATTCCACTTGGACCTGTGAGTGAGTATTCTGATGATGATCTGCCTGATATGCGCATTATGGACTTTTATGTGACAATGCCTGCACCAATATATGCAGATACAATTTATGTTCAGTCGGAAAACATAAAAAAGCATTATGTGGACGTACTGACTAGATTTGCAGAGGGAACAGACAGGTCATATTGGGAAAAGAAAGTTATTGTAAGGAAAGCATATATTTGTCAGAAGAAAGCGACTCCCAATGGGCAGCGTGGACCAAAGCCCAAAAGAATACTCTATGGTATTTCACCATATGAATATTATGAGCATAGAATGAACTTCGAAGAGTCCATTCGTTCAAGATTGCAGATATTTAAAGATAATTCAGATAAAATAGAAGTTGAGATATCAATATTTTCAGATGCAAATTCCGTAGATTGCAAGCTGGTGAATAATCTTGCTGAGCAGTTCAATATATCTATTTGTGATCATTCTAAAGAATTTAAAACAGAAATTGGAATGAGAAATATAGTGTACGGGTTTGATGCCTATTATGGCAGTTCCTCTCCTATAGTTCAGGAATTTATCGCACAAAAGAAACCAGTTATGATAGCAAATTATGATATATAAAAGCTCAGTGAATTAGCTGAGCTTTTTGCATCTATCAATCCAGTCCTGCTGCTCTTTGTAGAAAGGATACTCATGGGCAGGCGGCTGCTGTATTGGAGTCATATAGTCTTCGTAATAACCAGCAAGAAGAACATCATGATATCCCTTGGGAATAGGGACTTTTAACATTTCAAAATCTGTAATTATTGTTTCACTGTAGGCTTCAAGAGGCCTTCTCATATCAGTGGTTCGCATTGCCATGTCAGGATACCAGAGAATAGAGTCACTTTCTTTTTTCTTTGTCATGGTAGCAACACCATCTGCCAGTTTCCAAAGGGCCTCTTTTGCACTATCATCTCTTGGAATAGAAACTGCCAAGAGTTCTTCAATTTGAGAGATATAGCTTTCAAGTTCTCCACTTTCCTTGTACTGATCGTAAGAAAAAGCCAGGTCGTATACTGCTATGTATATGTTTCTGATGAGATTTGCCTGGTCAGGATCACTAGGCACGTAGTCAAGAGGATATACGTCAACGCCGGCAACATATGGAAGGCCAAAGAATATATCAGTTATTTCTTTTTCTTTTGGATCATTTCCGTTATCGACATGAGCCCTGTTTGCTACGAAGGCTTTGGGCTGATTGTAAGAAGGAGTAGTGTATATGCTGTACACTCTGAAATATTCAGGAAGCTCTCGCTTTAGTGCCATTAGAAAAATAACGTAGTCCTTGCGCATGAGACAAATATCTATATCATCATCCCAGGGAATATAGCCCTTGTGACGTACTGCTCCTAGAAGTGAGCCGTAGTCAAGCCATACCTTAATGTGGTTATGCTCAGCTACTTCAAGTATCTTATCAAGAACTGTAAGCTGAATTGCCCAGGCTTTTTTCATGGTTTCCGATATTTCAAAGTCTAGTCTTTTTTCTGAGCTAAAGAAGCTTTCTGGAATCTGAATCATAGTGTTTGTCTCCCAGTTCTAATAGTTACCAAGTGTACAAAATATATGGTAAAATATACTTAATAACGAATAAGGATGTTTCTATTATTGATTATACATTTTTGGACATAAAGTTCAAAATGCTATTTTTTCTCAGAGGGAACTGGCTTATGGGTGGTACAAAAAAAGACTTCAAATTATGTGCGTCCATGATGTGTGCTGACTATGGTAATCTGGAGCGGGAAGTTAAGACTTTGGAGGAAGCTGGTATTGATTCCTTTCACATTGACATCATGGATGGCCGTTATGTTGATAATTTTGCCATGTCACTTTATGACATGGCGTATATTGCCAAAGTAAGTACGAAGCCACTTGATGTCCATCTTATGATTGAACATCCTAGAAGGAACATAGAACTTTTCCTAAAAAGACTTAGACCGGGCGACACTGTTTATATCCATCCGGAGGCAGAGTATCATCCATCAACTACTCTTCAGAAGATTACAGATGCCAAGATGCATCCTGGTATAGCAATCAATCCTGGAACTAGTGTTGAAACAATCAAGGAAATGCTCAGGATTGTTGACAGAGTTCTTGTTATGGCGGTAAATCCTGGAAATGCCAGTCAGGTCTTTTTACCTTATGTAGGTGAAAAAATAGAACAGCTGATAAAACTTCGATCAAAAATGAAGTTTGAATTATATTGGGATGGAGCATGTGGAGCGGAAAGGCTGTTAGAATATGCCCCTCATGGAGTAGACGGCTTTGTTCTTGGTACTACATTGCTGTTTGGAAAAAAGACACCTTATGATGAAATCATATCTTCAGCCAAAAGATTGAATTTTGATTATCTGAAAAATGAGGCAGCTGTCAAATGTGACTCATATATGAGTTAGAAAATAATGGATAAAAGTTATCTGGACAATTTGAAGTTTCCGGCATCTTTTTTTGAAGATGAGGTAAGAGAGGGCTTTTTGGTTACCAGTATGATGAAACGCTACTGGGCATCGCAGCTAAAGGTCCTTTCTTTTGTTGTGCAGATTTGTGATAAATATAATTTAAAGTGGTATGCGGAATATGGGACACTGCTTGGAACCGTGCGGCACGGCGGATATATTCCCTGGGATGATGACTTTGACATTTGCATGATGAGAGATGATTGGAACAGGTTTTTTGAGGTTGCTAAAAAAGAGTTGCCTGAAAGTTTTCAGGTATTGACACTTTCTAATAATGAGGAATATGAGGAGCTTATCGGAAGAGTAGTAAACTGCAATGTTATTGACTTTGGGCCTGAACATATGGAGAAATATTATGGCTGTCCATATACTGTTGGAATTGATCTTTTTCCTCTTGATGGAATTTACCCAGACGAAGATAAGGAAAAAGACAGAGTTGCAAGGACAAGAAAAGTGTTAAAGGCTCTAACACTGGCTGAGCTGGCCGATGTAAATAATCATGAGCTATATCTTTTGCTAAAAGAAATAGAAAAAGAAAATAAAGTTGTTCTTCCACTAAATGATAAGCTTAAGAATAAACTGAGACTTTTGGCAGAAAGACTTTATTCAGAATGTGATGTGACGGAATGTGGAAACGTGGCATTGATGCCTTTTTATATTCCCAACAATGATCATATTTTTCCTAGAAAATTATATGAGGATATTGTCGAACTACCTTTCGAAAATGTTTATCTTAACGTTAATGCCAGATATGATGAACTGTTAGACCTTGAATATGGAGATTTTTTGCGGGTAAATAAGAGCGGAGGCGTTCACGAATATCCGGTCTATTCCGGGCAGGAGAGTATTCTGGCTGAGCATATTGGCCGCAATCCTTACAGGTATACACTTGATGCCAATGAACTCCTTAGGTCTGTGCAGCGCTATATAATGCGCATGACTAGGACAGTAGATAAAGATACATTACCCAACGCTGAGAGTATGGCAGGCGGAAGCTGTGCAGATAGTGGGGCGGTAATTAAGAAAAAAGCTGTATTTCTTCCCTGTAAGGCTAAATGGTGGAAAACTATGGAGCCTCTCTGGAAGAAGTATATGGATGATCCTGGCTATGAGGTTCATGTTCTTTCAATCTTCTATTATGACAGTGATTACAACGGAAATATAGGAGAGAGGCATGATGAGAGGGCTCTTTTCCCTGAGTATGTGCAGGTAGAGGATTGCGAGAAATTTGACTTTGAGACTATTCACCCTGAGGTTATTGTGACTCAGGTTCCTTATGATGGCTTTAGTACCTTCATGACTGTTCATGAGTTCTTTTACTCGGGAAATCTTCAGCACTTTACTGACGAACTTATTTATATTCCTTATTTTGAGGCTGATGCCCCTATTGAGAAGGGAGACAAGGCCTGGACAGCTCTGTCTGTTATGGTTGAGCAGGAAGCAGTTGTTAACGCTGACAAAGTTATAGTCAGCTCAGATGCTATGCGCAGTTTCTATGTGGATAAGATGATAGAACTCTGCGGTGACGAGACCAGAATGTACTGGGAGCAGAAGGTGGAGAGCTTTGAGAAAAGTGCAGAAACGGAGGATGATTCAGGCAGAATAAACAATGAAGATGACAAATCAGATATGAATGCCTGGAATCAGTTTCTTGGTAAGTATGCTGGGCGTAAAACAATCATATATTATATAACGATTGCATTTCTTTTAAGGGATACAGGAAAGAGCATAGGAAAAATAAGAAGAGCTCTTGATACATTTTCTGATTCAGGAGATAAAGTCTGTGCCATAATAGTGCCTCAGGAGCAGATATTAAATGATCTTGCCAATATAGATGAAGCTCTTTGGAAGCAGTTTACAGACCTTGTAGAAAAAATAAAGACTACGGATAACTGCATTTATGATGAAAAGGGATTTTCTCTTGGCTACATGGATAAGTGGAGCGGCTACTACGGTGATGCCTCCCCGCTTGTAAGAAAGTGCGTACAAGCAGGGATTCCGGTGATGATTGAAAATATAGATATATAAAATTGCGAAGATAATAAAGCCTGTGAGCAATTCGTATATCGTATCTATTAGATTAATATAATTTTAGATTCATGAATTCTTCAAAACGTGGAAGCTTGAAGGATAAGTAACCATGCTGCTTACCATCAACAACTCCGCTATCTATTAGTCTCGTTCTATAAGTTGTAAAAGTATTGGATGTCATGGCAGCAGCTTTTCTGATGTCTTCTACCTTTATCAGAGCAGAATCAAGATTGGTATGTAATTTCTTCATAGCCCACAGGACCTTTTTGTCACTTTCAGACAGTTCATCCCATATCTTGTCGTAGGACAATTCTGATAAGGATTCATCTAACTCGCTGTCAAGATGCTTCATGTCAACATCATCAGGTTTACTCCCTCGGCAGATCTCGTTCCAATAATGATAACCAAGTGCCTGAAATGCAAGAGAATATCCCTTTGTTTTAAAAGCGAGTTGCTCAGCTCTTTCACGACTTACTTCAAGAGTTTTCTGGTAGTCATTGCATATGGCAGTAACATTGAGGGCTTCAAGTTCTGTAACCTTAGCTCTGTACAAGAAGGTAAGGGATTTCTGGTTTTTGATAGCTTTGATGTTTTCTTTTAGTCCAGTCATTAAAAGGTAAATATCGTAGTCCATTCCGGCATAGGATGAAAGAGCATGAGAAAACTTGGCTACATCCTTACTGTATGTTATTTCATCGATTGTAATTAGCAATTTCTTTTTAGCTTTTTTTAGTACATCGAGCATCATTTTTAGAGCATCCTCTTCGTTGGAAGCTATAAGACTTGCTCTTTCTATACTGACGCCTATCCCTAAAACTGAGAAATCCAGCTTTGCCTTCACAAACATTGTTTTTAACTGTGGAATCAGGTACAGATTACGTGCAAGAGAATCTAATAGATTGCTCTCAGGATTCAAATCTACTGTGATCCAGTCATCCTGCTCGCCGATTTTGTTGCGAATGTCGCCTAACATTACGGTCTTACCGGATCCTCTGACCCCGGTTATAAACATTCCGCGATAGGTTGGAATGTCGCGAATGAAGTTATTGATTATCTCATTTGTGATAAGAGTTCGCTCTATGAACTGTGGTGGAATATAGCTAAATTGCAATGTGTATGGATTTTTAATCTCAACAAATTTGCTCATTATTACAACCTCATCTTTTTATAAGTATTATACAATATCCTTTCACAATCTTCCACAATTCCCCACAATTAAAAAAACCTTTCACAATCCTCCACAATTCTCCACAATTAAAAATTTCTTCCACAATTCTCCACAATTGAAGGAATTACTCCCAATAATACAGATGTTGAGAAGTTGGAGCGCTTGTTTTATAATGGAGGCGGATGTGCGCGCATGGCGTGTGCGCGTAAGTTTATGGAAATGTAATGGAGAATAGCAATGCCCAAGAAGTTAAATGGAACAGTTATCGTCACTTACAGATGTAATGCCCGCTGCAATATGTGCAACAGATATAAGGCACCATCTGACCCTAAGGACGAGATTTCAATAGAGACGATCAAGAAGCTTCCACCAATGTATTTTACAAATATTACTGGCGGAGAGCCATTTATCCGTGAGGATATCAAGGATATCGTAAGAGAACTCAGGAAAAAGAGTGATAGGATCGTTATTTCTACAAACGGTTTTTTTACAGATAAGATAATCGATCTGTGCAAGGAATTCCCTGATGTTGGTATCAGAATATCAATCGAGGGCCTTGAGCAGACTAATAATGAGATAAGAGGCCTTCCGGATGGCTTTAACAGAGGATACACAACTCTTAAAAAGCTCCGCGAAATGGGACTTAAGGATGTAGGCTTTGGTATGACGGTTCAGGATAGGAACGCACCTGATCTGTGTGAGCTTTATAAGCTTTCTGACGAGCTTGATATGGAGTTTGCTACAGCTTCACTTCACAACAGCTTTTATTTCGTTGAAGCCAAGAATATCATCCACGACAGACCGATGGTGGCAGAGCACTTTGAGGAACTTATCAACATGCTCCTTAAGTCAAAGAGCCCCAAGAAGTGGTTCAGGGCATATTTTAATCACGGACTTATCAACTATATCTATGGCCAGAAGAGACTTCTTCCATGTGATATGAGTTTCGATACTTTCTTTATTGATCCTTACGGAGATGTTATGCCATGTAACGGAACCAAGGATAAAGAGGTAATGGGTAATCTTAATAATCAGAGCTGGGATGAGCTGTGGAATTCAGAACAGGCTGACAGAGTCAGAAGCGTAGTCAGACACTGTGACAGGGATTGTTGGATGATTGGTTCTGTTTCTCCTGCAATGCACAAGTATATCTGGGTTCCTGCCTGGTGGGTTATCCGCCACAAATTCAAGGCTCTTTTCATGAAGAAGCCTTACTCTATGTATGAGAACAAGATAGTAAGAGACCTTCGCGATGGCAAGGTTACCAAGGAAGAATTGGATAAGTGCAGCACCTGCGATATGTGTGCTGTCGCTAATGATGGACTTAAGAAGTGATGGGCATGGGAAGACGTTTTTCCAAGAAAAAATTATTTGTACTTGATGAGCTGGCACTGGTGCTGGCTTTCTTTACTGCGCTCATCGTCAGATATACCAGAATGTTCAGTATCTGGACTACTTTTTATGATGGCTTATATGTATCGCTTCTTGTATTTATTGTGCTTGTCCAGGCTATTATTTTCATGGGGTACGATGCAAGACGTGCTTCAATCATGGCTCAGGACAAGGTCCAGAATGTTTTTTCCGTGATCAAGGGAAGAATATTATTGTTTATAGCGATCATCATCTATCTTTATGTTATCCAGCAGGCTACTAACTCATCAAGGTTTGTTATTCCTGCTATCGTAGTTATTGACGCAGTTTACGAGTTTGTTTTCAGAATGCTCCTAAAAAGGCATTACATTAATAAATATGGAGATGGATCGGAAAAGGTTCTTGAGATCAGGGCTCCATATCCTGAGGAGAGCAGGATCATAGAACTTATTGCAGATGGCAAGACAAAGAAAGCTCTTATTTATCCACAGGGAGCGGATGAAACTAAGACTAACATGATCATTGAAATTCTGGAAAAAAACGGCATTCACCCTTATGTGGCACTTGATAGTCTGGGATACATGGTCAGAAGTGGAATTGTAAGTGATATTAATGATCACGCTTCGATTCCTGTGGCTGTTCGAAGTGAGCATTGTGATCTTTTTGGAATTCACTATGCTGTGGCAAGAACCGAGGAAGCTGTTCTTCATGTAATTCGCCATATCCATGAGCTTTCTGGAGAGTATATCTGTTTTTCAAATGTACATACTTCTGTTATGGGTAAAGAGAATCAGGATTATAGAAGAGTTTTGAATGCTTCTGCTTTTACTTTTCCTGATGGAAATCCTATTGCACAGTTTCAACAGAAGATGGGCTTTGAGTTATCTGAGAGAGTTGCAGGTCCTGATTTCATGGATCATATGTTCAAGAATACTGCAGATGGCCGAATTTCACATTATTTTTACGGCGCATCACAGGAAACTCTTGATGCACTTAAGGAAAATCTTCTTGCGAAATATCCTGATATTAATATAAAAGGTATGTATTCTCCGCCATTTAGAGCTCTTTCACCTGAAGAGGATAAGGCCAATGTTGATATGATAAATGCTGCAAATGCGGATATTGTGTGGATTGGTCTTGGAGCACCCAAGCAGGAGAAGTGGATGCGTGATCATAAGGGACAGATCCACGGCGTGATGATGGGGGTTGGAGCAGGTTTTGATTTCCATGCAGGTACGATCAGAAGAGCTCCAAAGTGGATCCAGAATATCGGTTTTGAATGGCTTTACAGATTGTTCCAGGATCCTGGGCGTCTTGTGAAAAGATATTTTGTAACTAATGTTAAGTACATGTATTATATGTTGCTCGAGAAATTTAGATAAAAGACTTATGCAGTCGACAGCAGATATTAAGTGTTTGGTTGGGGATGGAAATGAATATGGAACGAACTGGATTATCCGGGAGATTCATTGATAACAGACAGCAGATAGGAGAAGGCATATACCTTCTCTATTTGCTATTATGATAGGTGCCAGAGCGGCAGGATTATACGAGGGGATGACCGTATATAATATTTCGCTGCTTCTGGGACTTTTTCTTTTTGCTCTTAAGATGGTTGTTACTAAGTATAGCCTTAAAGAGTATGCAATATGTGCAGCATTTCTTCTGCTTTCTGGAATCGTTTATGCAAAGACCGGTGAAAAAGGGCTTCTGGTGTGCTTTACAATGATGCTTGGAATGAAAGGTGTCAGCGTAATGAAGGTTATTAAGACCGGCATCATCGTGGCAGGTGTTATTGTCCTCACCAGAGTATTTACCGGAACTTTCGGATTTGTTAATGGCATTTATTATCCGCAGGAAAGAGAAGGCGTCGGCCTGATGTTCAGGGAATCTCTCGGTTACGCCCATCCCAATACTCTCCATATGAACGTTTTGATGCTGACTATGCTGTGTATGTATTTTGTGAGTAAAGCTCTTAAGGGAGATAAGATAAGACTGCTTATATATTCAGTTCTGGCGCTTTTGTTTAATCTCTATATTTTTCAGTTCTCGGGGAGCAGAACAGGACTGCTTGGCTCTATAGCCTTTTTGATTGTTAATTACTGGTTTTCTTCACTAGACAGACCGAGGCTTTTTGAAAAGATTGTTTGCTATGCTTCATATCCTATTGTCTGCCTCATGGCAATAGTAATGCCGGAGCTCTTATACAGAGTTCTTCCTTATGAAACATTTGACCTGATAGATAGGACTTTTTTTACTACAAGATTTTCTATCGCAAGATATTTCTGGGAGAATAATTCAGTTTCTCTATTTGGCATTAGGCTGAATAATCCTCATCATCTTATGAAGACTTATGGACTTGATATGGCCCATCTGTATCTCTTTTTACAGCTGGGAATTGTGGCATTTTTGGTCATAAGTGCTCTTACCATGTGGTTTATCCACAATAGCCTTAAGGCAGGCCACATGCAGGAACTTGCAGTACTTATGGGGATGCTTTTTATAGGTATATGGGAGCCTCTTTTATATAATCTTGGTTTTAAGAATTTTGTTTATGTATTTATGGGCTCGATGATGCTTAACAGTTTTCAGTTAGAACTTTTTTCGGTTAAGATATCTAGCCTTACTGCCAAAAAGCTTGGAAGAATTGTTTCAATTGGCGTCATAGCAGGTATTTGCGGAATGATGCTCTTTTATCTTTGCACAAATGAGCCATCTGCACTATATGGAAACAGAGAGGCGGATGAGACCGGAAAGAGCCTTGGTATGGAGGCCGTTTATCTGACTGGCGAGGAGGTATCAGATCTTCAGAGTAAAGGTGATATTTTCATCGGTTATGTTGATGACAAAACGCCTATGTATCAGTATGACAGCCACATTGCAGGAATGGAATACGAAAGACGAGGATTATCTGTTGCAGTATACTTGGCAATGTTTATAATTATGGTACAATGTTTATTTGAAAAAAGAAAAATTAGTAACAGGAATGGGGAAAAATGAGTAACAAATACCGGACTTTACAGACTTATGTGTTGTGGGGAATTGACATGGCGTGCATTATCGTGTCGTACATGTTCTTTTCATGGCTGAGATTCAAGGACAATAACGATTGGGGCGACAAAACGCTTCATTATATGGTATGCGTATTGTTCCTTCTCTTTTGTACAGGATATACTTTCCTGGCAGACTGGAACAGAGATTTTATCGTGCGAGGATACATAATCGAGTTCCTTAATGTGGTCAGATTCGTGGCATTTATGATGCTTGCGTCTATTGCAGTTGTCTATTTCCTTGATTGGGCAAGGATACTTTCAAGATTTGTTGTTTTGAATTTTATCTGGGCAGACATTTTGCTGACTCTGATTGTGAGAGTTATATTCAAGAATTTTTTCAGAGGCTATATTTCCAGCGATATGAATGTTCAGAGAGTTGTAGTCGTTGCTGAGAAAGAGCTCATGGAGAGCACTGTCAAAAAGCTCATCAAGAACAGCAAGGGAATCGGCTACAAGATTGTCAGAGCTTATTGTGTTGATGACGAAAACACTTCCTCATCAGAGCCTTGGTACATCGAGGGAGTTCATGTTCATCATGGTATCCAGAACCTGACAGAGAGACTTATAACAGATCCATTTGACGAAGTGTTCATCAATACACCTAATATTCCGCAGCGCAAGATGGAAGATATCATTATGGGATTTGAAGAAATGGGTGTTACAACTCATTATAATCTCGAGCTTCCGGATGTGGGCAAGGCTGTTACTGAAGTTGGAGATTTCCTTGATTACACAGTTATTTCTTACAGCATGTTCCGCAGCAGCTACAAGAGACTGTTTATCAAGAGAATCATCGATATACTTGGTGGACTTGTAGGACTTATTTTTACAGGTATTATTACTGTTTTCTTAGGACCTGCTATCAAACTTGATTCACCCGGACCTATCTTTTTCTCACAGGTTAGAATTGGTAAGAACGGAAGACGATTCAAGATTTATAAATTCAGATCTATGTATATAGATGCTGAGGAGCGCAAAAAAGAACTCGAGGCTCAGAATGAGATGAACGGACTTATGTTCAAGATGGAGAACGACCCACGAGTTACCAAGGTTGGTAAGTTCATCAGAAAGACAAGTCTTGATGAATTCCCGCAGTTCCTCAATGTTCTCAAGGGGGATATGAGCCTTGTTGGAACAAGACCACCGACAGAGAACGAATTCAAGCAGTACAACGAGCATTACAGAAGACGTCTTTCTATGACTCCGGGTCTTACAGGACTATGGCAGATCAGTGGTAGAAGTGATATTGAGGACTTTGATGAGGTTGTTAAGCTTGATCTTAGATATATAGATAACTGGAGCCTTACAGAAGACTTCAAGATTTTGCTCAAGACAGTAGGAGTAGTTCTTTTTGGCAAGGGAGCCAAGTAATAAGACTTAAGATATTATTAGGGGAATAAAGGGTTTTTATAATGCTTGATAAGAATATAGATTTAAGTGGCAAAAGAGTTATCGTTACAGGTGCGGCCGGCTTTATCGGCTCAAACCTGTGCATGGAGCTCATTAAGAGATACTCAGACATACAGATTCTTGGTATCGATAATGTGAATGATTATTATGACGTTGGTATCAAGAAGGACAGACTTAAGAGAATTGCTGAGATTCTTGGCGACAAGGTTGGAACAGCAGGTGAATACGGAGTTTCTGAGACAATTGGAGATTCCAGGTTTGTATTTATAAAGGGTAACATTGCTGACAGAGCTGTTATCGACAAGGCGTTTGATGAGTTTAAGCCTGAGGTTGTAGTTAACCTTGCGGCTCAGGCAGGAGTTCGTTATTCTATCGAGAATCCTGATGCGTATATTGAGGCTAACCTTATCGGCTTCTATAACATCCTTGAGGCTTGCAGACATTCATATGATTCCCAAAAGGCATCCGATGACTATAAGGGAGTTGAGCACCTTGTATATGCATCAAGTTCAAGTGTATACGGCTCTAACAAGAAGATCCCATACAGCACAGATGACAAGGTAGACAATCCGGTTTCTCTTTATGCTGCAACCAAGAAATCCAATGAGCTTCTGGCACATGCCTACACCAAGCTTTATGGAATTCCCAGCACCGGACTTAGATTCTTTACAGTATATGGTCCTGCCGGAAGACCGGATATGGCTTACTTTGGTTTCACCAACAAACTTGTTAAGGGCGAAACTATCAAGATATTTAACTTTGGTAATTGTAAGAGAGACTTTACTTACGTTGATGACATTGTTGAGGGTGTTATCAATGTTATGGAGAAGGCTCCGGATGAGAACGAGAACGGAGTCAGATATAAGGTTTATAACATCGGTAACAATGATCCTGTAAATCTTCTTGATTTTGTGGATATCCTTCAGCAGGAGCTTATAAGTGCAGGGGTTCTTCCCAAGGACTATGATTTCGAGGCTCACAAGGAGCTTGTTCCTATGCAGCCCGGAGATGTAGAAGTTACTTATGCGGATGTAACACCACTTCAGCAGGATTTTGGCTTTAAGCCAAACACACCACTTCGCGAAGGCCTTCGTAAATTTGCCAAGTGGTACAAGGAATATTATGGTTGAAAAGTTTGACAGAATAATAATCGGAGCAGGTCTCTATGGTTTATACTCAGCGCTTTTTTGTGGAAAAAAAGGGCTGAGTGTTCTTGTACTAGAAAAAGAACCGGATTCTTTTTCTAGAGCCACTTATATCAATCAGGCAAGAGTTCATATGGGGTATCATTACCCAAGGAGCTTGTCGACGGCTATGAAGTCAGCAGGATATTTCAAGAGATTTGTAGACGATTATAAATTCTGTATTCATGATAAATTTGAACAGATATATGCTACTTCTGAGAATTTCAGCTGGACTAACGCCGCACAGTTTGTGGATTTCTGCAAGGCTGCCGGAATTAAATGTGATGAAGTTCCTGCCGGGAGATGGTTTCAGAACAAGATGTGTGATGGAGCTTTTCTGACAGAAGAGTATACCTATGATGCTCATGTTCTTCGTGATTTTTTTCTTGATGAGATCAGTAAGCTGTCCAATGTGACACTTAAGTTTGGCGCTGATATTGATACAATAGAAAGAGATGGCGAAGAGTACAAGGTTGGCCTTACAGATGGTAAGGCATTCTCATCTGGATTTGTGCTGAATGCAACTTATGCATCAGTCAACCAGATCCTCAAGAAGGTATTTCCTGATGAGAGCTTTGCAATCAAATATGAGCTCTGTGAGATAATTCTGTGTGATGTGGATGATAACCTTAAGAATACAGGACTTACTGTAATGGATGGTCCATTCTTCTCTATAATGCCATTTGGCCTTACGGGTAAGCATTCGCTGACATCGGTTACATTTACTCCGCATGTTACAAGCTATGACGAGCTTCCGACCTTTACCTGCCAGAAGCGTCTTGCCCAAAAAGGTGGATATAAATGTATTCCGGAGTGTCTTGGCAACTGTAACAGATGTCCGGAAAAGCCTGAGTCTTCCTGGGATTATATGAGTCACCTTGCGCAGAAATACATGAAGCCTGAATATGGTTTTTATTACAGAGAATCTCTCTTTTCTATGAAACCAATTTTGAAGAGTTCAGAGATTGATGATTCCAGGCCTACAGCCATCAGGGTTCATTCAACAGAACCTACATTCATAAGTGTTCTGTCAGGGAAGATCAATACGGTTTATGATCTTGATGAGTATTTGTAGAATTGTAAGTCTCTTAGAAATGGGGCAATTCGTATATCATATGGGTAGAACATTTCAATAATTTTAAAAGGGAAAGATATGGAAAATAAATTCGTATCAATGGTTATTTATCTTCACAACGAAGAGGAAAACATAATACCATTCCTGGACACTGCAGTGGATGCGATAGGTGGTCTTTTTAAGAAGTACGAGATTATCTGCGTAGATGATGCCTGCAGCGACGGGACAGTTGAGAATATCAAAAAATATGCTTTTGACAAGGAACTTGAGGGAATTGTTTCTGTTGTTCATATGGGCTTTTATCAGGGAATAGAGCCTTCCATGAATGCCGGCAGAGACATTGCTATCGGTGATCTTGTCTACGAGTTTGACCATGTGATCGTGGATTATGATAAGAGTCTTATAGAAGATGTCTATAACGAGATGGTCAAGGGCTATGATATAGTTGCAGCATCTAATTCCAAGGCTCACAGATTGACGTCCAGGGTTTTCTATGGACTCTTTAACAGATTCAGTAAGTCTTTTGCCAAGATTGGACCTGAGACATTCAGGATTGTATCAAGGCGCGCAATTAACAGGATCAAGACTATAGGAAGTCACATTCCTTACAGAAAAGCGGTATATGCCAACTGCGGACTCAATATGACAACACTTGAATACACACCGGTTACAGGCTCTGCCGGAAGTGACTCCAAGGCAAGTTTTTCTGAAAGAGGTGGACTTGCTCTTGATACCTTTATTTATTTCACCAATATCATGGAAAAAGCGTCTGCTGTTTTGAGCGGAGTATTTCTTCTGGCTACGGTTGCATGTCTTATTTATTCCGTTGCAGATCATTTCATGGGACAGGATATTGCTTCGGGCTGGCCTTCACTTATGAGCTTTATGTCAATTGGCTTTTTTGGAGTGTTTGCTCTTTTGACGATCGTGCTCAAGTATTTATCTGTCCTTCTGAATCTTGTATTCAGACAGCAGAGATACATGGTTGCAGATATAGAGAAAATAGTTGGAAAGTGATAATCAAGTATGGATATTAATATTTTATTTCCGGTTCTGAATGAGCATCTCAGGCTGGAGAAAGGTATAGATAAATGCGTAGCTTATATGAGGAAAAATGTTCATATTCCCTATAAGCTCACTATTGTGGATAACGGCTCGGATGATGATACACCTGAGATTGGAAGACGCCTTGCTGACAAATACGATGAAGTTGAATATGTCCGTATAGAGGAAAGAGGTGTTGGTATCGCCTTCAAGACTGGCGTGCTTCGCTGCGAGGCTGATATTGTAGGATATATGGATATAGATCTTTCTACAGACCTTGAGTACCTCAGTAAGACAATCGAGATATTTGAGAAAAAGAAAAATGTTCAGTATGTAAACGGGTCAAGATTTAGCAAAGATTCCAAGACACACGGCAGAAAGTGGTATCGTAAGATCACATCTGCGGGTCTTGTGTTTATTTTAAAGGCAATGTTTGGAATGAAGGCAACAGATGCTCTTTGCGGCTTTACCTTCCTCAGAACTTCTGTTGCGCAGAAGCTTGTTAAACAGTGCTCTGATGATAAGGGCTGGTTTTATACTGTTGAGCTTTTACTCAGAGCAGAGAGAGGCGGCATAAATATTGTAGATATGCCTATTGAATGGGTTGAGGATTACGATACTACAGTTAATGTTCCTAAGACGATCAAGAACTATATTATCAGGATTTACAAGCTCAAGAAGATGTTTAGAAAAGAGCGCAGATACGCGACATTGAGCAAATGATCGTTCGGTGATGATAATAAGCAAATGATCAGTCAATGCTTGAGTACGCTCATAGATACGTGATACAAGAGGTTATAATATGTTAAAGAGAATTGATCTTACAAGAGATTACAAGAAACACGAAGACGAGTATTTGGCTGCCATAAAGGCCTGCTGCGAAGAGACAGCTTTTTCAGGCGGTAAGTATGCAGACAAATTTGATAAAGAGTTTGCTGATTTCCTTGGAGTTAAGTATGTTCAGGGACTTAATAATGGCACATCAGCTCTTCACTGCGCACTTGCGGCACTTGGAGTAGGCGAGGGAGATGAAGTTATAGTTCCTGCCAATACTTATATTGCATCAGCTTGGGGAGTTACTTATACAGGAGCAACACCTGTTTTTGTTGACTGCACAGCAGATACCTGGGAAATTGATCCTGACAGGATTGAAGAGAAGATAACAGACAAGACCAAGGCTATCGTTGGAGTTCATCTGTATGGACAGCCTTTTGATTTTCCAAGAGTTAAAGAGATAGCTGATAAGCACGGGCTTTATATTGTTGAGGACTGCGCTCAGGCTCATGGCGCCAAGGTAGAGGGCAAAATGGTTGGAACTCTTGGTGATATCGGCTGCTTTAGCTTTTATCCTGGCAAGAACCTGTATGCTTTTGGCGAGGGCGGAGCTGTAAGCACTAATAATGCTGAGTATGATCACTACATGAATGTTATGAAGAATCAGGGCTGCGAAGTCAGATATTATCACAAGATGATCGGTTACAATTATCGTCTTGAAGGCATTCAGGGAGCAGTTCTTTCTGTTTCTCTTAAATATCTTCCTGAGTGGACAAAGCGCAGACAGGAAATCGGCAGAAGATATATGGCTGAGATCAAGAATCCTAAGTTTACACTTCAGGCTCATCCCGATAATACAGAGCCTGTTTTCCATCTCTTTGAAGTTCAGGTTGAAGGTGATCCGGAGAAGTTTCTGGAATACATGAAGGCTCAGGATATTGAGTGCAATCGTCATTATCCTGTTCCATGCCATCTTCAGGAGGCTTATGCTGATCTTGGATACCACAAGGGAGATTGTCCTAACGCAGAGCGTCTTGCAGAGCACTGCGCAACACTTCCTCTTTTCCCGGAGATGACTGATGAAGAGGTTCAGAGAGTAATTGATGCGGTTAACGCATATTGAAATTGTAATAGCTTGAGGGGCACGGATAATGTTTAGCTACAATATTAAGAGACTATCAAGACAAATTAATACCAAAAGGCTTAGTGTAGTCATGACTGTATTGTATGCTATCAGTGTGCTTCCTCTTCTTGTTCTGGGACATTTTAACTGGATGTCTGCAGATGATATGTCTATGGCTTACAGGGCTCACGAGTATTACATAAATAGTGGAAATGTAATTGGACTTCTGGGCTATATCTTAAAGGTTACTTATGACGAGTATATGACCTGGGTTGGATATTTCTTTTCAGCTACCTTATCCAGTCTCAGCCCGGGTATTTTTAATGAGAGATTGTATTTTCTTGTTGTCTACGAGATCATATTTATCCTGACACTTGGAGTTTGTTATTTTTTCAATGCGCTTTTTGTGCATGTATTTAAGGCTGATAAGCACCTAACTAATGCAGCAGCGATGCTGACACTTATACTGATGATCCAGAGTATGCCAAAGAAAATGCCCAGAGTTGAGGCATTTTACTGGCATAGTGGTGCAATCAACTATATGTTCATGTTGGGACTTGGCCTTTTCTGGGTAGGACTTCTTCTTCGGTCTGTTTATGATCTTTCTTCTAAGAGAAAAGCTAAGCTTGTCTGGGCTTGCATTTTGGGCTTTTTACTTGGCGGCGCCAATTACATGACTGCACTTGAGCTTGCTATTATATCAGTATTGGTTTTGATAATACTTCTTCTTGGAAAAATATCTTTTATCAAATTTGAGACCTCGGATATTGAACAAAAGAAATACATATATCTTTTATGGATTCCGGCCTGTCTAAACCTGCTTGGCTTTGTGGTGTCCTGTCTTGCACCTGGAAACAGGGCCAGAGGCGCTCAGGTTGAAGGCTTTGGAGCGGTAAAGTCAATTCTGATCTCTATTTATGATGTGTTTGATATCTGCATCAATCAGTATTCAAGATGGGAAGTTGCAGTGATACTGCTCATGTTAGCTATCATTTTTTGGAAACTTTCCGGGAATATTGAGCACCGTTTTGAACATCCATTTATATTTTTGTTATTTGCTCTTGGAATGTCGGCATCAAATGTTGTTCCGCCGCTTTTTGCTACAGGAAATATCGAGGCCGGAAGGATCATGTCTATTTTCTGGGCTGAGTATGTTGTGATGATAGTTCTTACTGTCTTTTATATTACGGCATGGATACGTCAGTCTATAGAAACTGATAAGGCTCAAGAGCTTTCAATGACAGTAGAGTCTTCAAGCCTTGTCTTTTCACTTGTATTGGTTTTATCTGTCGGATCGCTTCTGTGTATTAAGGCTGATCCTCATTATTATAGTGCTACATCAGCTATTGCGGACATTACTTCAGGTGATGCCGGTACATATAAAGGAGAAAGCCTTGAAAGACTTGAAATCCTTGAAGATGAGTCTGTGACAGATGCAGTTTTGCCTGAATATACAGTTAAGCCGGAAATGCTGTTTTTCAGCGATGTAGAGGAAGATAAGGATTTTTGGATCAATCAGGTTGTTGCCAGATATTATCACAAGAATTCAGTTGTTCTTAGGAAAAACTAATCTATGAAATTTAAGAATGCTTTATACAAGATTGTTGTGGCTCTTCTGGCTATTGCTGCCGGATCAGTGTTTGTCACAAGCCTTTTGACAACAATATATTATGATATGCACGAGGATGTGGATTTTCCCCATTATGCTAAAGAGAATATTCCACTTCTTTTGCTTTTTATGACAATTGTATTTGTGGCCTTTATTCTACTCCACAATAGAGACTTTTTTAAGAGACGGAGCAGGGGATTACTTGTGTTTGCACTTGTTTTTTGTGCAGCCTATTGCCTTATGCTCATCTTATCTATAAAGCCGCTTCCTGTGACGGATTCAATGACACTTGATAAGATTCTCGATGAATTCGAACATGGAGATTACAGTAATCTTACCGAGAAATGGGGATATTTATATATATGGCCATTTCAGCTGGGCTATGTTTTCTTTGGAGAGATTATTGATCATATCTTTGGGCATGGGAATTACCTTGCATGGGATATCATTCTTTTGATATCAATCCTTGTCACTGTGTTTTTTCTGTATAAGATAACCTGGGAGATTTTTGCTGACAGGGCTGTATGTGGGATCATGGCTCTTATGAGCCTTGGAATGTTGTTTTTATATAATTATTCTACTTTTGTATATGGCGATATTTACAGCCTTTTACCTCAGACGATAGCATTATATACAACTATTTTATTTGTAAAAAGAAAAAAGCTTGTGTATGCTCTTTTGACAGCGGTAGGAATAGCTGTTTCAGTAATCATCAAGACCAACAGTGAGATTACTCTGATTGCCATAGTGATGATCCTGATATTGAGCGCATGGAAAAAGAGAGGGGAGGAGAACTACTACACCTACGAGTTTATGCATAGGCTGGTGATAAGAATTCTCGTATCTGCCTTTATAATATTTACCGTGTTTGTGGGTAAAAATGCTATCAATTCGTATTACTGTGACAGAGCAGGAATTGCAGCTGTTCCAAAAGGTAGTCCTTCTGTTTCTCACATAGCTATGGGAATCCAGGAATTTGAGCTGGAAAATGGATGGTATAGCGGTTACAACTATCAGACCTTTATTGATAATGGTTATGATACAGAAAAGGCTAAAGAAGTAGCTTTGGCAGATATCAGGGAAAGAGTAGATACTTTTGTACATCATCCTGGCTATGCCTTTAAATTCTTTTTCCGAAAGTTTCTCACCCAGTGGGCAGATCCGGTGTGTATTTCAACCCACAATCTGGACCTTGTGAGCAGACATGTTGAGAATCCGACGGATTTGATGTATTATATTGTTTTTGGTGATGGTAATATTATCATCAGTCAGATAATGAATGTTTTTATGAGCGTATGTTATCTGTGTGTATTTGTATATTTGGTATCTGTGCTCAGAAAGAGAGATGTATCTGAGCAGGAAATGCTTCTTTTGATACTTATATTCGGAGGCATTTGCTTCCATGAGTTTTGGGAAGGGTCATCCCGTTATACTATGAGATATTATGTGTACTGGATGCCTTATGCTGCCTGCGGAATGAAGATGATTCTTGACTTTGTCGGTAGCAGGAGCAAAAGAAGTAAATAGTAGTTTGAGGAGAAATTAGAAATGCCAATTAGAGTTAATAGTTTCATGGGAAAATTTGGATGGTTTGCCAGGAAGCATTTTCCAATGCTTGCAAGTAATGCTTATCTGAAACTGCAGTTTGTAACAAGAAGTAAGTCACAGAAGGCTTATTGTGATTATTTCCTTAATTCCAAGGAAGTTCCAATGCCTAATGTTGTTAATATCGAGACTATCAACAGATGTAATTCAACCTGTTCCTTCTGTACAGCCAATGTTCATGATGAGTGCAGACCACTTGCCAAGATTGATGACGATCTGTACAAGAGCATTATTGATCAGCTTGCAGATTGGGGATACAAGGGACATCTTACTCTCTATGGTAATAACGAGCCGCTCCTTGATACCAAGATAGTAGAGAGACATAAATATGCAAGGGAGAAGCTTCCTAACAGCTTTATTTTCATGTCTACCAATGGTCTTATCCTTACTATCGATAAGGTTAAAGAGGTAGCTCCTTATATTAATCAGCTTATCATCAACAATTACTCAATGGAGATGAAGCTTCATAAGAATATTCAGGAACTCTATGATTATGTTAAGGCTCATCCTGATGAGTTCAAGGATCTCGATATCCAGATCCAGATGAGATATCTTCAGGAAGTTCTTACTAACAGAGCAGGCAGTGCTCCTAACAAGAAGGAAACTCAGAAAGTGATCAAGGAGACATGTCTCCTTCCATTCACAGATATGTGGATCATGCCTAATGGCAAGATGGGACTTTGCTGCTGTGATAATTTTGAGACAACTGATTTTGGTGATCTTACCAAGATGACACTCAAGGAGGCTTGGGGATCTGAGAAGTTCCAGGCAGTTAGACGTAAGATCGCAGAAGGCCGTCAGAATTATCCATTCTGTAAGCACTGTGATTTCATTGACGCAGGTTTCCGTATGCAGCTTGTTAATGCTATTCTCAGAGGAGATCAGGATGCAGCCAATAGACTTGGCGGACATGAGCGCATGAAGATCGGCAACAAGAATAATGTAGATGACAACATCAAATGATATCGGGGCCGGAGGAAATCAAATGGATAAAATAGCTGTACTTATTCCTTGCTACAATGAGGAAAAAACTATAGGGAAGGTTATCAGAGATGCTAAGGCAGCTCTTCCCGAAGCTACAATTTATGTCTATAACAATAACTCTAAGGACAGAACAGCAGAGATTGCTGCCGAGGCCGGAGCTGTTGTGAGAAATGAATATATGCAGGGAAAAGGTAACGTTATCAGACGTATGTTCCGCGAAATTGATGCCCTTGTATATGTTATGGTTGACGGTGATGATACATATCCTATGGAATCAGCAAGAGAGATGGTAGATATGGTTCTGAACCGCAATGCTGATATGGTAGTAGGCGACAGATTGTCATCGACTTACTATCAGGAGAACAAGAGACCATTCCATAACTTTGGTAACAACCTTGTAAGAGGCAGTATCAACAAGCTCTTTGGCTGTAATATCAGGGATATCATGACTGGTTTTAGAGCCTTCAGCTATGAATTTGTTAAGACATTTCCTGTTCTGTCCAAGGGATTTGAAATCGAGACAGAGATGACTATTCATGCAGTTTATAACAACATGCAGATTGAAAATGTTGTTATTGATTACAGGGATCGTCCTGAAGGATCAGTTAGTAAGCTGAATACTTATTCAGATGGATTCAAGGTTCTCCGCACTATCATGAGACTCTACAGAAGCTATAAGCCTTTCTGGTTCTTCCTCATGATTGCTATAGTATTGGCCCTTGTTTCAATTGGATTCTTTATTCCAATTCTTCAGGAGTACTGGACAACACATATGGTTCCAAGATTCCCGACACTTATTGTCTGCTGCTTTATTATGCTGTCAGCTGTTCAGGCATTTTTTGCCGGTGTAATCCTTTCTACTATGGCAATTGGGGACAGACGTCAGTTTGAAATGCAGCTCAACATGCTCCAGAGACACAAGGAGAATGATTATAATGGCTGATTCTAAGAGGAAAAGCCTGGCACTTAATGCTTCCAAAGATTTTATATTCAGCGTTCTTGCGCTGGTGATTTATAACGGTGTCCTGCAGCTTGTCATCTATCCCGGGCTCAATGCCCGGATAGGTGCAGAGGCTTTTGGCACCGTTTTATATTTGATCTCGGTTGTATCAGTAATGGGTTCAGGTTTCGGTACGGCAGCCAGCTACTCCAGAATGGTTGCTAAAAAGGACAGGACACAAGAAAATGGAGACTATAATCTTTTTCTTGCTATGATTGCCGGAATATCGCTTGTAGTATCCTTTGTGGCTCTTTTGGTGCTGAAAGAGCTATCGGTACTGGCATATATGCAACTTGCTGTTCTGATGATCTTGACGGTGTTTAGGTATTATGCAGATGTCGAATACCGTATGAATATCCGTTTTGTAAGATATTTTGCATTCTTTGCAGTTGTTTCTTTGGGATATGTTATAGGTCTTATATTGTTTCCGTTAACCGGAAGCTGGGCTATAACAATCCTGATGGGAGAGCTTTTTGGAATACTTTATACAGTAATAAGAGGCAGCATTTTCAGAGCTCCGTTTACAAGACTTTCGGCATCCTTTCATGAGAATTTAAAGTCAGCATGGGTGATATCTGCAAGTAACCTCATTTCAGCGCTAATATTAAATTCTGACAGGATTTTATTAAGACTCCTTGTTGGAGCCAGAGAAGTTACGGTGTTTTATACAGCAAGCCTTATAGGCAAGATAGTAGCTATGCTGACAACACCGCTTAATGGAGTGATAATTAGTTATTTTACTAACTATAGGATCAAGCTGGATAAAAAGAAATTTGCCTTTATCAGCCTTGGAATGATCATATTATCAATTGTTGGTGCACTTGCATGTACTTTTGTATCAATGATCTTTGTACAGATCATGTATCCGGATGTATATGATGAAACCAGAAAGTATTTCTTCCTGGCTAATCTGGGCCAGATACTGTATTTTATTTCAGGGTCACTTATGGTAATTGTCATGAGCTTTACCAAAGAAAAGCTTCAGCTTATTATCAACATTATATACATTGCAGTGTTTGCTGTTGTAGTAGTTCCTGCAACATTGATGTTTGGACTCGATGGTATGGCAGTGGGACTTGTAGTTGTATCTCTGGTTCGCTTGCTTGTTACTATGTTATTTGGAATCTCGAAGCTCTAAAAAGAATAAGATATCCAATCAAAAATGTGCAGTTCTCGGACGAGGCGATGATTTTCAAAACGAAAAAAGCAGCAAATGCCGATTTCTCTGAGCAACGTCGAAATGAGGCATTTGCTGCTTTATGAGTTTTAGAAAATCACAACGCAGACGAAAACAAGCATTTTTGATTGGATATTAAAAACTTAACCGTTCTCCTGAGTTGATTCCTGCGAGGAACTATCTGGTAACTGAGGTGTATTCTCATTAGGCTTAACGAGCTTGTACTCTCCCTTTACCAGAAGTTCGAACTGATCAGGGAAAGCATCCATAAGAACTCCGTCATCAAGACGATAGAATTCATCTGGATCAAAGGTTGCGATATTGATATAGTCAGATTCTCTGTAAGCCTTTGGCTCGTTGAATTCAAATCCGTTTGGCCAGTGGGCAACGATTCTTGCAAGAATGCGTCTGCCGGTTTCAGTCAGGTGGACATTATCCATCAGGTACTGATCAGCGGTATCAAGGTACAGGTCAAATCTTGACATGAACATTGCGTCAACGAGGAAGGCATTCTCTTCATCTGCTGAAACATTGCCGGCTTTCTTGGCATAATCCGAAAGTGTTCCAAAACCGTTACTGACAACATAAGAATCTCCAAGATAATTTCCGCTGTTGTCCTTGTAAATACCATATACAGGAGAAATCAGGAAAAACTTTGCGTTTGGACTTGACTGTCTAAGCTCTGAGATTCCAAGGCGAAGAGCGCCATAATAGGTGTGAATGTCGTCATAGTTCTGGTCTGTGTTGAACTTATCAAGTGGAACTTTGGAAAAGAAATCGTTGGCACCATATTCTATAAAGTAATAATCTACATCAGAAGGACTAACTGAATCCATTGCAGTCATAAGATCAGGATTACTGCTGAGGACATTCTCTTTTTTTACCTTGCCGGTAAAAGCGTGTACCATTCCAACAAAGCAGTTAGATGACCAGTTCTCGTAATCTTCATAATCGGCTGTTGATGCTTCAAGAGAAGCAGTTGTTCCACCTATTGCAAGGTTGATAGCTACTGAATTGGGAACTCTTTGTTGTACAAGTGTAGGAATATCTGTTCCATCATTCCTACCATTAGCAATCTGGCTATCTCCAAAGAAAACCATAACAACTTTGTCTTCTTCCTGAGTTTCATCAACTGATGGTGCGGCTGATGCCTCGGCTGTAGCTGCTGCAGTTGTGTAATCTTCGAAATCAGGTGTTGCCAGATCATCTGCAACAATTATATTTCCTGTGCTCTCAAGAGCGGAACTGTCATCTGTTGAATTAAGAGTTTCATCATTAATATATTCTGTGGCCTCTTTGGTGTCGTCCTGACCAAAAGAGCAGCCTGTAACTATAGTAGAAAAGGCTAAAATGGTGGCAGTTAACGTCAATATTTTTTTCTTCATGTAATAAACCTCGCTTTTTTAAACTACTTGCAATTATAAACATCATTTTTTACCATGTGAAGAGTTTGGGGACAATCTTAAGAAAGTCTTAAAGAATAGACGTAATATCGTTAATTACATTTTATTGAAGAAATAGACCATTTAGGATATACTACTTATGTTGTTAATTTAACAATATTATGAAAACAGAGGGAATGCGTATGAAAAAGGCGTTGATCATCGGCGCAGGTCCTGCAGGCCTTACTGCAGCCTATGAACTATTGACCAAATCAGATGATTATCAGGTTGTAGTTTTTGAAGAGACAGAGCAGTTTGGAGGAATTTCCAGAACTGTAAATTATAAGGGTAACCGTATGGATATGGGTGGACACAGGTTCTTTTCCAAGGTACCTGAAGTCAACGACTGGTGGCAGAAGATGTTACCACTCCAGGGAGCACCGACCTATGACGATATAGTTCTCGACCGTCCTATGAAGATGGCAGAGGGTGGCCCTGACCCGGAAAAAGAAGACAGAGTTATGTTGAGGAGACACCGTGTTTCACGTATCCTCTTCGATTCCAAGTTCTATGATTATCCTATTTCACTTAAGGCTGAAACCTTCAAGAACTTTGGACTTCTTACTACTCTTAAGGTCGGCTTCTCTTATATGGGTTCTGTATTCCATAAGAGACCTGAAGATAACCTTGAGAACCTTTATATCAACAACTTTGGAAAGAAACTTTACTCAATGTTCTTTGAGTATTACACAGAGAACCTTTGGGGCAGACATCCTAGCGAGATCGATGCATCCTGGGGTAAACAGAGAACAAAGGGCCTGTCAATTTTTGGAATTATCAGAGATTATCTCGGAAGACTCTTTAAGGTCAAGAATCGTAAGGTTAACACATCTCTTATTGAAGAGTTCAGTTATCCAAAGCTTGGTCCCGGTCAGCTCTGGGAAGTCACAGCTGATGAAATCAAGAAGCTTGGCGGTACTATCATCATGAATGCCAAGGTAGTAGGCATCCGCAAGGATGGCGACCACGTCAAGGGTGTTACTTACCTTCAGGATGGACAGAAGATTGATGTTGACGGTGATGTAGTTATCAGCTCAATGCCGGTCAAGGATCTTGTTGCAGGTATGAATGATGTTCCTGCAGAGCCTGCAAGAATCGCAGCAGGTCTTCCTTACCGTGATTATATGACACTTGGCGTCCTTGTGCCCAAGCTTAACCTCAAGAACAAGACCGATATCAGAACTATGGGCAATATCGTTCCTGATAACTGGGTATACGTTCAGGACAGAACTGTCAAGATGGGAAGATTCCAGATTTACAACAACTGGTCACCTTATCTTGTCAAGGATCTTGAGCATACAGTATGGGTTGGACTTGAGTACTTCTGCTTTGAAGGTGACTCAATGTGGAATATGACAGAGGATGAGTTTGCCAAGATGGCTATCGATGAGATGGTTAAACTTGGTCTTATCGACAATGCTTCTGAGGTAATTGATTATCATATGGAGAGAGTTAAGAAGGCATATCCTGCTTATTTTGATACATATGACGAGATGGATAAGCTTGTTGACTACCTCAATACAATTGATAACCTGTATTGCGTAGGACGTAATGGTCAGCACAGATACAATAACATTGATCATTCAATGTGCACTTCATTCGAAGTTGTCAATAATATCTTAAGTGGTGCTACTGACCGTAGCAATATTTGGAATGTCAACACTGAGGAAGAGTATCACGAGACCAATACTTCTGAGGAAGCTGATGAAGTAGAGATTGACTAATAATGTATAATGGTATGCATGACCGATCATTATTCGGAAATGCATGTTGATGCGGTGCAGTTTATTTGATGCACCGCATTAGTGTTGTTTAGAGTGTAGTATTTTTGAAAGGTAATTTATGAAAAAAATAAGTATTTTGATTCCATGTTTTAATGAGGTGGAGAACGTTGAACCAATTTCTGCAGCAGTAGAAAATGTGTTAAAAGAGAAACTGTCAAACTATGACTATGAGATAGTCTTTATCGACAATGCATCTTCTGATGGAACAAGGGATAAGATAGAGAGCATTTGCGCAGGCAATCCCAAGATCAAAGCTATCTTTAACGTGACTAATTTTGGACAGTTCAATTCACCATTTCATGGAATGTGCAGCCTTGATGGAGATTGCGTTATTCCCATCTGTGCTGATTTCCAGGATCCTGTTGAGCTCATTCCTGTATTTGTTGAGAAATGGGAGCAGGGTCACAAGATTGTCAGTGGAATCAAATCTTCCAGCAAGGAAAATGGATTTATCTATTTCCTCAGAACTGTGTATTACAAGACTATCAAGAATATGTCCAGCGTTAGAATGATCGAGCATTTCACAGGCTTTGGACTTTATGATAAGACCTTCATCCAGCTTCTGAGAAAGCTTGATGATCCGATCCCTTTTATCAGAGGAATTGTTGCAGAGTACGGTGAAGGCTTCAATATGACAACTGTTGAGTATGAACAGCCTCAGCGCCGTGCAGGTGTTACTCACAACAATTTCTACACCTTGTATGATGCGGCAATGCTGAGCATCACTTCTTACACCAAGGTAGGTCTGCGCCTTTGCACAATTGCTGGATTTATATGTGCGCTAGTTGACCTTATTGTGGCTTTTGTGTATCTGGTACTTAAACTGACTCATTGGTACAGTTTCCATGCAGGTTACGCGCCAATGATAATCGGCATGTTCCTGATTGGCGCTATTCAGCTCTTTTTCATAGGACTTATGGGAGAGTACATTTTGAACATCAATACCCGTGTGATCGGAAGACCACTTGTAGTTGAGGAAAAGAGAATCAATTTCTAAGATAATGGGGGATTTATGCAGGTTACGTCTTTTTCGTTTCTGTTTTTTGTACTTATAATAGCAGCTCTGTGTTACTGCTTGCCACGTAAATTCAGATATATTCTGCTCTTGCTTGCGAGTATTGGTTTTTATGTAAGTCTGGATGTAATTGGCTGTATTGTACTTCTTGTTTCAATACTGACTACATACGCTGCAGGACTTATGCTGGATAAGAATACAAGCCGGTTGGATGCAGAAGGCTCTGATAATGCAGATCACAAGAGCAGTTCAGGGACCTCTGATAACATCATATTTGCAGGCTGCATTATCCTGAATATTGCGATCCTGGCAGCTTTTAAGTATCTGGGATTTTTCTTTGGCAGAGAGGATTCGGCTATCAGTATAGTGGCACCTATAGGAATATCTTTTTATATCCTTAAGGCTGTTTCTTATCTGATCGATGTAAAAAGAGGCACGATCAGAGCTGAGAAGAATATTGCCAAGTATGCCCTGTATGTATCATTTTTTACTCAGATAGTTTCAGGCCCAATAGACAGAGCAGGAAACCTTATTCCTCAGTTCAACTATCCGGTTACAGTCGACCTCGACAGACTAAGAGATGGTTTTATGCAGATGCTGTGGGGCTACTTCATGAAGCTGGTTCTGGCTGACAGACTTGCAATTTTTGTTAAAGATGTCTATGACAATCCTGCTGCAGGCACTATTACTTTTATAGCGACTCTTTTCTATACATTTGAAATTTACTGTGATTTTGCCGGCTATTCACATATTGTTATAGGCGCATCGAGAATACTTGGAATTGATATCTGCAATAACTTTGATGCTCCGTATCTTTCGGGCTCTATAGCAGAGTTCTGGCGCAGATGGCATATTTCTTTATCTAGCTGGCTCAAGGATTATGTTTATATTCCTCTTGGCGGAAACAGGAAGGGAGTATGGCGCAAGTATCTCAATATACTGATCGTTTTTGCAGTAAGTGGACTGTGGCATGGAACTGGATGGACCTTTATCGTATGGGGACTTCTTCATGGATTGTATCAGGTGATAGGCTATCTTCTAATGCCAATCAGGAATTTCCTGGCAAATACATTTAAGGTTGACAGGAAATCTTTTGCTCACAGATTATTCAAGACGGTATTTACTTTTTTACTTGTCAATCTTGCCTGGGTATTTTTTAGGGCAGATTCAGTCATAGATGCTATTAGCATAATTGTTAAGAGCTTGTCTGTTACCCCATGGGTTCTGACAAACGGCGAACTATTTAAGCATGGCATTGATGAAGCTAATATGCTGCTTCTTGTTGTAGGCCTTGTGATCGTGTTTATAACAGACCTTATGAATAATCAGGGGACAGTTATCAGGGATAAGATAGCACGACAGTCATGGTGGCTTAGATGGCTCATTATGATAGCAGCTATTTTGGTGATTGCGGTGTGCGGTATCTGGGGACCCGGATACAATGCTTCAAGCTTTATTTATCAGCAGTTCTAACCGGAGAAAGATATGAAGAAGAGGATAATAAATCTTATTAGAATAGCTTTATTTGCTGCCGTGGTCACAGTGTGCATTGTAGCTGCTGCGGTGGTTGTGCGCAGGAAGGAAAGCGCAGATAAATACTCAGACTTTTTTACACAGGCCAAAGAAGGCAATATAGACGTTCTTTTTATGGGCTCGTCCCATGTGATAAACGGTATTAATCCTGCGAGCCTGTATCATGATTATGGCTTTACATCCTATAATATGGGCGGCCATGGGTCAGTAATGCAGGCTACTTACTGGGAACTTATTGAGGCACTTGATTACTGCACTCCCAAATGGGTTGTGGTTGATGCCTATATGCTTGAGAAGAATTATCAGTATCTTGATGTGATGAATGAGAATACTCCTCAGGAGGATATCGATTCATCTATAGATCAGCTACATCTTAATATGGACTGCTGGCCTCTTAACAGACTCAAGCTTGCAGCTGTGTCTGACCTTATTGAGGATAAAGAGATCAGAAAAGAGTTTTTGTTTGATTTCATTGTATATCATTCCAGGTGGAACGAACTGACCAAAGAGGACTATTCTGCTCTTACAGGTAATAATGAAACAAGCGGCCTTCTGGGAGCTGAGCTTAGATATGGTGTTGAGATCAAGCCTTCGGTGTCTCCGGATCCTGAAGAGGGGCAGTTACTTGCTGAGCATACTGTAGGCCAGGAATATCTCATGAAGATAATCGATGAGTGCCAGAGAAGAGGAATAGGCGTTCTTGTGACATACCTTCCATTTTGCCCGACAACTGATGATAAGATAGCTGCTAACAGTGCCGGTGCGGTGGCTGGGATGTACGATGTTCCCTATATAAATATGTTAAATTTAGGTATAATAGACCTATATACTGATTTAAATGATACTGGTCACCTTAATGCTTCAGGAGCAAGAAAGGTTACTGATTATATTGGTAACTGGCTTCTTGCAAACGCTGATCTTACTGATCACAGAGGAGAGGCGGGCTATGAGTATTACGATGAATGCGCGCACAAATATGCAGAAGATATGCGCAGTTTGAGCAGTAGTGCAGATGATCTCTATACTCAGCTGGAAATGCTATCATTTGGAAATGTTGGTTCAGTAGTATACTTCAATCAGGGCTCAGGAGCTTTTACTGATGAAAGCGTCAGAGAGCTGGTATCACAGATATCAGGAACTGATAAGATCAGAAATACTGATGGGCCGTATATTATGATAAATGATGCTGCTTCGGGAAATGTATATGAAGCATGCGGAGATGAGGCTCTTGACGGAGTAGCTACAGTTATGGGCTCTATGGTATATCAGCCTGTGGAGCAGAGATTCAGACTCCTGTATGCCAGAGAGAATGAAGAACTTAATTACCTCTATGATGATGATCATATCTGGTATGATATTCAGATCATCACTTATGACAAGAATTCAGGAGAGGTCTTATCTCACAAGTATTACAGATCTTATGGGAATAATTATCGTCAGGACTGATGACCTGATAGTAGTATTTGAGAATTGGTTACTCAAGTAAGCTCTATGCGAGCAGATAGTAATATTAGTTTTAATTGAAAGGATAATAATATGAGCGAAAAGGTTTGTATAGTAGGAATTGCAGGAGGAACAGCATCTGGTAAGACTACCATTGTGCGCAGGATCAAGGAGAAGTTTGGGGATGATATTGTAGTTATCAACCATGATTCATATTACAAGGCACATGATGATCTTTCATATGAAGACAGGTCACGTCTTAACTACGACCATCCGGCATCTTTTGATACAGATCTTATGATCGCTGATGTTAAAAAACTCAAGAATAACGAAGAGATAGATATGCCTGTTTATGATTACACAGTTCATAACAGGTCAGATGCTACTGTTCATGTAGTTCCCAAGAAGGTGATCATTGTTGAGGGTATCCTCATTCTTGAGAATAAAGAGCTTAGAGACCTTATGGATATCAAGGTTTTTGTTGAGACAGATGCAGACGAGAGGCTTATGCGCAGAATCCGTCGTGACATGGTTGAAAGAGCAAGATCTATTGATTCTATCCTTACTCAGTATTCAGAAACTGTTAAGCCTATGCATGAGCAGTTTGTTGAACCAAGCAAAAAATATGCGGATATCATTATTCCAAGAGGTGGAGAGAACCTTACAGGTATCAGCATCTTACAGGAGCATTTGAACCTTGTGCTGAGCAATGGAGCAGGCCATTAAAGATTTATTTTTGTGACTTGATAAGACATGAGTAAGCATGTCGAAGGAAAGATATACAAAGGACGGAAAGCAGACTTGATTTCAGGAATTTTAGCGGTAATAAAAATAATATTCTTTATGTTCATAGTCCCATTTTGTATAGGCGTTTTACTTAATGGGATACTTCCTGTTGTCAGGAGAACTGTCGGAATTACTTTTATCTTTGGATATGTGGTGTATTTTGCAGTGTTCGAACTTGTTGCTATACCCTGCATGTTACATTATGTTTACAATGCCTTTAGCTATTGTACATATATTTATCTTGTGATCAGTTTATTACTTGCACTTGCCGGGATTGTCAAAGCAGTTTATCTTCTCAGGAAACATGGAATGGATTATCTGACTCTTTTCCCAGGGGAGACGCATGCGACAGCTCATGAACTCTTAAGCCCAAGGTCTGACCCAAGAATGCTCAAGCTTAGTTACTCTGTTGAGAGCAGGATTTATTGGGGAATATTCTTTACGCTTTTACTTGTCCAAATGATATTGGCAGTTGTGATGTCAAGCTTTGACGGTGATGATGCTTACTATGTTGTTGAATCACTTCTTGCTCAGCAGGCAGATGTCATGAATACGATTCTTCCGTATACAGGAACATCTACTTCTCTTGATATCAGACATGCACTTGCAGTTATAACTATGTGGATAGCTTATATGGCGAGAATATGCGGAGTTCATGCGACGATCATGTCACATTCCGTAGTACCTGTTCTGATCATTCCGCTGGTTTATCTTGTATATGTGGAGATTGCGAGAATACTCTTTAGGAGAAGGCAGGAGGTTATTCCTGTTTTCATGATAATTGTTTCCTTCCTGATGATGTTTGGAAATATATCAATTTACACTCCGGCAACTTTTTTCCTGACCAGAACCTGGCAGGGGAAAGCAATTGTTAACAGTCTTGTATTTCCGCTTATTATGTGGGTGTTTCTGTGGATGCTGGAAGATAGCAGGAAAAGACCTATCTTTGGGCCCAAGGTTGATAACAGTACAGAATCCTATGAGGAATACAAGGAACATAAGACTATTTATAAGATTTCTCCATGGATTTTCCTGACACTTATAAATATGCTATCAGGAGTATGTACTTCAATGGGAGTAATTTTTGGAACAGGGCTTGTTGCTCTGTTTACACTGGTGCTGCTATTGTTTGAGAGAAATTTAAGAGTTGTAATTGGAGCTATATGCTGTGTTATTCCAAATGCCCTGTATTTACTTGTTTATTTGGGACTTTTCCACAGCTGATCTTTTGAGTTCATTTTATATGAGTCTTGCACAACACACATTATTATAAGAGGTTTGTATGTACGGTATTTTTATGCAATGCTGGGTCACACTTAAGCTGTATGGAGGAAACGGTGTATTATTGCTTCTCCTGATAGCGTCATCGATTTATCTGATCGTGGCCGAGAAGAGCATCAAAAAGAAAATAATGCTTGGTATCATTCCAATCCTGATCCTTATTGGATTTCTTTTGCCTTTTACCAAGATTGCCTATGTGGCGGCATTTGATGAGGGAAGCGATACTTATTACAGATTGCTATGGCTGATACCTACTTATGTGACTATAGCATTTGCAGCTTGTAAGCTTATTTTTTCGTTTAATAAGAGCATGTATCAGATGATAGCGTTTGTTGTAGTGCTTAGTTTTATTGCGCTTACAGGTTCACTTGTTTATGCGAGCGGTCATGTAAATGTGGCTGAGAACCTGTATCATATACCACAGCATGTTATAGACATCTGTGATGAGATTGCGCCTGCAGAAGGAGAGGCAAGAGTACGTGCTGCTTTTCCGTCGGAGTTGGTTCACTTTGTGAGGCAGTATGACACAGACATTCTTCTTCCGTTTGGAAGAGAGATGGTTGTAACTCAGTGGGATTATTATAATCCGGTCTATGAAGTTATGGAGAAGCCTGAGGTTATTGATGCCAAGGCTCTTGTGGAAGCTACAAGGGAGACAAAATGCAGTTATATTGTTCTGTCTGAGGAGCGCAAGATTGATGGCGACCTTGTTAAAATGGGGCTTAAACTTGTGAATACACTTCATGGCTATAATATTTATGCTGATCCTGAGGTATTAAATGCCGGATTGTGATCTGGGTTTATATAGAGTATTTTTATTGGGGAAATGTATCGGGGAAATATGTATTTGAAAAGAGATTTTTGTAATGGAGAAAGCTAAGTCAATTGAGCATCTTCACAGCATATTGTATGATATGCTGCTCGAAGTTGACAGAATATGTAAAGAGAACAACATCAGATATTTCCTGGCATTTGGCACGGAAATCGGCGCAGTTAGAGATCACGCTTTTATATCTTGGGATGATGATATAGATATTAAGGTGATGAGAGAAGACTACGAGAGTTTCAAGGCCGCTATGAAAGAGAATCTTGGCGGAGCTCTTAAGTTTAAAGAACCGATTGACGAAAAGCCTTATTTTTTTGATTTTGTACCAAGGATCATAAATACAGAATATACTTTGAGTGATGACCCCAATAATCTTCAGAATCATCCGGCTATAGATGTCTTTCTGGTAGATCATGTACCTGCGGGTAAGTTTTTTCAAAAAGGAATGTATTTTAAACTGAAGCTCATTCATGCACTTGCAATTTCCAAGAGAAAGCATGTTGATTATAAGAGCTATGGGGCTATAGCAAGGGCAGGACTCATTATTCTTGGTGGCATAGGAAATCTCTTTTCCCTTGAGAAACTGATCAGGATGTATGACAGACAGCAGAGGAAATATGAGAATGTGACTACGCCTTTTCGTTTTACCAGCAACTTTGCATTTGGTATTCAGGCCATGTACGATTTTGATATCTACGAAAGAGCCACTGAGGTAGTTCTTGAGAGGGATAAATTTCCATGTCCGGAGAGGTATGACGAGGAACTTAGACTTGTTTACGGGGATTACATGACACCCAGGAAAATGGGAATAGTTCATTTTGAGGAGAATGAGTAATGCAGGCAGTAATATTAGCAGCAGGAATGGGCAAGAGACTTAAAGAGCTCACCCAGAACAATACAAAATGTATGGTGAAGGTAAACGGTGTATCGCTGATAGACAGAATGCTTCACCAGATTGAAAAGAAGAATTTATCCAGAATAGTTATAGTTGTGGGATACGAGGCTGACAAGCTTAAGAAATACATTAAAACCCTTGGTATAACTACACCTATTGAATATATTGATAATCCAATCTACGACAAGACCAACAATATCTATTCTCTTTCTCTTGCAAGCGATTATCTGGTAAAAGAAGATACTCTTTTGTTTGAGTCTGATCTGATTTTTGAGGACTCAGTTCTTGATGTACTATTGGAGGATCCAAGAGATACGCTTGCACTTGTGGATAAGTATGAGTCATGGATGGATGGAACATGTGTAAAACTATCTTCTGATGACAGCATAGAAGCCTTTGTTCCGGGTAAGAAATTCAAATTTGATGAGATCAAGGAATACTATAAGACTGTAAATATTTATAAATTCAGCAGACACTTTTCAGAGACACATTACGTGCCTTTCCTCAAAGCTTATCAGTCTGCACTTGGCCAGAATGAGTACTATGAGCAGGTCCTTAGGGTGATCACAATGCTGGATGATCCTGAGATCAAAGCCAAGAGACTTGATGGCCAGCGCTGGTATGAAATTGATGATATCCAGGATCTTGATATAGCAGAGTCTATTTTTACTCCGGATGAAGATGAGAAGGTAAGACTTCTTCAGAGGCGCTACGGTGGATACTGGAGATACCCAAAACTCCTCGATTTCTGCTATCTTGTTAATCCTTATTTTCCACCTGAGAAGATGAAGGATGAGATCAGGGCTAATTTTGATACACTTCTTACTGAATATCCTTCAGGAATGAGGGTTAACAGCCTTCTTGCTGCCAAGAATTTTGGAGTTCATCAGGAAAATATAATTGTCGGAAATGGCGCAGCAGAGCTGATAAAGAGTCTTATGGAGAACTTTGACGGTAAGACAGGATTTATCCGTCCGACGTTTGATGAGTATCCTAATCGTTACGACAGAGAAGTTTCAGTGGATTTCGTGCCTGAAAATGCTGATTATTCATATACTGCGGATGATATCATGAACTATTTTGCAGATAAGGACATCAGTAATCTGGTTCTAGTCAATCCTGATAATCCAAGCGGCAACTATATTCACAAGAAAGACCTTTTAAGGCTTGTTAAATGGTGCGGAGACAGAGATGTCAGAATCGTTATTGATGAGTCATTTGTGGATTTTGCAGATGAACCTGATAACACTTTGATCGAGCAGGAAATACTGGATGATAACAAACATCTCTTTGTCATGAAGAGTATATCCAAGTCCTACGGAGTTCCGGGACTTAGACTTGGCGTTCTTGCTTCAGGTGATAGCACTACAATCGATCTTATGAAAAAAGATGTAGCTATCTGGAATATCAACTCCTTTGGCGAGTTCTATATGCAGATTGAAGAGAAGTATAAAAAGGACTATGCTGTAGCTCTTGATAAATTCAGAAAAGAGAGAGCGCGTTTTGAAGAAAAACTTTCAGAGATCAAGGGGATAAGAGTTATTCCATCTCAGGCAAACTTTGTTATGACTGAGCTCGATGCTGAGATTTCTCCCAAGGAACTTCTCAAAAAGTTCCTTATTAAGCACAATCTTTTGATAAAAGAGCTGACAACCAAGACTAATGGACGGAATTATCTGCGCCTTGCAGTGAGAAATACTGAAGATAACGATATTTTGATCGCTGCGCTTAAATGTGAGCTTGGAGAATAAAGAGTTAATGAAGATAATTGGTTTTGAAGCTATTAAGAATATGAATATTTCACCTGCAAGGTGCTATGAGTGGGTTTTGGAGATGATTGAAGCCAAAGATAAGGCAATGCTTCCGCCAAAGACACACCTTAACATGCCAGGGAATATTTTTTGCAATGTTATGCCATCAATAATAGAGAATGCTGAGGGCAAGATTGGCGGGATCAAGGTGGTTACCCGCTATCCTGAGAGAAAACCTTCCCTTGACAGCGAGATACTTCTATTTGACGCTGATTCCGGCAACTTCCTTGCACTTATGGATGGGAACTGGATCACTGCTATGAGAACAGGCGCTGTTGCTGCTCATTCTGTAATGACGCTTGCCAAAAAAGATTTTAAGACGATCGGAATGATTGGCCTTGGTAATGTGGCACGCAGCAGTCTTCTGGTGCTGGCATCTGTTTGCAAGGATAAAAAGCTTACCGTTAAGCTTTTAAAATACAAGGATCAGGCAGAACTTTTTATAGAGAGATTCAAGGATTTCCATAACCTTGAGTTTGTAATAACAGATTCAGTTAAGGATTGCATCAAGGGTTCAGATGTTGTGATCTCCTGTGCTACTTATTTTGAAGATGATATAGCGCTTGATGAGTGGTTTGATGAGGGAGTTTTGGTTGTACCTGTTCATACGAGAGGCTTTACAAATTGTGACTTGTTCTTTGATAAGGTTTATGCCGACGATACAGGACATGTAGACCATTTTAAGAACTTCTCTAAGTTCAGATACTTTGCTGAAATGAGTGATGTAGTTAATGGAAGAGCCAAAGGGCGCGAAAACGACAGGGAGCGTATTCTTGCGTATAATATTGGTGTTTCTATCCATGATGTAAATTATGCGGCACATATTTATCAGGAGCTTATTGCTGACAGGGACTCTTTTGATAAGCTTGTAGATGCTGATATGCAGGCACCAACTGAGAAGTTTTGGCTGTGATAAGGGCGGAGAGTTTTTGGGGAGCTTTTTATGGTTTTTAATTCCTATGAATTTGTTCTTTTATTTCTACCGGTGTTTCTGATCATATATAATATGGTTCGCAGCATCGGCCGTAAAAAGGGAAACGTACGGATGCTGGTTGATCTGTGTATCATACTGGGATCCTTGTGTTTTTATGCCCTTTTCGGGATGCACAATCTGGCTATTATACTGATAAGTATTACTTTTAATATATGTACTTCGATTCCAATGAGCTTTATGAGAGAGCACAGCGTAGAGCTACCTTTATTTGGCAGAAAGATAGCTGTTCAAAAGCTTTGGCTTTCCTTTGGAATAATCTTTAACATAGTTCTTTTGTTGTTCTTTAAACTGTGGGGAGTTTTTCTTCCTATAGCTATCAGTTTTTATACCTTTAATCAGATTTCCTATATAGTTGACCTGGAGAGAGGGGATATCGAGAGATTTAAGATATTGGACTATCTTACCTATATACTCTTTTTTCCTAAACTTCTGCAGGGACCAATCATGGGATATGGTGAGTTTGAAACAAAACTCACACAGGCTTTGGATAAAAGCTTTGACTATGAGGCCTTTCTAAGGGCAATGTATCTCTTTTCCATAGGTCTGTTCAAGAAAGTGATCATGGCAGATACCATAGGAAAGGCTGTTGATGCTAACTTTTCATGGCTTGTTGGAATGGGAAGCCTTGAAGCTGTGCTGACAGCAGTGTTCTACTCATTCCAGTTGTATTTTGATTTTAGCGGATATTGCGATATGGCGGCTGCTGTAAGTAATCTCATTGGAATTGAGCTTCCAATTAACTTTGACTCTCCATACAAAGCTGTCAATATCGTTGATTTCTGGAAAAGATGGCATATTACTCTCACTAAGTTTTTTACCAGGTATGTGTATATTCCTCTTGGCGGAAACCGAAAAGGGGAGGCCAGAACCTATGTAAACTTCATGATCATTTTCCTATTGAGTGGTTTCTGGCACGGAACAGGCTGGAACTTTATCATATGGGGTGCAATGCACGGAGTTTTGTATGTTATCACAAGATGGTATGAGAGAAACAGGAAAGAGGCACTTGTAGCAGGTGGTGATCAGAAAGAATCAGATAAAGCTATTTTGACAGAAAATGTGCATAAAGAGGCAGGCGCGGGCAATATAAGACATGGAATAGAAAGGGTGGTCAAGACAATCCTCACTTTCACTTATGTTACAGCAGCCTGGGTGTTCTTTAGAGCAGAGACTATAGAAGATGCGCTCATTTTATTTGGCCAGATATTTAAGGGCGGCGTAAGACCTTTTGCCAATAGTTTTTCGGCAGCTTTTCAGATAGATGAACTGTGGTACATTCTCAAGGTAACTCCAGTAATGAAGCTCAATAACGCCTGGGAGATCTGTGTTTGGATTTTCCTGATAGCTTCATTTGTTATGATTTTCTTTTTCCCAAATGCTGTGAGAAGGTGCAAGAATTGCAGGCTTGGAATTGGAACTACGCTTTTGACAGTTCTTTTACTGGTGTGGAGCGTTGTAAGCCTTGGCGGAGTCAGCACATTCCTGTATATGAATTTCTGATGAAAACCAGAATCTACCAGGTGATGCTATGGCGTTAAATCGAGAATGCCTGGAAAGAAAAACAGGCAGGTAAGTGGATCAAATAGAAATATGGAAGATAAGAATAACGTGACTAGAGAAAAAAATAGATATCGGAAATTGTTTATTGCTTTTTGGGCTGTGCTAATAGCAGTTATAGTCGTGGTGGGCGGAATTGTTGTGTATGTGGATCCTTTTTTTCACTATCACAGGCCACTTGAGGGATTTCCTTATGTGGTTGATAATCAGCTGAGCCAGAATCCGGGAATGGCCAGAAACATGAACTACAATTCCTGTATTATCGGGTCATCAATGACTGTCAATTTTGATACGGATGATTTTAAAGAGCTGATGGGGCTGGACACATTAAAGCTTAGCTATAGCGGAGCTTATCCCAAGGATGACAGTAATATTCTGTCCATTGTGTTTGATGAAGAAAGCCTTGCCAGAAAAAACAGTCCGGTAGACGCTGTGTTTTTTGCCATGGATATTCCTGTAATGGCTGCGGATAAAGAGACAGTCAAGTATGAAAGACCTGAATATCTCTACGATAATAATATATTTAATGATGTGAAATATGTCCTTAATAAGGATGTTATCATGCAGTATATATTCAGGCCAATCGTGCAGAAAAAGGGTACTGACCTGTCGGAGGCTTACTTTAGCTGGTGGACACCTGATTATTACAATATTCAGTGGGTAATGCATACCTATGAAGAACCGGATAAGGCCCTTGAAGAAGTTCCTGCAGATGCGATGATAGCTCAGTCGGGAGTTAATCTTGATGTGAACATTTTGCCTTTTGTAGAGGAGCATCCTGAGACAGAGTTTTATTTCTTTTTCCCGCCATATAGCATTTTGTACTGGCATAATGTGATGCAGGATAATTCATTAAATGCCACAATGGCGCAGTATAGATATGTTGCGGATAGACTTTTGCAGTATGATAATGTCCATTTATTCTATTTTCAGAATATGGAAGAAGTTACGGATCTTAATAATTATGCGGATTATTCGCATTATAAGCCTGAGATCAACAGGTATATGGTTGAGTGTTTCGCAAACGGAGAGCATGAGATCACATCTTCAGAGGAGATGGATTTAGAGCTTACCAAAATGCGTGGTATAATAGATGAGTTTGATTTTGATGAGTTGTTTTCACAGGAGTGGTGAGGAAAAATGAGTAGAGATAATAAGAAATTTAGTTTTGAAGATATTCCCGGCTGGGTGCATTTGGTATTTATTGGAATCATTGTACTTGTGATAGCTTTTTCTATATTTAAGCTTGTACGCTGGAATATGGGAACTGCCGAACTTGATACCTCAGATACAGGAAGCCTTGAAGTAGAGGTTCTGGATCAGGTATTTCTTTTGACAGATGATAAGAAAGCAGGGCATGAGTATGATGACGAGGAAACAATACTGTTTCTTGGAAACGATGCGCTGACTTATGATGCAAGTGAGACCGGAGTCGCTAATCAGATAGGAAGTAAGCTGGGTGCAACGGTTATTAACTGCGGATTTCCGGGATCGACAGTTGCCAACAAGAATACGGAGTTTTCGGATGATTACAAGCTTGATGCATATAGCTTTGTGAACGTGGTTAACAGCATGGTTTCCGGGGATTTTAGCCGAATGGAAGAGTGTGCATCCTCTTTTGATGATTATGCATATACTTCTACATCCTGGGAACTTAAAAATGTGGATATGAACAAGGTAGATACGATCGTTATCTACTACAATGCGCAGGATTATCTGAATATGAGAGTTGGTATGAATCCTGATAACGAGTACGATCCTGTGACTTACAGAGGAGCACTTAATTCAGGGATCAAGGCTCTTCAGGAAAAATATCCATACATAAGGATTGTATGTTTGTCTTTTACCATGTGCTACGCGTATGATTCAAACGGACAGATTGTGAGCGGAGACAGAGTGGACTTTGGAAACGGCAAGCTCACACATATCTTCAGTTTATGATAGATGTTTCAGGTGAGAGAGGCGTTACCTTTATCGATGACTACTATGGAACAATCCATGAGGATAACAGTACAGAGTGGCTTCTTGATAATATTCATGTCAATGCGGCCTGCAACGAGCATGTGGCCCAGCATTTTGTAAATGTGATATATCCAGACGGAATCTGAGAAGAATCAGATTAAATAGATTGATCATTGCGTTAAACCAATGGCGTAATGAAAAAATGAGAAAGTTGTTTTGTGAGACTTAAGATGAATAGTAAGAAAAAGAAAATAGGAATCGTGGATATCCTGCAGCTTCAGGGTGCAGTTATAGTGTATTCTCTTTCAACTGTTGCAGGAAAACTTGCATCGGATCATCCATTTTTATCATTTAAATATATTTTGTTTTTTGGCCTTGAGTTTGTGATCCTTGCTGTGTATGCCATCATATGGCAACAGATGATCAAGAAGTTTCAGTTATCAATTGCGTGTGCCAATAAAGCGCTGACTCTTTTGTGGTCTATGCTGTGGAATTTCATTATTTTCTCGACAGGTATTACTGTCTGGAAGGTCGTTGGAGTAGGCCTTGTTATCATTGGTGTTATCATCATGAATTCTGAGGCAGAAAGCGAGGATGCAGGTAATAAAAGCACAGTGATCGAGAATGCAGGCGCGGGTAATAGCACTGTGAATGAGATGATAGAGGAGGGGAAAGATAATGATTAATATGTTTTTCTTTCTCATGATACTGGCTGAGCTTGTGGCGGCTTCTTCTCAGATGCTTCTCAAAAAAAGCGCAGGCAAAGAGTATCCCTCTTTTATCAGAGAGTATTTGAATGTACTGGTAATAAGCGGATATGGACTTCTTGTAGTATCAATGATCATCACTATTGTGTGCTATGGCGGCCTTGGCTATATGGGGACAGTTGTCATGGAGCCCATCAACTATATTCTGGTTATGATCATGTCAAGGATCTTCTTTAAAGAGAAATTTACTACTAAGAAGATTATTGGAGTTTTGTTTATTATTGTTGGTATTGCAGTATTCTATATGCCATAAATTGTGAATAAGCAGTTGCCGCTAGATATAATGTGCAGCCATAAATGTTTGTTTTCGTCTGCGTCGTAATTCAAAAAGATAATTATACATGACCCAGCTTTCTTTCGACGTTGCTCAAAACAATCAGCTGGTTCATGTATACTTATCTAATGAATTATCTCCTCGTCCGAGAACTGCACATTTATGGCTGCATCATTGTACTATGGCAGGCAACTGAATTGTAAGTTCTCGTAAACGACATTAGGAATTGCCTAATGTCAGTTCAGTAGGAACAGAGGATCACAACTACCGAGAAATAATTAAGTTGTAGATATAGCGTGCATAGTGGTAGAATTGCACTATATATAGTTAATCACGCGATTTTTAGGGGAAAAGTATGAAAAAAAGATTGTTTGGGCTTAAAGCTAGAGATAAGAGAAATCTTAGCAAGTACAGAGAGGATGTCATCGACCTGGATGATGAAGAAATCGATGATTATGAAGATGAGGGTTATCCAGAAGATGATTATGAAGATGACGATTATCCAGAGGATGAAGAGGATGATCGTTACGAGGATGATTATCCGGAAGATGAATATCCTGAGAGAGACTACGCAGATGATGTAAGACGTGGTCAGTATGAAGATGACGATTATCCGGAGGATGAAGTAGACGATCGCTATGAGGATGATTATCCTGAGGACGAGGATTATCCGGAGAGAGACTACGCAGATGATGTGAGACGTGGTCAGTATGAGGATGACTATCCGGAAGAAGCAGATGATCGCTATGAAGAAGATAACTATCCGGAAGATGAGATAGATGATCGCTATGAAGAAGATGACTATCCGGAAGATGAGATAGATGATCGCTATGAGGACGACGATTATCCTGAAGATGAAGTAGATGATTATCCAGAGGATGAAGAAGATTATCCTGATGAAGATATAGATGATCGCTACGAGGATGAAGAATACCCGGAAGATAATTACGAGGAATATCCAGAGGACGAGGATGACAGCGAGTACTATCCTGAGGATTCCAGATATGACGAGAGACGAGGACGCGATAGAAGAGACAGACATAATAGGAGAGCAGATCGCGATAGGAGAGACAGAGGAGAGTCAATACCAGCCAAGATATTGAATTTTCTTGCTAATACATCTGCAACAGAGAGAATTGCAGCTATTTTTGCTATCGTAATTCTTGCTGGAGGTATCGCAACGGCATCTTTCTATGCTAAAGCTATGGGAAACAGGCAGCAGCTTGAATCTTTTGCAGAAATCGGTGCCAATATGGGCGAAGAAACAATCGTGGGCCAGAGCGGACTTATTGCGGTTGCTGATGCAGAGAAAGCAAGAGCTATAGCAGCAGAACTTGTTTCTGAGGACGCACTCCTTGAGGAAGAGGAGGAAGAAGTTCCCGATGATGCTGAGAATGTGACAATCAAGATGACACTTACTAGTATCAAGAGTGATATGAAGGTTAAGTTCATCAATTCTCAGACAGGCAAACTTGTAGCAAATCTGCCTCTGGAAATTGACGTTGAAACTCCTGATGGTTCCAAGGTGACCTACAATGATCACGATCAGGACGGAATCATTTATAAAAAGGACATTACCGCCGGTGTATATAAGATAACACCTAAGGCACTTCCAAGCGGATATGAGAACTATAAGCTTGAGATCAAGACCCAGAGCCTTACAGTTAAGGATCAGGTCGAGATGAAGGCAGTTGATGTCAGCAACGAGGTCAAGAAAGAATCACAGGTCAACGCTGCAAAAGAAGATACTGCAGTTAAGACTGAGGTTGAATCTCAGCTAAAAGATACTGTCGAGTGGGTTGAGAGTACTAAGGTTGCAATTGGAGAAAATTCTGATGGAAAGGCAACTTATGAGGAAATAAACAAAGATTCTATTCCGGATCCTGCAAGTTCTTCTATGATAGGTATTAGGTCATGGATGTTTTTGTCACTTGGCTCATCAGCGGATTCATCATTACCTGACAATCCAGGCACAGGTGAATCGAATGCTGGGGCTGGTGGAAGTAGCGGAGAGAATAAAGAGGAAAAAGAGAATATCACGATCAATGAAGGCAATATTACACTTGATGTTGATCAGTCAAAAACTCTTTCTGTTTCCGGCACTAACAAAGATATAACGCTTTCCACAAGTGATGAAAGCATAGTTTCAGTAGATGGTAAAACCATAACAGGTAAAAAAGCAGGGCAGGCAACAATCACAGCGTCAGCTGAGAATTGTAATTCAGCAACAATTACTGTTACGGTAAAAGAAAAAGTTATTGAGAAAAAGAAATTTGAAGGTTATAGAGAGACTTTAAATATTAAGGTAGGAGCATCAGAGTCAATTGGTGCTACTGCTTCAACAAGTATTGAGTACACTTCAGCAGATACTTCTATCGCAACAGTTTCAAACGGAACAGTTACAGGTGTTAAAGAAGGAAGCACTAAGATCACTCTTAGAGCAGATGGTTATGAAGATGGCCTAGTAAATGTTACTGTATCCAAGGCAGATCCTAAGGAAATTAAATGTGGAACAAGCACTTTGACAGTAAAGGTTGGAGAATCTCAGAAGATAGCTGTAACTGAACCTTCTTCAGTCACATATAAGCCTGAAAATCCAGAGATTGCATCTGTTGCAGCTGATGGTACTGTAAAGGGTATTGCAGAAGGAACCACTAAGATCACTATATCTGCTGATGGTTATAAAGACTTTACAGTAAGTATTATAGTTGCTAAAGCGGATGCTAAAACAATGACTGTTAAGCCTGACAAGGTATCACTTAAGGTGAATGAAGAAGTGAGCCTTAAAGTCGAAGGACCAGCAGCATCAAGCGTTAAGTATGTTTCGGAGAAACCGGAGATTGCGACTGTATCTGCAGATGGAAAAGTTACTGGTAAATCCGTTGGCCCTACAGTAATAAGAATTACGGCAGATGGATATGCGGAAAAAACAGTTGAAGTAAATGTTGTTGGCAACAAGGTTCCTATGAAGATCAGCAAGGTTACACTGGTTGAAGGTCAGTCAGTAAAGCTTGCTTCATCAGAGCCAAATGTTGCTATTAAACTAGCTTCAAGCAACACAAATGTGGTAGCAGTTTCTGATACAACAATTACAGGTAAGGGCGCAGGTGATGCAACAATTACAGTTTCTGCAACAGGTTATGCAGATAATACAGTAGCTGTAAATGTAGTTAGCAAGTCCAAGACTCTTAAGGATAAGAACGGAAATGTAGTATACGTCAAGAATGATGATGGCTCTTACAGAGAGGCAACATATGATGATTACTATAAAGGAAGTAAATTCTATCTGAAGAAAGCTGCTACAGAATATAAGTACACCGGTTGGCAGACTATTGATGGAAAGACATATTTCTTTGATAAAAACGGAAACTTTGTAACCGGCGAACAGGTAATTCAGGGAGCCAAGTATTCTTTTGGTGCTGACGGAGTACTTGCTAACAACGCCGGCGGAAGAGGAATTGATGTCAGCAAGTGGAATGGCAATATAGACTGGTCTGCAGTTAAAAATTCCGGTATAAACTTTGTAATCATAAGATGTGGATACAGAGGATCATCAGCCGGAGCGCTTATTGAGGATCCTACATTTAAGAGAAACATTCAGGGAGCACAGAATGCCGGAATAAGAGTTGGAGTATATTTCTTTACCCAGGCTGTAAATGAGGTTGAGGCCGTAGAAGAAGCTTCCATGGTAATCAATCTTATCAAGGGCTATAACATTTCATATCCTGTTTACCTTGATGTAGAGGCCAGTCACGGACGTGGTGATGGAATCAGTGCAGCGCAGAGAACAGCTAATATCAAGGCTTTCTGTGGAACAATACAGAATGCAGGTTATAAAGCCGGTGTTTATGCTAATAAGACATGGTTTACAAGCTATATCAATACTTCACAGATTACAAATTACAAGATCTGGCTTGCACAGTATGCTGAGGCTGTAACATATTCAGCAAGCAGATATGACATGTGGCAGTACACTTCCAAGGGAAGAGTAACAGGTATTAATGGTAACGTTGACTTGAACATTTGCTATTGATAAACCGTTACACTTCTACTTGACTTATTCTTGTGGTATACTATGTCAGTAAAATTTTGAAATTTTTTAGAATTAATGAGGAAAAAAATATGAGAACATACCTAGTTACAGGTGGAGCAGGCTTTATCGGCTCTAATTATATTCACTATATGTTTAAGAAGTATGATAACGAGATCCGCATTATCAACGTTGATGTGCTTACTTATGCGGGAAATCTTGAGAACCTTCGTGATGTAGAGGACAGAGATAACTACACATTTGTTAAGGCAGACATCTGCGACAGAGATGCTATCAATAAGATCTTCGAAGAAAATGATATTGACAGAGTAGTTCATTTTGCTGCAGAGAGTCATGTAGACAGATCAATTGTTAATCCAGAGGTCTTTGTACAGACTAATGTACTTGGCACAGCTACAATGCTCAACGCTGCCAAGAAGGCTTGGGAGCTTCCTGATGGAAGCTTCAAGGAAGGTAAGAAATTCCTTCATGTTTCTACAGATGAAGTATATGGTTCACTTGATGATGATCCAAATGCATATTTCTATGAGACAACACCATATTCACCTCACAGCCCATATTCAGCTAGTAAGGCAAGCTCAGATATGCTTGTAAAGGCATATATGGATACATATAAGTTCCCTGCCAACATTACTAACTGTTCTAATAACTATGGACCTTACCAGTTCCCTGAGAAGCTTATTCCTCTTATTATCAATAATGCTCTCGCAGGCAAGGATCTTCCTGTTTATGGAGATGGCAAGAACGTTCGTGACTGGCTCTTTGTTGAGGATCATGCCAAGGCTATCGATATGGTTCAGGAAAAGGGAAGACTCTTTGAGACTTACAATGTAGGTGGCCACAATGAGAAGCAGAACATCGAGATCGTTAAGACTATCATCGATGTACTCAGAGAAGAGCTTGATGATTCAGATCCAAGAAAGGCTCATCTGTCATATGACCTTATCAAATATGTAACTGACAGAAAGGGTCATGACAGAAGATATGCTATCGCTCCTGATAAGATCAAGGCTGAGATTGGCTGGGAGCCTGAGACAATGTTCAACGAAGGTATCCGCAAGACAATCAAATGGTACTTTGAGCACCATGACTGGATGGAGCATGTAACAAGCGGCGATTACGAGAAGTATTATTCTAAAATGTACGGAAATAAGTAAGGAGATTTAACCATGAAGGGAATTATATTAGCAGGTGGTTCCGGAACAAGGCTTTATCCGCTCACAAGAGCTATGTCCAAGCAGATGATGCCGGTTTACGACAAGCCTATGATCTATTATCCACTTTCAACCCTTATGCTTGCTGGAATCAGAGAAGTTCTTATCATTTCTACGCCTAGAGATCTTCCTGCATTTAAAGAGCTATTTGGAAGCGGTGAGCAGCTTGGTATGAGCTTTGAATATGCAGTTCAGGATCAACCAAGAGGGCTTGCTGATGCATTTATTATCGGAGCTAAATTTATCGGCTCAGATTCAGTTGCACTTGTTCTTGGAGATAATATCTTCTATGGTCAGAGCTTTAGTAAGCTCCTCAGAGAAGTAGCTTCAAGAGAGAGCGGAGCAACTATATTTGGTTATTATGTAAGAGATCCCAGAGCTTATGGCGTTGTAGAGTTTGATGAGAACGGCAAGGCTATCAGTATCGAGGAGAAGCCTGAGAATCCTAAGAGTAATTATGCGGTTCCGGGTCTCTACTTCTATGACAATAAGGTTGTTGATATAGCTGCAAATGTACAGCCTTCAGCAAGAGGTGAGATTGAGATCACCAGCATCAACAATGAGTATCTCAGAAGAGGAGAACTTTCTGTTGAGACAATGGGAAGAGGCTTTGCTTGGCTTGATACAGGCAACCATGATTCTCTTCTTGATGCTTCTGACTTTGTATGTGCATTCCAGAAGAGACAGGGACTTTACATTTCCTGTATAGAAGAGATTGCCTACAAGCGTGGATTTATCAGCAAGGAGCAGCTTCTTAAGCTTGCTGAACCTCTCATGAAGACAGACTATGGCAAATACCTTGTGGAGGTTGCCAACGGATTATAAGGACCAGATCCTAAAGTGGGGGATGACACATGGATAAAAAAGTATTCACAATGGCCCTGATGACCATAATAAGCGCTTTTATCCTGGTAGTAGTTATTATTTATGCCACGAATGCAGACAAGATAAACAAGATGCTGGGGAAAAAGAGTAGTAGTTCTTCAGTGGAAATATCAGCTGAAGAAGTATCTGCTTCTCAGGAAATCTATGGTCAGCAGATCGGGAATGATCTAAAAAGTTTTCTTTATGATGAAGATTTTTTTGATGAAGCTGAGAAAGTTCCTGCTGTAGTAGTAATACAGCAGAATACCAAGACTGTTGATAGCAGCACAGATTCATCAAGTAATGACGAGGATTATGAGGACGGATCAGGAATGGCTGTAGTTGGACAGCTTGATAATCCTGATGCACTTTCATCTGTTGCCGGACTTGATAATTCGGCTTCATTGGGATCGTCAGGTAATACTCCTGCAACAAATCCAGGTGCAGCACCTTCTGACAATGGAATACCGCAAGGGCCCATAAAGGGTTCTGAGACTATTGGAGGAACTCCAGTAGGAAATCCTCGATAATAAAATAATAATTGGAGTAATAAAATGGGTAAGATTACAGTTGAAACATGTGAAATAGAGGGACTAAAAGTTATTACACCTCAGGTTTTTGGAGATTCAAGAGGATATTTTGTTGAAACATACAACAAGAATGATTTTGTAGAGGCAGGAATTACCTGTGAATTTGTTCAGGATAATCAGTCTGCAAGCAAAAGAGGCGTATTAAGAGGCCTTCATTTTCAGAAGGAGTTCCCACAGGATAAGCTTGTTCGCTGTATAAATGGTGAGGTTTTTGACGTAGCTGTTGATCTCAGAAGAGATAGTAAGACATTTGGAAAGTGGTTTGGTGTAGTTCTTTCAGCTGAAAACAAGAAGCAGTTCTTTATCCCTAAGGGATTTGCTCATGGATTTTTAGTATTATCTGACTATGCTGAGTTTGCTTATAAGTGCTCAGATTTCTATCACCCTAATGATGAGGGCGGACTTATCTGGAATGATCCGGATATAGGTGTAGAATGGCCTCTTCAGGATGGTGTTGAGCTTATCTTCTCAGATAAGGATACAAAATGGGGAGGAATCAAGGAGTTTTGAATAAGGGTTTAAGAAAACTTCCCAAGCGAGCAGGCTTGGGCATTTTCTATGTATTAGCGCTTGCATTGGCACTTTTACTGGTGTTTCATAATAACCCGCTGGCAGATCCGCATACTGAGTTCCTCAAAAAAATATGTGGCTGCGTCTTGATTGGAGTTAGTTGTATCTTAGGCTATGCCTGGTACGACAAATTAACTGTTTTACCGGTAGAGTTATTTCACTCCAGAAATCTCATTAAGAGACTTTCTATCAATGACTTTAAGAAAAGATATGCGGGATCATACATGGGAATAGTGTGGGCACTGGCACAGCCAGTGGTCACTGTTGTCATGTATTATATTGTTTTTGATGTGATCTTTCAGTCAAGAGCTCAGGCTGTATCTGGTGGCATTGAGATGCCTTATGTTTTATTCCTGACTGCCGGACTTGTTCCATGGTTCTTCTTTACGGAGGCACTTACAAATGGAACGACTTCACTTCTTGAGTATAACTACCTTGTTAAAAAGGTATTGTTCAAGATTAGTATCCTTCCTATCGTTAAGATAATAGCAGCAATGTTCATCCATGTGTTCTTTATCTGTGTGATGCTTGTAATTGCCTGCGTTTACGGATACTATCCAAATATTTATTGGATTCAGTTTATTTACTATATAGGATGTGAATTTCTTTTGGTATTGTCTCTGAGCTATGCTACATGTGCAATCGTTGTATTTTTCAGAGATTTACTTCAGATTATCAACATTGGTCTTCAGTTGTTCCAGTGGTTTACTCCTATTTTGTGGAATATAGCTATTGTTCCGGATGATTACAAATGGATAATCAAGCTTAATCCAATGGCCTATATAGTTGAGGGCTACAGAAATACTATCATGGGGGATACGTGGTTCTTTGAGCATTTCTATTCCTCTACTTATTTCTGGCTCTTCGTTGTGGCTGCATTTAGTATCGGAACATTGATATTCAAGCGCTCCAAACCACATTTTGCAGATGTGCTGTAATCTTGTGGAGTAATTCGTATATCTTAGTTATGTTTCTGGCAAGTGGAGATTTAAATGGATAAAAACGTGGCGATTGAGGTTAAGAACCTCACCAAATCGTATAAATTATATGACAAGCCCATGGACAGGCTCAAAGACTCCCTTGGACTTGCAGGTAAAAAGAGATTCAAGGAACACCTGGCACTTAATAATGTCAGCCTTTCTGTAAAAAAAGGTGAGACTGTAGGTATTATCGGTACAAACGGCTCAGGAAAATCAACAATCCTCAAGATCATAACAGGCGTATTGTCACCATCTTCCGGAGAAGTTAATGTAGATGGCCATATTTCAGCTCTTTTGGAGCTGGGCGCAGGCTTTAACATGGAGTATAACGGAATTGACAATATCTACCTGAATGGTATGATGATTGGCTTTTCCGAGGAAGAAATAACAAGAAGACTTGACGCAATCCTTGAGTTTGCTGACATCGGGGATTATGTTTATCAGCCATGTAAGACTTACTCAAGCGGTATGTTTGTAAGACTTGCCTTTGCTGTTGCAATCAATATTGATCCTGAAATACTGATCGTTGATGAAGCTCTTTCCGTAGGAGATGTATTCTTCCAGGCTAAGTGCTATCACAAGTTTGAAGAGTTCAAGAAGCAGGGAAAGACTATTCTTTTTGTTTCTCATGATCTGTCCAGTATCAGTAAGTACTGTGACAGAGCAATTCTGCTAAATCAGGGAGTTTTACTTGGCGAGGGAACTCCCAAGAAGATGATAGATATTTACAAGCAGGTTCTGGTTGGACAGTATCCACTTCCTTCAAGTGATGTACAAAACCTTCTGGATGATGATGAGATACGCGCCGCAGCTGCTGACGCAGATGAGAAGGCAAACTCCAAGATTAAAAAGGAAGATAATAAATCAGCTGCAGGCAAAAATGCTAAGAGTAATAATTCTCATGCTGATAAGAAAGCTATGGGCGAGAATCCCGATACTCTCGAGTACGGCGATGGTGCTGCAACTATTGATGAGTTCTATGTAACAGATGCAAACGGACTTAGAGCCAGCTCAATAATCAAGGGAACAGATTTTACTGTTCACATGAGGGTTAAGTTTAACAGGGACGTAGCAGCTCCTATTTTTGCCTTTACCTTCAAGAATATTTTGGGTATCGAGATAACAGGAACCAATTCAATGGTTGAGAAGGCATTTTTGGAGCCGGTCAAAGCCGGAGATGTCAAGGATATCTCTTTTACACAGAATATGTCACTTCAGGGCGGAGAATACCTTATAAGCTTTGGTGTTACAGGCTTTGAACAGAATGACTTTACTGTATATCACAGGTTATATGACGCACTTAACATTACAGTAGTATCAGACAAGAATACAGTTGGATATTACGATATGAATTCTGTATGCAAAGTTGAAGATGCTAAATAAGACGTCTATGTATAACACCTGAGAGGAACGAGCAGATGCAGGAAGAAGTAAAGATTGGCAAGGTAACGCTTAATTTCAAGCATTATTCAGGGGTTGATCTTTATAGCGATGGAGCTATAGAGAATGACCTTCTTGAAATTGTCAAAAAATATAAAAAAGAAGAATATTCCAAGGTAATTGAAGAGAGGGGCAATTGGCCAATTCTCTATCATTTGTCTGAGCAGAGATCCAATATTGTTGAGTGGATCCCTATGGAAAAAGATGCCAAAGTTCTGGAAGTTGGCTCCGGCTGTGGAGCCATCACAGGAATGCTGGCTCAGAAGGCAGGCGAGGTTGTTGCCTGTGACCTTTCAAGGAGACGTTCTGAAATTAATGCAACGAGAAATCAGGATTGTGACAACGTAACTATCCACATCGGTAATTTTAGAGATGTTGAGCCTGACCTTCCCAAGGATTTTGATTATATTTTCCTGATCGGCGTTTTTGAGTATGCCCAGGGGTATATAGGAACAGAGAATCCGTATGAGAAGTTCCTTAGAATGATGAACCGTCACCTCAAAAAAGGCGGAAGAATTGTAATCGCTATTGAGAACAGGCTGGGCCTTAAATATCTTGCCGGTTGTGCAGAGGATCATCTTGGAAGCTATTTTACAGGAATCGAAGGCTATTCTTCAGACAGCGTAGCCAAGACCTTTACCAGAAATGGACTCATTAACATTTTCAAGAAATGTGGAATGAAGGAGTACCATTTCTATTATCCATATCCTGATTATAAGCTGATGACTCTTTTACATTCAGATTATTATCTTCCGGGTTTTGGTGAGCTTCAGGATAATGTCAGAAACTATGACAGGGACAGAATGGTTCTCTTTAATGAGAAACATGCATATGAGGATCTGGTAAAAGATGGAATGTATCCTGATTTTGCCAATTCATTCGAGGTTATTATTGGTCCCGGTTTTGATACAATTTATAGTAAGTACAGCAATGACAGAGTTGATGAATTCAAGATAAGAACAGATATTGCAATCAGCAGGACCGGAAGGAAGATCATCAAGAAATTCCCTCTTACAGAGGCTGCCAAAGAGCATGTTTTCGGAATGAGAGATGCATATGCAGGTCTTGTTGAGAAATACCGTGGCGGAGATCTGGAGATCAACGACTGTCAGCTTGATGAGAAGTCAGGATGCGCAATTTTTTCTTTTGTCAACGGAGTTCCGCTTGCTGCGCTGTTAGACGAGTGTCTCGATAAAGATGATATGGATGGCTTTAATGCTCTTCTGAATGAATATATTAGGAGAATAAGCTACAAGCCTGATTATCCGGTATCGGATTATGATCTGATTTTCTCAAATATTATGGTTAATGGCCCTATTTGGACTATAATAGATTATGAGTGGACTTATGGTAAGTGTATTCCAGCCAGAGAACAGGTTTGGAGAGCTCTTTATTGCTATAGGTTAGAGGACAGGAAAAGAGAGAAATTTGATCCTAAGCCTGTATTTGATAAACTTGGACTTTCTGAGGATGAAATCAAGGTTCTTTTGGATGAAGAATACGCGTTCCAGAAGTATGTGACAGGAAGTCGCAAGTCTATGGTTGAAATCTGGAAAGAGATAGGCCGCAAGGTGATCGTGCCCAAGGAGATGGTACATCCTACTCAGGGTGCAAGACCTGATGACTGTATACAGATTTATCTGGATGAGGGCGAAGGCTATTCAGAGGATGATTCTATTTTCCCTGAGGAGCAGTACGATGAGAAGAATACTGTAAGTCTGGATATTAGAGTTGATTCCAAGTGTAAGACTATCAGAATTGACCCTGCTTTTGCTCCATGTATGGTAACCCTTTTAAGCGCTACATGGAATGGCGAGGCATTTTCAGATAATGTATCCGATGTTTCAATTCATCCTGTAAACGGCAATTGGATTTCGGATGATTCGATGATATTTAATACAGATGATCCTAACATTGAGTTTGGCCTTACTTCTGACAAACTCAGCGTTCAGGAGAGAAATCATCTGTGTGTTAAAATGATAATGACTCTTTTGCCAAGAAATGCTGCTGAGGCTGTTGTGGACTCACTCAATGTAGAGGCAGATATACCACAGCCCAAGGTAAGCATTATCAAGAAGATTGGTAAAAAGATAGCGCAAAAGCGCGAGGAGCGATATTACAGAGACGAAGAGGAGTGACGATTGGGGAAATGCTAAAGGACATAGCTAAGTCAGTTCTTGTAGGAAAGAGAGTAAAGAAATACAACAGGATAGTGAAAGCTAAGTCTTCAGCCTACGACAAGTGGCAGAAGACTATTGAAAAAGAGCCTGTTATCAGAGCAGAGGCTCCTGTTAGCTATGAGACTTTAGAGACCGGTGAGATTGTACCCCATAAGCTTCCCGAACCCAAAATCAAAGTTATTCCTTACGCCAAAGTGTGGGAAGTATCTGATGATAAGAGTGATGACAATGTTGTATATCTTTTTGTAAGTCCAAAAGGTAAGCTTACAAAAAGAGCAACAGAAGTTGTTAAACAGTATTTTATTGCTCATCCTGAACATAATGTGGTTTACGGTGATGAGGACGAGACCGGAAAGGGAGGCAAGTATATTCATCCTTTCTTTAAACCGGACTGGTCACCTGATTCATATTTAAATGCTTTTTATATTGGCAGCTTTTTTGCCTGCAGGTCACAGACTCTGCATGGTGCCGGAAGTGAATATGACAATGCAGTCAGAATGCTTGGCGGCACATCCAATAAGAAAAACTCACCGGAACAGGTGGGACTGGAAGCATCCTTGCTCTCAGCGGATGTTCTTTTCTGCATGCTGGCAATTCATGAACATGCTTTTGCGAAGAGAACCGGAGTAGAATTCCCGATTGGACACATAAGAGAGGTTCTATTCCACAGAAATCCCGAGCAGGATGTTTTTTATGGCAGAAACTTCCACAATTCAAGGCATATGCTGTTAAAACCAACTACGGTCAGCATTGTTATCCCATCCAAGGATCATCCTGAAGTTCTGAAGAGATGCCTTGAGTCTATTGTTGAAACTACCAGTGATAAAGACAATATTACTTATGACATAGTGGTTCTGGATAATGGTTCAGAGGCCAAGAACCGTGTAAGATACGGTGTTTTCATAGGCAAGATTCCGGCTAAGAACGGTCTTACTAAAATAAACTATCTATACAAGCTGGAAGAGTTCAATTTCTCAGCTATGTGTAACAAGGGCGCCAAGAATACAAGGGGAGATTATCTTCTTTTCCTGAATGATGATATTGAGTGCGTCAAGGATGGGTGGCTAAGAGAGCTTGTTTCCCAGGCACAGCTCAAGCATGTTGGAGCGGTTGGAGCCAAGCTTATTTATCCGGATACTGATCTTATTCAGCACGCAGGAATTGCCAATGTAAGGCGAGGCCCTGTGCATAAGCTTCAGAAGATGCATGACAATAAGAGTCATTACTTTGGTTACAACAGAGGTATCCACAATAATATTGGTGTTACTGCGGCGTGCCTTCTTATCAGCAGGCAGAAGTTCAATGCGATCGGAGGATTCCCTGAAGAACTAAAGGTTGCCTTCAATGACGTGGATTTTTGCTATTCACTATTTGAAAAGGGATATTACAACGTTTGCTGTAATCATATTTACCTGCGACATCATGAGTCTCTTTCAAGAGGTCTTGATAATCTTGACCCCAAGAAGATGGAGAGACTGGCAGTTGAGGGTGATACCCTTATGAGAAGGCATGCGTATTTATATAATGAGGATCCTTTTTACAGTCCGCACCTTACTGAAGATGAGACTATTTCAGCTATTATCCCAAGGGAAGATTATGTCCCTGTTGAGGATATAGCATACTCGAATGTAACTATTCATGACAAAGGTATCCGTGGAGCAAGAGAGGATCAATGTCTGAGAGTTGGCTGCGAGTATAATGGAAGTCTTGATAACTGGCTGTATGGAGTTACAGCTGAGGGACAGGACGAAGGCTATTATCTGAAGGGATATAGCTTTGTCATAGGTTCTGACAATGCTCTTTTTGATAAAAAGCTTCTTCTGCGAAAGGTTGAGCGGAATGAAAGCGGAGCAGGTCCTATAGGGCCTAAAGTATACAGTTTTCCTATTTATACCTGGTACAGACCTGATATCAGGGTAAGGCTTCAGGATCAGGTAAATGTTGATCTTACAGGCTACAAGCTCAAGATAAAAAAAGAAGTGCTTGAACCGGGATTCTATCAGATCGGTATGCTTGCAATAGACAGGACCAGCAGGCTCAAACTGGTAAACTGGGTGCCTAATATTTTGCATGTAAAGAGATAAATTTTCAGGAGTTTTTATAAGTAATGAGTGAAATGGATTATAAGTCAGCCTATGAGCGTGAAAAACTAAAGAGCGCAGATTTGGCTGAGAGGATTGCAGAGCTTGAGGATAAGAATCAGGAACTGCAGTTTAAACTGGACAGGATCAAGAATAACCCAATCTGGAAGGCAAGTACTCCTGCCAGAAATGCGATGCACTGGGTTATAAGACAGAGAGACAGAGTGAGAAACCAGGGATCTCTTCGCGGAGTTGTAGCCAAGATCAAGTACAAGCAGATTGAGAAAAAAGCTATGACTCATTATGGAACTGAGAGTTTTCCAAGTGAAGAGACGAGGAAGGCTCAGGAAAGTGCTGTATTTGAGAAAATGCCGCTGATTTCTATTTTGGTTCCTCTTTATAACACACCTGAGAAGTTTCTGCGTGACATGATAGAGTCTGTAATAGCTCAGACTTATTCAAACTGGCAGTTGTGCCTGGCAGATGGCTCAGATGCTGAGCATATTGAGCTTGTCAGCAGGATTGTCAGGGAATATCAGGAAAAAGAAAAAAGTTTCAGAAATGGCGGAAGAATCTGTTACATGAAGCTTGAGAAGAATGAAGGTATATCTGGAAATACCAACCATTGTCTTGAAATGGCAGAGGGTGAGTATATAGGTCTTTTCGATCATGATGATATTCTTCATCCAGAGGTTCTGTACTGGTATGTTAAGGCAATAAATGAGGAAAATGCAGATTATATCTACTGCGATGAGACTACCTTCAAGGGTGATGACATCAACAAGATGATCACAATGCATTTTAAGCCTGACTATGCAATTGATAATTTAAGGGCAAATAATTATATCTGCCATTTCAGTGTATTTAAGAGAACTCTTTTAGATGGTACAGAGCTCTTTAGGACCAAGTTTGATGGCAGCCAGGATCATGACATGATACTGAGGCTTACAGACAGGGCTGAGCATATTGTTCACGTGCCTAAGCTTTTGTACTATTGGAGATCTCATGCAGGAAGCGTGGCTTCCGATATCAATGCCAAGCCTTATGCGATAGATGCAGCCAAAGGTGCAGTTGCTGATCATTTGAGGCGCCATGGATATGATCACTTCAAGATTACCAGCACAAGAGCTTTTGAGACGATCTTTAAGATCACCTATGAAGTTATGGGAACACCCAAGATTTCAATTGTGATCCCTAATTGTGAACATGCAGAAGACCTAAGGAGATGCATAAGCTCAATTTATGAGAAGTCTGTCTATGACAATTATGAGATCATTGTTGTAGAAAACGGCAGCACCGGCTCAGAGATCAAAGGTTATTATGAGGAGCTTAAGACCGGCTCGCTCAAGGACATCGTCAAAGTCGTTGATTTCTATGAAAATGGTGCACACTTAAATGCGGATGGTTCTAAACCGCCATTTAACTATTCTGCTGTAGTTAATTACGGTGTTCAGCATAGTGACGGAGAGTATATTATTCTCCTTAATAATGACACACAGGTTATTACAGTTAACTGGATGGAAGAACTACTCATGTACGCTCAGAGGGCTGATGTAGGCGCTGTCGGCGGTAAGCTTTACTTCCCTGACCGCAAGATCCAGCATGCAGGTGTTGTTCTCAAGCTGGGTGCTCATCGCACTGCAGGACATTCTCATTATGGACAGGCAGGAATGAACTTAGGATACATGGGAAGACTGTGCTACGCTCAGGATGTGAGTGCTGTTACAGGAGCCTGTCTTATGATCAGCCGTGCCAAGTACGATGAAGTAGGAGGCCTTGATGAGGGCTTTGCTGTAAGCCTAAATGACGTTGACTTCTGCTTGAAGCTTAGAGAAAAAGGCTATCTTAATGTCTTTACACCATTTGCTGAATTGTTCCATTATGAGTCACTTTCAAGAGGACTTGATCTGGAAGGTAAGAACGCGGAGCGCTATGAAAAAGAGTCAGAGCACTTCAGGAGCAAATGGAAAGAGGTTCTGGATAAGGGAGACCCATATTACAACCCGAACTTCTCACTTGACCGCAGCGATTTCTCACTGAATGTTGAGGGATACTCAAGCCTCAGAACTCAGTAAAATATGGGGATAAGAGTTATAAGTGTTATCAGGACAGGCCAAGTACCGGTGAAGGGTTACTGATAAATGGCCTGTATATATGATATAATCTATCTTATGATATAGATGTCAAAACATAATTTTGACATCTGCATCATCTTGTATGGGAAATGAATATAGGAAAATGATATCAGTGTATATTTGATTACAGATATCTTAAATAACGAGGAGGATAAAATAATGAGTGATGCTAAGAAACAGCTTGAATACTGGCTTGGTGATTCATATTTTGATGAGGAGACCAAGCAGGAACTTCTTTCTATCAGAAATGATGAGGCAGAAGTAGAGGATAGATTTTACAGAGAGCTTGAGTTTGGTACCGGCGGACTTCGTGGTGTTATCGGAGCAGGTACTAACAGAATGAATAAATACACAGTTCGTAAGGCTTCACAGGGTCTTGCTAACTATATCAAGAAAAATGGTGGTGCTGACGCAGCAAAGAGAGGTGTTGCTATTTCTTTTGACTGCAGAAAGTTTTCTCCTGAATTTGCCGATGAGACAGCACTTTGCCTTGCAGCTAACGGAATCAAGGCATATGTAAGTGATATTCTTCGTCCTACACCGGAGCTTTCTTTTGCACTCAGAGAGTTTGGATGTATTGCAGGTGTAATGATCACTGCTTCTCATAATCCGCCTGAGTACAACGGATACAAGGTATACTGGGAGGATGGCGCTCAGATCACACCACCTCATGATACAGGAATCATTTCAGAGGTAATGGCAATTACTGATTACCATGATGTTAAGACTATGTCCAAGGAAGATGCTATTGCAGCAGGACTTTATGTATCCTTTGGCGAAGAAATCGATGATAAGTATATGGTTGAGCTCAAGAAGCAGATCATCCACAAGGATGTTATCGATGAGATGGCTGATAAGTTTACAATCGTTTATTCACCATTCCATGGAACAGGTAACCTTCCTGTCAGACGTGTTCTCAAAGAGCTTGGCTTTAAGAATGTATTCGTAGTTCCTGAGCAGGAGCTTCCTGATCCTGAGTTTACAACACTTGCATATCCTAACCCTGAGGATCCTAAGGCTTTCGAACTTGCTCTTAAGCTTGCCAAGGAGAAGGATGCTGATATCGTTCTTGCTACAGATCCTGATGCTGACAGACTTGGTATCTATGCTAAAGATAACAAGACAGGCGAATATGTAGCATTTACAGGTAATATGTCAGGAATGCTCATCGGAGATTATATTCTTCGTGAGAGACAGGCTACAGGCACAATGCCGGCTAATCCTGCATTTGTTACAACTATTGTTACTACAAACATGGCCAGAGTCGTTGCTGAGAAATATGGCCTTCATTATATCGAAGTACTTACAGGATTTAAGTACATCGGTGAGCAGATCAAGCTGTTTGAGCAGAATGGCCAGTCTCACAACTATGTATTTGGTCTTGAGGAGTCTTATGGATGTCTTGCAGGAACACATGCAAGAGATAAGGATGCTGTTGTTGCAGTTATGATGCTGTGCGAGCTTGCTGCTTTCTACAAGAAGCAGGGCAAGAGCGTATGGGATGCCATGATCGACATGTACGAGGAGTACGGCTATTACAAGGAAGGCCAGTATTCAATCACTATGAAGGGCAAAGAGGGTGCTGAACAGATCGCCGCACTTATGGACAGACTTCGCAGCAATCCTCCTAAGGAATTTGGTTCATTCAAGGTAGTGGAGTTCAGAGATTACAAGACAGGCAAGACTCTTGATATGGCTACCGGCAAGGAAGGACAGACAGGGCTTCCTACATCAAACGTTCTGTACTTTGCTCTTGATAACGATGCATGGTGCTGCGCAAGACCTTCAGGAACAGAGCCTAAGATCAAGTTCTACATGGGCGTTAAGGGAACAGGACTTGAGGATGCTGACAAGCTTCAGAAAGAACTTACAGATGCTGTAAAGGCTGTAATTGGCTGAGAATAATAGCTTATTAAGCGAGGAATATTTATGGGTATAAGAAATGCGGTCCGCAAGACAATTGCATATCAGAAACGCAATGGTACAAGGGCCGCATTTTTTGCTGCCCTTGAACGTGTTTCAGACAACATTAAAGATAAATATGATTATGTACCTCTTTCTGAAGAGGTGCTTCAGGAACAGAAGCGGGAGTACAAGCTCCTTGCTGAGGCGGGGAACTGCGTAAGATTTAGTATAGTAGTTCCTCTTTTTAATACTCCGGAGAAATATCTCAAGGAGATGATTGATTCTGTTATAGCTCAGACCTATGGAAACTGGGAACTGGTTCTTGCTGATGCTTCACTTGGCACTTCAGATGTTGCAAGGGAATATGCAGATGAGGACCCGAGGATCAAGTACTATCATCTGGATAAGAATGATGGGATATCCGAGAATACTAACAGAGGGCTTGAGAAAGCTCAGGGAGACTATATAGGTCTTTTGGATCACGATGATATTCTGACACCTGATGCTCTTTATGAAATGTCGCGTGTTATCAGAAAGAGTATGAAACAGAACAAATTATCAAGATATCAGGACTGTCCGGTTCGTCTGATCTATTCTGATGAAGATAAATATGATGGCGATAGAAACAGCTATTTTGAGCATAATCCCAAGCCATCTTTTAATATGGACTATCTCATGTCCAACAATTATATCTGCCATTTTACTGTGATGAGGTCAGATGTTATAAAGCGTCTCAAGCTTCGCTCAAAATATGACGGAGCTCAGGATTTTGACTTATTCCTCAGAGCTACAGCAGAGGCCACTCTTGAAATGCCTATGGCCTCCGGGCAGATAGTACATATAGGAAAGGTTTTGTACCACTGGAGGTGTCATAAGAATTCTACGGCAGCTAATCCTGCAAGTAAGACTTACGCTTATGAAGCAGGCAAGAATGCCTTGGCGGATCTTATGAAAAGATATGGTATAAGTGCTGAGGTTGAGCCGTTGCAGCACTTGGGCTTTTACCGCATAAATTATGTACCTGATATCTTTGCCGGAAGGAGAGATGTGGGCTGCATAGGAGGTAAGATCCTCAGCAAAAGAGGCAGGATTGTTGGTGGGGCATATGCCAAGGATAAAACATTGATGTATGCTAATCTTCCTGAAGGCTATAGCGGCGGAATTCAGCACAGGGCTGTTCTTCAGCAGGATTGTGCAGCGGTTGATATCAGATGCCTTTCTGTGAGACCGGAGCTCATCCCACTTTATGAGCAGGTCACCGGTATCAAATATGAAGATAAGTTTCATGAAGCCTTATCTCAAGCTAAGTTGAGTAAAGAGGCAGGTAAGCACGCTTCCTGGCAGGCTGCGGATGACAGATTCATCTCTTTTAACCAGGAAGAGATAGTAGAACTCAGCTATAGATTATGTGAAGAAATTAGGAAAAAGGGCTATAGGGTTGTGTGGGACCCAAGGGCTGTTCAGAGGATTGATTGATGGAAACTGTTGCGGTCATAATTCCGAATTATAACGGACAAAAGTATCTGGGTGATTGCTTAAAAAGTCTTAGAAAGCAGTCATTTCAGGACTTTAAAGTTATCATGGTGGATAATGGATCCTCTGATGGGAGTATTTCTGTAGTTAAAAGAGATTTCCCGGAGGTTCAGATAATAGGCCTTTCAGATAATACAGGATTTGCAAATGCTGTGAATGTCGGCATTAAAGAGACCGGAGCTAAATATGTGTTTCTTTTGAATAATGATACTGTATGCGAAGAGGGCGTTATAGAAGCCCTTGTGAAGGTTCTTGATAAAAAGAAATCTGTATTTAGTGTTCAGGCCAAGATGCTTCAGATAAAGGAACCACATCTTATTGACGATGCAGGAGACTATTACTGCGCACTTGGCTGGGCCTTTGCGCCTTCCAAGGATAAGGACAATTCCAGGTATTCCAGAAGAATAAATGTAACAAGCGCCTGTGCAGGTGCTGCCATGTACAGAAGAGAAGTGTTTGAGGAAATCGGATACTTTGATGAAGCGCACTTCTGCTATCTGGAAGATGTTGATGTAGGCTATAGGGCAAGATTATATGGGTATGACAATGTGATGGAACCGGGGGCGATAGTCTATCATGTTGGAAGCGGCAGCAGTGGTTCAAGGCACAATGCATTTAAGGTTGAATTAACTGCAGCTAATAACTTATACTTTATCTATAAAAACATGAATGCCCTCCAGATAATAATAAATCTTCCATTATTTCTGGCAGGTGTTATAATTAAGCATATTTTCTATGTGAGAAAAGGGTTGGGGAAGGCTCATTTACGAGGCCTTTCTAAAGGATTTTCCAAGATTATTACTAATTCAGATAAAAGAGTCAGGTTCGGCGGCAGACAGATTGTAAATAGCCTTTGGCTGCAGCTTGAACTATGGGCTAACTGCGTGAGGCGTCTTCAGTAGTCCTGTGACTTGGGGCATATAGATGATCAAAGACAACCAGACACATTTGAATAGGGCACATGTTGTGGTGGACGGGCTGCTTGTTGCCGGTTCTTACATGTTGTCATATTATATCAAGTTCGAGTCATTTATCGGCGACAGAAATCCAGCTGGTCACCTTGCGATGGAGACCTACTTTTCTGCGCTGTATTTTTTGGTGCCCGGATTTCTTTTTCTGTATTATCTTGTAAATCTGTATACATCCCGAAGAGCGCTCAAGCTATGGGATGAATTTGTTGATATAGTTCAGGCTAATATTGTGGGTGTGATCGGGTTCTACGTAATACTGTTCATGCTCAAGCAGAACGACTTCTCGCGAACCATGATCGCCATCTTTGCGATAATAAATGTGATAGTTACGACTATAGCACATGGTCTTCTTCGTAAGTTTCTCAGGTATATCAGGAAAAAAGGTTATAATATCAAGCATATTCTACTGGTTGGATATTCAAGGGCTGCGGAAGGATATATCAGCAGGATACTTGAGAATCCTCAATGGGGATATGATGTAGCGGGTATTCTTGATGATTTTGTGCCGGTGGATACCAGCTATCACGGCGTCAAGGTTGTCGGCAAGATAGACCAGCTCGGCGATTATCTTGCAAACGGAGGATATGATGAGATCACTATCACACTTCCATTGAATGATTACGACAGGCTTGAAGAGCTCGTTGCCCAGTGTGAGAAATCCGGTGTTCATACCAAGTTTATTCCGGATTATTCATCTCTTTTCCCGAGTAATCCGTATACTGAGGATGTTCAGGGACTTCCTGTTATCAATATCAGGTATGTGCCGCTCACTAATTCCTTTAACAGAATGTCCAAGAGACTGGTTGATATAGTTGGTTCGCTTCTTGCAATCATTCTTTTTTCACCGGTTATGCTGGCTGCGGCTATTGCTGTTAAGGCGACCAGTAAAGGACCTATAATCTACAAGCAGGAGAGGATAGGGCTTAACGGCGAGCCATTTATGATGTACAAGTTCAGGACTATGAAGGTTCAGTCAGAAGCTGAGGAAAAGAAAGGCTGGACAACCAAGAATGACCCTAGAGTTACAAAGGTTGGAGCTCTTCTGAGAAAGACAAGTATCGATGAGATGCCTCAGTTCTTTAACATTTTCTTTGGCAAGATGAGTCTTGTAGGGCCGAGGCCTGAAAGACCTCAGTTTGTTGAGAAGTTCAAGGAACAGATTCCAAGGTATATGGTCAAGCATCAGGTAAGACCCGGACTTACAGGCTGGGCACAGATCAATGGATACAGGGGCGATACTTCGATCAGGAAGAGAATTGACTATGATATTTATTATATAGAGAACTGGTCTATGACTTTTGATATGAAGATAATACTGGGAACTATCAGATATGGCTTCGTAAATAAAAATGCTTATTGACCGGTCGTCAAAGATTTCTTGTATAATTTGAATAGTTGTGGCAAAATGTAAGGTGGTGTGAAATTGTCATACCACCTTTTCTTTTTTAGGAAATGAATTATGGCTAGGCTTGGTGGCTGTGTTATTAGAAAGTCATACAAGCAACATTTATTTTTGTTGGGAGGATTTTTAAATGGGAAATCGTGACGACGAGTACTACGATAGAGATGACAGAAGACCATCTCAGAGAAGTTCAAGAGACGATAGATACAGGGACAACAGAGATAGTAGAGACAGTAGACGCAGAGATGACTACTACGAGGATGACTATGATTATGATGACAGACCTGCTCGCAGAAGATCATCAGAATCATCAAGAAGCTCTTCAAGTAGCAGAAACGGATCAAGAAGTGCATCAGGCAGCAGAAGTGCTTCATACGGTTCATCGAGAAGCTCATCCGGTAGAACATCTTCTGGAAGAAATTCTTCATCAAGATCAGGAAGATCTTCAGGAAATGGCGGATCAAGAGGCGGCAGGAAAAAGAAGAATCAGAAGCTTGGAATTATTCTTGTTTTAGCAGAAGTTGCTGTAGCATGCGTTTTATTATTTGTAGCATACCAGGTGTTCTTCAAGGTTGACGTTACCAAGGTTGGTAAGGTTAACATGAATGAAGAAGTGATCAATAAGAGTATCAGTGAGACGGTAGCAGAGAACAAAGAGATGAAGGGCTATACCAACATAGCGCTCTTTGGCGTTGACTCACGTGAGGGAGAACTTACCAAGAAGACCAGAACAGATACGATCATCATTGCTTCTATCAACAATGATACAGGTGCAGTTAAGCTTTGCTCAGTTTATCGTGATACATATCTTAACCTTAGTAATGATGAGTACACAAAGTGTAATGCGGCTTATGCAGAAGGCGGTCCTGAGCAGGCTATTTCAATGCTCAACATGAACCTTGATATGGATATTGCAGACTTTATCACTATCGGATTCAGAGGACTTACAGATGTAGTTGATGCTCTTGGAGGTGTGCCAATCGAGGTAACAGATGCTGAGATATCTCATCTTAATAACTACCAGGCTACTATGGCTCAGGAACTCAAGATGGATTACACACCTGTTCAGAGTGCAGGACTTCAGACTCTTAACGGACTTCAGGCTACTGCTTACTGCCGTATCAGATATACAGCAGGCGATGACTTCAAACGTGCTGAGAGACAGAGAACAGTACTTATGGCTTGTCTTGACAAGGCCAAGAACATGAGCTATTCACAGCTTGAGACTGTTGCCAACAAGGCATTTGGAGAGACCTATACTTCACTTGATCTTAGTGAGATTCTTGATCTTCTCAAGAATATTGCCAATTATGAAGTTGTTGACAATAATGGATTCCCTGAGGAATCAATGCGTGCAACAGGAACAATTGGTAAGAAGGGTAGCTGCGTTGTAGCTGTAGATCTTGAGTCTAATGTTAAGTGGCTTCACCAGTTCCTTTTCGAGGATTCAGAATATACTGTTTCTGATGATGTTAAGAAGTACAGTGAAAAAATTCATTCTGATACAAGTTCTTATCTTAATTAACTGAAATTTTTTGCAAAAATTGATAAAATAAAAGGGGCTGGGTTTATATGACCTCGCTCCTTTTTTCATAAATTAAATTTTGGAGTGTGTATGAAAACTGTAGATGTAATTATTCCCACCTACAAACCTGATATATCTGTATTTAGGCTGATTGATGATCTGGAGAGACAGTCTGTCAGACCAGAGCATATCATTATAATGAATACTGAGGAAAAATACTGGACAGATCTGATTACTTCCAGCAAAGAAAATCCTCAGGATAAGTACGACAATATCATAGTCAAACATGTTACTAAGGCGGAGTTTGACCATGGCGAGACCAGAAATCAGGGTGTTTTATTATCTGATGCGGATTGTTTCCTTATGATGACTCAGGATGCCTTCCCCAAGGATAAGATGCTTATCTCAAGTCTTATCAAGGCATTGGATGACGATGTGGCAGCAGCTTATGCAAGACAGTATCCCAAAACTGACTGTAATCTTGCAGAACGTTATTCCAGAAAATTCAATTATCCGAATGAGCCCATGAAGAAGACTCAGAAGGATGTTGAAAAGCTTGGCATCAAGACTTACTTTTGCTCAAATGTATGTGCCATGTACAGACGTGATATATATAACGAGATTGGTGGGTTTACTCATAAGACTATTTTTAATGAGGACATGGTTTATGCTGGAAATGCATGCCAGAGAGGATATGCTATTTGCTATGTGCCGGAAGCCGGGGTGATCCATTCACATAACTATTCATGTGCACAGCAGTTTCACCGTAATTTTGATCTTGGAGTTTCACAGACTGATCACCCGGAAGTATTTGGAGGAATCAGTTCTGAATCAGAAGGCAAAAAGATGGTGGTTCAGACTATTCAGCATTTCAGACATATCGGCAAGGCTTATATGATCCCACATTATATTATTATGTGCGGTTGCAGATTTGTTGGTTACAAGCTGGGAAGAAACTATAAGAAACTGCCTAAGGGCTTTGTCAGAGCTTGTAGTCTTAACAAGGAATATTGGAATTGATAAACAGTAATTGTTTTACAAGCGGGGGTATTTATGGAACTGGATCTTGCAGGAAGCAATATAAAGATTTCTGATGATATTAACACCTGGGAGGAAGTTAACCTCCTTTATAACTCTGCACTCAAGCAGATTACTACCAAGATAGAGATTCTCAACGAGGAATTTCAGGAGGTACATAAATATAACCCGATCGAGCATACCAAGGCAAGACTCAAGAGTCCTGAGAGTATAGTTAAAAAGCTCAAGAGAAATGGCTACGAGTCTACTATCGGCAATATGGTCCGCTACGTCAATGATATAGCAGGCGTTAGAATCATATGTTCATTTACATCTGATATTTACAAGATTGCTGAGATGATCAGTAATCAGAAGGATATTCAGGTCCTTACAGTCAAGGACTACATCATGAACCCTAAGCCCAGTGGATACAGGAGTTATCATATGATAGTTTCTCTGCCGGTATATCTGTCCGACAGGATTGTTAACGTTAAGGTTGAGATACAGATCAGAACTGTTGCAATGGATTTCTGGGCATCTTTAGAGCATAAAATTCAATATAAGTTTGAGGGTAAAGCTCCGACTCATATAAATTCTGAGCTGCACGAATGTGCCAAGATGGTTGCAAGCCTCGACGCGAGAATGCTGTCTCTTAATGAGGAAATTCTGGCACTTGAGGGGAAATGAAGATTAATGGGCGAAGCACTTGCTGCTGAGTGCGTAAGAAAATGAATTGGCCTTTTTGAGTCAAGACTCGGAAATGCAGAGCATTTCCTCGTTTGAGCTATTCGCCAAATGAATAAAATAAAAAAGCATCTAGCTAAACAAGTTTGCTATCTGCTTTTTGAATTTTATTCGCTTGACTCAAAAGGGTCACAAAATGAGGAGTGGGTAGATACAGTCGCCCGCACCTACCCTATTATGAAAAAATCTATCTTTCGTTTGTCAGTAGCCGTATTGCTTTCGGCTATGTAAATACTATACAATTTAATTATTAACAAATTATGAACAAAGAATGAACGAATAGTAAAATTGTACAATAAACGATAAAACGTAGCTATAAACTTGTTAATATTGCATAAAAACTGTACAATGTCATTGTTGCTAATTTTGCGCACGCTGCGAAATGGGGAAATTACTGAATAATAAGCCGCGTAGGCGCTTTGCTGGGAGGAATAATAAAGTGGAGAACTTCATGAACAAGCTTGCTGAGAAGATCAGCGCACAGGATATCATCAGAGCCAATTCACAGGCAGAGGCTGCAGAAGCGCAGCGAATCAAGCAGGAGGCTGAGCATTATAGGCAGCAGCTTGAAGAAATCAAGCAGGCTTCTGTAGAATACAAGGCTATTCTTGAAGAAATGAGAAATGATTCTGATGATTATAAGAATCAGCTCAAAGAGATGCAGGAAGATTACAAAGCATACAAGCAGAAACTTGAAGAGAGTGATACCAAGATTCATGATGTAGGTGTTCAGGTATATAGAAATGTTCAGGCTGTTATTGAAAAGAGCCAGGATAAGAGTAAGGAAGATATTAAGGATCTGCAGAATAGACTTGAGACTTTACAGGTATCTGTAGAGACTAAGAATAGTGCACTTTTACCACTAACAATTATTACCATGGTTCTTGTAATTGCAGATTTGGTATTTAATATTCTCCGTTTTCTTGGTATCATCTAAAGAACGGCTTTTATACGTATATTATGTTAGAAAGATTTTTTGATTTATGGGTTTGAGTAATACTGTTTTTAGAAACAAGATTAAAATATGGTTTTTACATTCATCCTTGGTGATCATTGCTGTGTGGATTTTATTCATGCCAAGCCTGGTTAAGTATCAAAAGGGTGGAAATAACATTTTCAAGGTCATATTGAACGGCACAGAGGTTGGCACTGTAGAATCTAGAAATGATGCATATAGTGCTCTTAGAATTGCCAGAAAGGCAATATCTGACAGCACAGATGAACTGACTCTTGCTACATCCAACATTTCGGTCGAAGGCAGCAATGTAATCTGGGGAACTGTTGAGTCTCCAAATGTTGTAGCAGACAGAATGAAGGCTGTTCTTGATAATAACAAGAAGAGCACGCTCAACAGAGCTTATTCCATTAAGATTAATGAGTTTGCGGTAAATCTTGCCAGTATAGATGAGGTAATGGAGCTCTTAGAGACAGCTCTTTCTCACTACGATACTGAGGATCAGTATGATGTTAAGCTTGTAATGGATCCGGGCAGAGAGGTTAATGTTCTAACTACCCTTGTTCAGAGTAAGGAAGAAGTTAAAAGAGAAGAGGAGCAGGCCCAGACCAGTATGCCTGAGGCAGGCTTTTTTGAAACCATTTCTCAGATTGTAAATGAAGCAACACCACTTGCTTATGACAAGGACTTTAGTGATTACAAGCTTGGCCTTCAATCTATAGATTTTGCAGACAAGGTTGAGATAGTAGAAAGCTATCTTCCTTCTGAAGAGCTCACAGATCTATCTACAGCTATCGATGAAGTGACCAAGGATAAAGAGACCAATCAGATATATGAAGTTAAATCAGGCGATACTCTTAGTTCAATCGCGCTTGAGTATAATCTTACTGTTGCAGATCTTATAGCTATGAATGAGTCTCTTACCGACGAGTTTACCAGAATCCGTACTGAAGATGAGCTTATTGTCACAGTTCCTGAACCTGAACTTTCGGTAGAGTATACTGTACAGGATTACTACGAGGAAGATTATGAAGCTGAAGTTCAGTATATCGATAATGATTCGTGGTATACTACTCAGTCCAAGGTTATACAGGAACCGTCAGCAGGTCATCGTAAGGTAGTTGCGCTGGTAAGTTACACAGATAATAGTGAAGTTTCAAGAGAAATAGAAAAAGAGGAAGTTACTTACCCTGCTGTTCCTAAGATTGTAGAAAAAGGAACAATAGTGCCTCCAACATATATTAAGCCTATTTCCGGCGGAAGACTGACTTCGGGATTTGGACGCAGAAGTGCGCCAAAGAAGGGAGCAAGTACTTACCACAAGGGTGTCGATTGGGCTACGCCTGTCGGAACAGCTGTTGTTGCATCTTCTTCCGGAACTGTAACACGTGCCGGATGGGGAAGCGGATATGGATACTGTGTTTATATCAGACATGCAGATGGCAGAGAAACACGATATGGCCATCTTTCCAAAGTCCTTGTTTCTGTTGGGCAGAAGGTTTCACAGGGACAGAAGATTGCTTTGTCCGGAAACACAGGTGTTTCAACCGGACCGCACCTTCACTTTGAAATTTTGATCAATGGATCACAGGTTAATCCGCTTAATTATTTGAATTAAAACAAAATAAGTTGTATGCTTTTTATTGGGTAAATGCAACAAGTTTTACAAATGAATATGTTTGTGATATAACTAATGTTTGTTTGACTATAAATTGATACGGATGCAACAGAGAGGTTGCTTATGGAAAAATATGTAATAAAGGGCGGCAATCCACTTGTAGGTGAAGTGGAGATTGGTGGCGCCAAAAATGCTGCTTTGGCTATTCTGGCAGCAGCTACCATGACTGATGAGACCGTCTATATAGATAATATGCCTGATGAGTCAGATACTAACGCGATGCTTCAGGCTATAGCGAGTACCGGAGCACATGTAGACAGAGTAGACAGACATTCTGTCAAGATCAATGCTTCTGCAGTACGCAATTTTACAATCGAAGATTACATCAAGAAGATTCGAGCATCTTATTATCTTCTTGGAGCATTTCTTGGTAAATACAAGCAGGCAGGAGTTGTTCTTCCAAGCGGATGTAATATCGGACTTCGTCCTATTGACCAGCATATTAAGGGATTCACAGCTCTTGGAGCTACAGTTAATATTGAGCATGGCATTATTGATGCACATGCTGATGCACTTGTTGGAAGTCATATTTATCTTGATGTAGTGAGTGTTGGAGCTACTATCAACATTATGATGGCGGCTACTATGGCAGAAGGTAAGACTATTATCGAGAATGCAGCCAAGGAGCCTCATGTAGTTGATTTTGCAAACTTCCTCAACAGTATGGGTGCCAATATTAAGGGCGCAGGTACTGATGTTATCAGGATCAAGGGCGTTGAGAGACTTCATGGAACGGAATATACTATTATTCCCGATCAGATTGAGGCAGGAACCTTTATGCTTGCAGCGGCTGCTACCAAGGGAGATATAACTGTCAAGAATGTTATCCCCAAGCATCTGGAATCAATCAGCGCCAAGCTTATTGAGATGGGATGTCAGGTTCACGAGTCAGATGATGCAGTTAGAGTAGTGGCGACCAGACGACTTCAGAATACTCATGTCAAGACACTTCCATATCCTGGATATCCGACAGATATGCAGCCACAGATTACAGTTGCACTTGGACTTGCAAGTGGTATCAGTATTGTAACAGAGAGTATTTTTGAGAATAGATTCAAATACGTAGATGAGCTTACCAGAATGGGAGCTTGTATCAAGGTTGAAGGTAGCACTGCTATTATTGAGGGTGTGGACAAATATACAGGAGCTGTAGTTTCAGCACCTGACCTTAGAGCAGGAGCTGCACTTGTAATTGCGGCGCTTACTGCAGAAGGTTATTCTACTGTTGAAGATATCAAATACATTGAGAGAGGCTATGAAGATTTTGATCAGAAGATTAGAGATCTTGGTGGTATTATCGAGAAGGTTGATTCTGACAGAGACGAACAGAAATTTAAAATGAAACATGCATAAATAAAGAATAATAAACCTGCTAATTGTCATATGACAGTTAGCAGGTTTTTAGCTTACAATAATTCTTTAATATAAACTCCTGGGCATTTACTCAGGTCAATGTAATCATCGCTGATTTTGATTGTCGGTTTAGCAAGAAAAGTCTTGTTTATGAAAACTATTTCTCCGATTTCGCCTGTGTTAAGTCTTACAGTTGACTGCAGATATGTATTGACAATGTTTTGCAAAAAGCAGATGATCATTTCTGCATCGTATTTCTGAAGACCTTCATCCTCAAGAGTCTGAAGCGCTATAAAAGGGCACATTGCCTTGCGATAGTATCTGGCACTTGTCATGGCATCATACACGTCGGCAATTGCAACAATCTTGGCAAATTTATCTATCTGAGGAGCTGTTAATTTGGCGGGATAGCCGGATTCATCACATCTTTCATGGTGCATAAGAGCAGCATTTTTGACATGTACACTTATGTCCAGAGTTTTGATGGCATCATATCCTTTCTGAGGATGAGTCCTCATTATTGCGAGTTCTTCGGGATTTAGCTTTCCGGGCTTGGTAACTATTTCCTCCGGTATACATATTTTGCCAATATCGTGAAAGAGTCCTGATAATGTGACTGTCTCAATTTCTTCATCGCTCCATCTGAGCCATTGAGCGAGAATATTAGATGAAAGAGCAACATTGATGCAATGTGTGTAAGTGGCATCATCATAGTCTCTAAGATTATTGAGCATAATAAATACGTCGGAAGTGGTCTTGCCCTTTTTAAGAAGACTGTACACGGGAGCTAACAGCAAATCTGTGTCTATTGCGGTGTTGCCAGCAACAATGTCTTTCATCGCATTTTCGAATTTATGTGCACAAAGCTCGAAGTCATGCTTAAAAGATTTGAACTCAGGTGATCTGCGAAGACGTTCAGAAGATGTGAGTCCGACATACTCCGGATCATCGGGATCTGAATAGATACTTTCATCTTCAACTTCTACTTCATATATTGAATAGAAGGTAAGCTTTGCAATCGCAGCCTCATCAAGGACTGCTCCTTTATTTAAAATTATATTAAGATTTTCGGTGACTACTTTTGAAGCAAGAACCATGCCGGGAAGTAGATCTTTGGTAAAAATCTTTTTCATATTCGCTCCGTTATTGCGCGCAAAAAAGCACGCTAATTTAATTCATATTATATTTTAGCGTTTTGGTGTTGACAAGTAGAGTAGGAAAAGCATAATATAAATTATATAAAATATAATTCTTCGGGGCAGGGTGAAAATCCCAACCGGCGGTATAGTCCGCGACCCACTTAAGTGGCTGATTTGGTGCGATTCCAAAACCGACAGTAGAGTCTGGATGAGAGAAGAATGCGAAATATTATTTATTTTGTGGTAGCCCCGGGTCTAGGTATTGCAGACTTGGAGCTTTTTCTTTTCCCTTGAATTCCAAACCCGATGGAGAAAAGGAGAAAAAATGAAAGAAACACAGACACTATTTGACACGATCAGGGGAAACCTTGGTACATTCCTGGCACTTGTCCTACTGGTTGTAGGAGCTATTGCTATTACAGTAGTTGTTGAGAAGATTGCAAGCAAGAGGGAAAAAGAGAGAACCGGAAGAAGCGAGGAAATGTTCAGCATCAGGAGAGTGGCCATTATCGGCGTATTCTCTGCCATAGCATTTGTTCTTATGTTCCTGGAGTTTCCGCTTCCATTTGCACCATCTTTTTATAAGTTTGATTTTAGTGATATTCCAGCGCTTATCGGTGGATTTGCTGCCGGTCCGATGGTTGGTGTTATGATCGAGTTTATCAAGGTAGCGCTTAACATTATCATTCAGGGAACAACATCAGGATTTGTTGGTGAAATTGCTAACTTTGTTGTTGGTGCTGCCTTTATTCTTCCTGCAACTATCATCTACAGATTCAAGAAAACCAGAAAGGTTGCACTTATCAGCTGCCTTGTAGGTACACTTACAATTGCTATTGTAGGCTCAACACTTAATGCTTTCTTCCTTCTTCCTGCTTATGCGATAATGTTTGGAAGCGGCATTGATGCATTTATTCAAATGGGAGCAGCGATAAATCCTGCAATTTCAAATGTATTTACATTCTGTTTGTTTGCAGTTGCACCATTTAACCTTGTTAAAGGAGTTGCGGATTCAGCCATCACATTCCTTGTATATAAGCAGCTCAGCCCAATCCTTAAGGCTGATCAGATGGCAGTTCCCAAGAAGGTAGCAAACAACGAAGCTTGAGTCTGCAATCAAGAGTGGGAGATAATTAGAATATTTGACTTACAGATAAGGCGTCCTTGATGGGCGCCTTTTTCATCGCCTTTTTTATAAGAAGTCAGAGTATAGTGTTTTGTGGTATACTACAAGTGGAAAAATAGTTTTTTAGCGAGGTTTGTATGGAAATTGTAACTAAGCATGAGACATTCAGCGCGCAGGAAACCTTTGAAATAGGCAGAAGAATAGGAGAGAACGCCCAACCGGGAATGGTTTATACACTTGTTGGTGACCTTGGTGTCGGCAAAACCGTGCTGACGCAGGGAGTTGCGAAGGGACTAGGTATTACGGGACCTGTCAGCAGCCCTACTTTTACGATATTACAGGTGTATGATGAGGGCAGAATACCTTTCTATCATTTTGATGTCTACAGAATTGGTGATGTAAGCGAGATGGATGAGATAGGCTATGAGGACTATTTCTATGGAGATGGAATCTGCTTTGTTGAGTGGGCCAATCTTATAGAAGAGCTATTGCCTGAACATTATACTGAAATTGTTATAGAGAAGAATCTGGAAAAAGGTTTTGACTATCGTTTGATAACCATGACCAAGAAATAAATAATAGATAAGAGTTGAGTATGAAAATATTAGGAATTGATACATCTGGACTTGTGGGAGCTGTGGCTGTTGCAGATGGCGATATGCTTGTTTCCCAGTTCTCAATCCAGTACAAAACAACACATTCAGAGATTTTAATGCCTATGATGGAAGACATCAGAAGTAAGATCAATCTTGACCTGTCAACCATCGATGCGATAGCTGTGGCTAAGGGACCGGGGTCTTTTACCGGGCTTCGTATAGGAAGTGCTACGGCCAAGGGACTTGCACTTGCACTTGATAAGCCGATCATTCCTATACCTACAGTTGACGCAATTGCATATAATCTCTATGGCGTTGAGAAGATAATATGCCCTATGATGGACGCTAAGAGGAAGCAAGTCTATACCGGGCTCTATACCTTTGTGCCCAATACTCCTGAAGGAAAGAGCTTCGAGAGAACCTTTGATATGCAGGTTATTCATGAGCAGTTTGCAACATCAATAGAGGATATTGTAGGACGGATCAATGAAATAGGTAAGCCTGTAGTCCTTTTGGGAGACGGAATTCCGGCGTACCACGATGAGCTTGAGAAACTTCTCAAGGTGCCGTATTCTATTGCACCTATGCATCAGAACAGGCAGAGTGGAGCAGCCCTTGTGGCGCTCGCAATGCAGTATGCGGCTCAGGGACGCATGATTTCCGGTGACGAGTTTGCTCCTGAGTACCTGAGATTATCCCAGGCTGAGAGAGAGGCTCAAGAGAAGGATAGCGGGAAGATAGCAGAAGACAGGGAAAAGAGAAAGCTCGAATCGCGTAAAACTCCGGGAATTGTCAGGATCAGGCCTATGACTGCTGAGGATATTGATGATGCAGCTCTTTTGGAAAAAGAGAACCTTGGCAAGGAGGCATGGAATGGCAAGCAGCTGCTTGACGCGCTTACAAGGGATGACACTTTTTATCTTGTGGCTGAGAAAGCCGGAAGAGTTGTCGGAATGTGCGGAGTACAGAATATTTCCGGAGACGGTGAAGTTACAAATGTCTCAGTTGCAAGAGATTGTCGCGGAGAAGGAATTGGCTACAAGATGCTCAAACAACTCCTTGAAAGAGGCAGAGGAATAGGCATCAAGGATTATACACTGGAAGTTAGAGCCGGCAATGAGCATGCCATAAGACTTTATGAGAGGCTTGGCTTTAAGAGTGAAGGAATTCGTCCGGGATTTTATGACGAGCCCAAGGAGGATGCTGCGATTTATTGGAAGCGTCTTGAACAGGAACAGTAATAGGATTTATTAGTAAGGAAAATAAGATTTATGATAGATGTTTGTTTACTTGGAACCGGCGGAATGATGCCGCTTCCAAACCGATATCTCACTTCACTTATGGTGAGATACAACGGAAAATGTGTACTTATAGACTGTGGAGAAGCTACCCAGATAGCAATGAAAAAGAAGGGGCTAAGCTCCAAGCCTATTGATGTTATCTGCTTTACTCATTTTCATGCTGATCACGTAAGTGGTTTGCCGGGAATGCTTCTTACAATGGGAAATGCAGAGAGGACGGAACCTCTTTTGATAGTTGGACCCAAGGGAGTTGAGAGAATAGTTAATGCGCTCAGGGTTATTGCACCTGAACTTCCTTTTGAAATTAAGTTTAAAGAACTGACTACGGATGAGGAAACCTTTGAAATAGAGGGAATGCCTGGCTTTTCAGTTACTGCATTTAAGGTTAATCACAATATTACCTGTTATGGCTATAGCATGAGCCTTAAGAGACAGGGTAAATTTAATGTTGAAGCTGCGATGGCTGCAGGAATCGACAAACGTTACTGGAATGGCCTTCAGAAGGGAGAAACATATACTCTTGATGATGGCAGGGTAATTACTCCTGACATGGTTCTTGGGGATGCTAGAAAGGGTATTAAGCTCACATATACTACTGATACAAGACCTACAGACAGTATTGTACGTAACGCTGCAGAGTCAGATCTTTTCATCTGCGAGGGAATGTATGGCGAGCCTGATAAGCAGGCCAAGGCCAGAGAATATAAGCATATGACGTTTTATGAGGCTGCCAAAATGGCGAGGGATGCCGGGGTAAAAGAGATGTGGCTTACTCACTACAGCCCGTCACTTGTAAATCCATCAGAATTTTTGCCTGATACCAGAAAGATATTTGCAAATACCAAGGCAGCCAAGGATGGAAGAAGCGTAGAACTTAGATTTGAGGACTAATGATTTTATGAGGGTGATGTCGTTATGTCTTTTGATGAGGAAGAAAGATTGACGGCAGAAAAGAGGGGAAATGGAAGAAAGTACAAAGTCAGCTATAATAAAATCAATTGTATTATGCCTTCTTGGTGCTATTTTTGTTGGAGGCATCTTTTTGGTGATTGTCAGAAATAAAAAGCCCAAGACCGGGGATGACTATGTGCTTACCGTTGTTGACGGAATTACAACGACGGATCTGGATAAGAAATATCCATCAGACGGAATACAGGTTGTTGAGCTGTACACCAAGATTTTGCAGGTTCTGTATAAAGAGACTTACACGGAGAAGCAGGAGGATGACATGCTTAAGGTTCTCAGGGGCCTTATGGATGAGGATTTTCTTGCGCAGAATGCGAATTTTGAAGGTGTGATGAAGCTTGATGTTAAGCAGAAGAGGGATGAGGATTATTCAATTCCTCTTTATACTGTTATTACCAGAGATCCGGTTATCAGGGAACTTGACGGCAAGAAGACTCAGATGATCGAGTGTAAGATATTGTTAAGGCATGGCACTGTAGGCAGCAACTATATTTACCAGTTCATTTTGAGAAAAGATGATGAAGGCAAATGGAAGATATTTGGCTGGGCAGTGAAACCAGAGGAAGAATAGAATGGAAATCAATAAAAATGTAGAAGAAGATGGCGTTATTTTCATGTCCATCAAGGATAAAGAAAACGCTATAGAAGATCAGAACAAAGATAAAAAGAATGATGAAGATGTAACAATTCTTGCTATAGAGAGTTCTTGTGATGAGACTGCAGCTGCTGTCGTAAGAAATGGAAGAGAGGTTTTGTCAAATATCATTTCTTCACAGATAGCTCTGCACACTATTTATGGCGGCGTAGTTCCGGAGATTGCATCAAGGAAACATGTTGAAAAGATGAATGGATGCATCAGGGCAGCTCTTTCGGAAGCAGGTAAGACTCTTGATGATATTGATGCTGTAGCAGTTACCTACGGGCCCGGGCTTGTTGGTGCTCTTTTGGTAGGAGTATCTGAGGCCAAGGCTATCTCTTTTGCTACAGGTAAGCCTCTTATCGGAGTGCATCACATTGAAGGCCATATCAGCGCTAACTTTATTGAGAACAAGGATCTTGAACCTCCGTTTGTGTGCCTTGTTGTTTCCGGCGGGCATTCACATCTTGTCGTTGTTAAAGATTATGGCGAATATGAGATCATCGGACAGACCAGAGATGATGCGGCAGGAGAAGCTTTTGACAAGGTCGCAAGGGCTATAGGCCTGGGATATCCAGGAGGCCCCAAGATTGATAAGGCTGCCAAAGAAGGAAATCCTGATGCATTTACTTTTCCACAGGCGCAGATCCCGGATGCGGAATACGATTTTTCTTTTAGCGGATTAAAATCATCAGTACTTAACTATATCAATCAGGCCAAAATGCAGGGACAGGAGCTTGACCAGAATGATGTTGCTGCTTCTTTTCAAAAAGCGGTAGTTGAAGTTCTTGTCGGACATGCGATCAAGGCCTGTAAGGAATATGGCTATGATAAGCTTGCTATTGCGGGAGGTGTTGCCTCTAATTCAGGCCTCCGTGAACTCATGGAAAAAGAGTGTGCGGCAAATAAAATCAAATTCTATAGGCCGTCACCTGTTCTTTGTACAGATAATGCGGCTATGATTGGTGCTGCAGCATATTATGAGTACAAAAAAGGTGTGAGATTCGGGCTTGATATGAATGCTGTTCCAAATCTTCCTCTTGGGGACAGGGAGAGGAAGTTCCACGGAAGAGGATAAAATGATTGCATGATGAATTAAGTGTATAACCTTCTAAGTGGGGCAATACAAGCATTTTTAGAAGTGCAATCCTGGAGGAATTATCATGAAAACCGTTGCTATTGTTCTTGCAGCCGGAAGCGGCAGCAGGATGAAGTCGGATGTTAAAAAGCAATATATGGAAATTGGTGGGAAACCGCTTATATACTACTCTTTAAAGGCTTTTGAGGAAAGTATTATTGATGACATTGTCCTTGTGGTTTCAAGGGGCGATGAAGAATATGTCCGAAATGAAATTGTGGATAAGTATCATTTCGATAAAGTTACAGCAATTGTTGAGGGTGGCTTGTACCGTTATCACAGTGTGAGAAGAGGGCTTATGGCAGCAGCTCCTGATTGTGACTATGCTTTCATTCACGATGGTGCAAGGCCGTTTGTTAATGATGAAATAATCATGAGAGCCTTGCGTGCAGTCAAGGAGCATGGAGCCTGTGTTGTTGGTATGCCGGTAAAAGATACGATCAAGATTTCTGACGATGAGGGCTTTGCCAGGGAGACTCCGGACAGGGCTCATACGTGGATGATCCAGACTCCACAGGTCTTTTCCTATAAGATGATACTGGAACTCTATCAAAAGCTTGACCGCGTGGAGGAAGATCTGATGGCCAAAGGCGTCAATATAACTGATGATGCGATGGTTGTCGAATACTTTACCGACAAGAAAGTCAAGCTTGTAGAGGGTTCATATACAAATATTAAGATTACAACACCGGAGGATATTCCTACTGCAGAAGCAATTCTGAGGAATAGATGATATGGGGGACATAAAGAGAAGAGTCTGCATGATCGTTCAGCAAAGAGATGTTAAGGGCGGAATTGCAGCAGTTACTAACGGATATTATAACAGCAGAATAGAGAAAGACTACGAAATGCGCTATGTTGAGTCATATTGTGATACTTCAAAGGTCAGAATGGTACTCAAAGCGCTTTTTGCTTATTGGGAATTTCGGAAAGTCCTTGATGAATTTAAGCCGGAGCTTGTGCATATTCATTCTTCTTTCGGAGGAAGCTTTTACAGGATGCAGCCGTTTATTTATATGGCGGGTAAAAGAGGTATTCCTGTCCTCGACCACTGTCATGGAGCTGACTTCGAAACTTTTTATGTCAATGCTTCTGATAAGAAAAAAGCTCGCATAAAGGAAGTTTTTGGGCGTTTTACGAAAGTTATTGTGCTTTCGGATGAATGGAGAGAAAGATTAAGTGCTTTTTTACCCAAAGAAAAAATGACTGTCATAAATAATTATTGTAAGCCTCAGCCTCAAAATGAGGTGGAGACTGCTTGTGATGGCAGATTTTTCGGGAAACAGGTGCTTTTTTTGGGAGAACTCGGACAGCGTAAAGGCGGATATGATTTTGCAGGAATAGTTGAGAATACTGTAAAAAAATGTCCTGATGTCAGGTTTGTCTTTGCGGGAAGCGGATCCAAAGAGGATGAGAACAGGATAAAAGAAATGCTGGAGCAAAAGGGACTATCAGAGAAATGTCTTTTCCCGGGGTGGGTTCGGGATGAAGCGAAAGACAGACTTTTGCAGGAATCTGCTGTGTTTATGCTTCCGTCCTATCAGGAGGGGCTGCCTATGGCTATCCTTGATGCTATGGCTTACGGCCTTCCTGTAGTTTCTACTTATGTGGGCGGAATTCCACAGCTCATAAATAACGGAGTAAATGGTTATCTGGCTCAGCCTGGAGACTGCGAGGCTATTGCTGATGGGATATGCTGTATTCTTGATAATGCGGATGTCTATAAGAAACTTTCGGAAGAGAGCTATAAAACTGCCAAAGATGAATTTGGATTTGAAGCTCATCTTGATAAGCTAGAAGCTGTGTATGATGAGATACTCGGAATAAGTGGGAAATAAGCTGCTTGTAAGTAATACATTTAAACACTGCAGAAGTATATTGTGTATTGTTGATGGAGTTGAAAAAAGCGGGGATAGGATATGCGTTCACCAGTATTGTATATTAAAAATATGTTAGGGATTGCTGCAAGGAAAATAAGATTTGGCAGCAGATTTAGTGCCGGAGCAATTCAGACATTTGATCATCTTCATACGGAAATATATGGGAATGGCTCTATCAAGATGGGCTCTTATAATCAGAATAGAGGAAATCTCTATCTTGTTGCGCAAAATGGAACCCTTGAGATCGGAAACCATTGCTTTTTTAATACAGGCTGCTGTCTGACTGCACTTGAGAGTATTAAGATAGGCGATAATTGTAAGTTTGGAAACAATCTTGTAGTTGTAGATCATGATCATAATTATAAAAAAATAGGTGATGCAGAGTTTATTTCAAGTAAAATCGTTATTGGAAACAATGTTTGGGTTGGAGCCAACGTGACTATTCTAAGAGGTACTACAATCGGCGACGATTGCGTTATTGGCGCGGGTTGCGTCATAAAAGGCAATATAGAACCTAAATCAAAAATCGTTCAAAAAAGATGAAAATATAATTTTTTTAAAAAATTTGAAAAACATGCTTGACATGTATGGTGGGCTTTGGTAGTATATATCTTGCGCTGCGGTGAGCGACACAGACACTCACACAGAGCGAATCTTATTTTAATAATAAGACACTCGGAGCGATATCGAAGCGGTCATAACGAGGCGGTCTTGAAAACCGTTTGGCGGCAACGCCACAAGGGTTCGAATCCCTTTCGCTCCGCTTAATTATGAACACGCTGCTATACAGCAATATAATAATTATTGTGGATCAACTATTTTGCAGAAGTACTCAAGTGGTTGAAGAGACACCCCTGGAAAGGGTGCAGGTCGTTAATAGCGGCGCGAGGGTTCAAATCCCTCCTTCTGCGTTGCCTTATGCAACTAGTAAGGCTCATAATTATAAGTACCTTGACAAATAAACAGTAATGCAACCCTGAAAAATTCCAAGAGAATTATTCAGAACAAAGAATTAGTAAATAACGGACAGAACAAAAGCCAAGCTTAGTTCTAGCCTGATCAAACTTTTAAACGTGAGAGTTCGATCCTGGCTCAGGATGAACGCTGGCGGCGTGCCTAACACATGCAAGTCGAACGGAGATATAACGCTGCAGAGACTTCGGTCAAAGCTTGTTGTATCTTAGTGGCGGACGGGTGAGTAACGCGTGGGCAACCTGCCTCATACTGGGGGATAACAGTTGGAAACGGCTGTTAATACCGCATAAGCGCACAGAGTCGCATGACTCAGTGTGAAAAACTCCGGTGGTATGAGATGGGCCCGCGTCAGATTAGCCAGTTGGCGGGGTAACGGCCCACCAAAGCAACGATCTGTAGCCGGACTGAGAGGTCGGACGGCCACATTGGGACTGAGACACGGCCCAAACTCCTACGGGAGGCAGCAGTGGGGGATATTGCACAATGGAGGAAACTCTGATGCAGCGACGCCGCGTGAGTGAAGAAGTATTTCGGTATGTAAAGCTCTATCAGCAGGGAAGAAAGGCTCGCAAGAGAGATGACGGTACCTGACTAAGAAGCCCCGGCTAACTACGTGCCAGCAGCCGCGGTAATACGTAGGGGGCAAGCGTTATCCGGATTTACTGGGTGTAAAGGGAGCGCAGACGGTCAAGCAAGTCTGAAGTGAAACCCCACGGCTCAACCGTGGGCTTGCTTTGGAAACTGTTTGACTAGAGTACTGGAGAGGTAAGCGGAATTCCTAGTGTAGCGGTGAAATGCGTAGATATTAGGAGGAACATCGGTGGCGAAGGCGGCTTACTGGACAGCAACTGACGTTGAGGCTCGAAGGCGTGGGGAGCAAACAGGATTAGATACCCTGGTAGTCCACGCGGTAAACGATGAATACTAGGTGTTGGGTGCCATAGGCATTCAGTGCCGTCGCTAACGCAGTAAGTATTCCACCTGGGGAGTACGTTCGCAAGAATGAAACTCAAAGGAATTGACGGGGACCCGCACAAGCGGTGGAGCATGTGGTTTAATTCGAAGCAACGCGAAGAACCTTACCAGATCTTGAGATCCAGATGAATAAGTGGTAATGCATTTAGTCCTTCGGGACATCTGAGACAGGTGGTGCATGGTTGTCGTCAGCTCGTGTCGTGAGATGTTGGGTTAAGTCCCGCAACGAGCGCAACCCTTGTCCATAGTAGCCAGCAGTAAGATGGGCACTCTATGGAGACTGCCAGGGATAACCTGGAGGAAGGTGGGGATGACGTCAAATCATCATGCCCCTTATGATCTGGGCCACACACGTGCTACAATGTCGTAACAAAGGGAAGCGAAGGAGCGATCCGGAGCAAATCTCAAAAATAACGACCCAGTTCGGACTGTAGGCTGCAACCCGCCTGCACGAAGCTGGAATCGCTAGTAATCGCAGATCAGCATGCTGCGGTGAATACGTTCCCGGGTCTTGTACACACCGCCCGTCACACCATGGGAGTCGGAAATGCCCGAAGCCGGTGACTTAACCGTAAGGAGAGAGCCGTCGAAGGCAGGTCGGATAACTGGGGTGAAGTCGTAACAAGGTAGCCGTAGGAGAACCTGCGGCTGGATCACCTCCTTTCTAAGGAAAAGAGAAGGAATGAAGTAGGGAGTTGTATTACTGTTTAGATGCCGAGGGCATCAAGAAATTTCCGGTGGCGATGCGCCCATGGGAAACACCCGTTCCCATCCCGAACACGACGGTTAAGACGTGGGCGGCCGAAAGTACTATACTGGCAACGGTATGGGAGGATAGGTGGCTGCCGGATCAATAAAAAAGCTTTAACAATGATCAGAGATCAGAAAGCTTTTGGTCTCTGATGACTGCTAAAGCGGTCAGAAGTTTGTACATTGAAAACCGAATACTGAGAAATATTTTAATCCAGATATAATCTACGATTAAAAGACATCGAAAATCCAAAACAAGAAAAAATAAATCATTCTTATGAGTAACGCTATACATCATAAGAAATGAGAACTAAGATTATCGAAAGATAATGGACAGTTCCTATAAGCTGACTGAAAATGGTTAAGCTGTATAGGGCGCAGGGCGGATGCCTTGGCACCAAGAGCCGATGAAAGACGTGATAAGCTGCGAAAAGCTGCGGTTAGATGCAAATAATCCTTGATCCGCAGATATCTGAATGGGGCAACCCGGCAGAGAAGACCTCTGTCATCCTTAACTGAATCCATAGGTTAAGGAAGGGAACCCGGTGAACTGAAACATCTAAGTAGCCGGAGGAAGAGAAAACAAAAGTGATTCCGTAAGTAGCGGCGAGCGAACGCGGAAGAGCCCAAACCAGGGAGCTTGCTTCCTGGGGTTAGGACTGTAAAATCGATGGAGACTGCTAGAAGAATGGCATGGAAAGGCCAGCCAGAGAGAGTGAAAGCCTCGTATCCGAAAGCGGTCAAAGCGAGACAGTATCCAGAGTAGGACGAGACACGTGAAACCTTGTCTGAACACGCGGGGACCACCCCGTAAGGCTAAATACTACTTGGTGACCGATAGTGAAACAGTACCGTGAGGGAAAGGTGAAAAGAACCCCGGGAGGGGAGTGAAAGAGAACCTGAAACCCTGTGCCTGCAAGCTGCGAAAGCCCCATACGAGGGTGATCGCGTACTTTTTGTAGAACGGTCCGGCGAGTTATGTGGAGAGGCGAGGTTAAGTACTTAAGGTAAATAGCCGAAGGGAGACCGAGTCTGAATAGGGCGATAAGTCACTTCACATAGACCCGAAACCGGGTGATCTATCCATGGACAGGATGAAGCGGCCGTAAAAGGCTGTGGAGGTCCGAACACACATCCGTTGAAAAGGGTGGTGATGAGCTGTGGATAGGGGAGAAATTCCAATCGAACTCGGAGATAGCTGGTTCTCCCCGAAATAGCTTTAGGGCTAGCCCTGTAGCATGCCTAATGGAGGTAGAGCACTGAATATCCGCGGGGGCTTCACCGCTTACCAAAGATTATCAAACTCCGAATGCCATATAGGCTGAGCGCAGGAGTCAGACTACACGAGATAAGTTGGGTAGTCAAAAGGGAAAGAGCCCAGATCTACGGCTAAGGTCCCAAAGTGCGTGTTAAGTGGAAAAGGATGTGGGATTTCATAGACAGCTAGGATGTTGGCTCAGAAGCAGCCACACATTCAAAGAGTGCGTAATAGCTCACTAGCCGAGAGGTCCTGCGCCGAAAATTACCGGGGCTGAAACACGACACCGAAGCCTAGGGATTGGATGTATCTACGGGTACATCTGATCGGTAGGGGAGCATTCTGTACTGCATAGAAACTGTACCGAAAGGAGCAGCGGAGTGTATAGAAGAGAGAATGCCGGAATGAGTAGCGAGATGGAGGTGAGAATCCTCCAGGCCGAATATCCAAGGATTCCAGGGTAAAGCTGATCTGCCCTGGGGAAGTCGGGACCTAAGCTGAGGCCGAAGAGGCGTAGGCGATGGACAGCAGGTTGATATTCCTGCACTTATGTATATCAGAACTGTGGGGACGCAGGCAAAAGGGTCGAGCCGGGGAAGGAAGAACCGGTCCCGCAAGGGGGAACGAAAATAAGTAGAGAAGCGACAGATATGACTGCCAAGAAAAGCCACTATAGCGTATACATAACCCGTACCGTAAACCGACACAGGTGGATGAGGAGAGAATCCTAAGGCCGACGGGAGAAGCATTGTTAAGGAACTCGGCAAAATGTCCCCGTAACTTCGGGATAAGGGGAGCCTGAGAAATCAGGCCGCAGAGAAGAGGCTCAAGCAACTGTTTAGCAAAAACACAGGTCTATGCGAAACCGAAAGGTGAGGTATATGGGCTGACGCCTGCCCGGTGCTGGAAGGTTAAGAGGAGAGGTTAGAGCAATCGAAGCTTTGAATTTAAGCCCCAGTAAACGGCGGCCGTAACTATAACGGTCCTAAGGTAGCGAAATTCCTTGTCGGGTAAGTTCCGACCCGCACGAAAGGCGTAATGATTTGAGCACTGTCTCGGCAATGCACCCGGTGAAATTGAAGTACCAGTGAAGATGCTGGTTACCCGCGCCAGGACGGAAAGACCCCATGGAGCTTTACTCCAGGTTGATACTGGGGTCCGGTACCATATGTACAGGATAGGTGGGAGACTTTGAAGCAGTGACGTCAGTTGCTGCGGAGTCGCTGTTGGGATACCACCCTTATGATGCTGGGCTTCTAACCAAGGATCTTGAAACAGGTCCGGGGACAATGTCTGCCGGGGAGTTTGACTGGGGCGGTCGCCTCCGAAAGGGTATCGGAGGCGCTCAAAGGTTCCTTCAGAATGGACGGAAACCATTCGAAGAGTGTAAAGGCATAAGGGAGCCTGACTGTGACACCGACGGGTGGAACAGATACGAAAGTAGGACTTAGTGATCCGGTGGTATGAAAGTGGGATTGCCATCGCTCAACGGATAAAAGCTACCCTGGGGATAACAGGCTTATCACTCCCAAGAGTTCACATCGACGGAGTGGTTTGGCACCTCGATGTCGGCTCATCGCATCCTGGGGCTGTAGCAGGTCCCAAGGGTTGGGCTGTTCGCCCATTAAAGCGGTACGCGAGCTGGGTTCAGAACGTCGTGAGACAGTTCGGTCCCTATCCGGCGCGGGCGTAGGATATCTGAGAGGAGCTGTCCTTAGTACGAGAGGACCGGGATGGACGGACCGCTGGTGTATCAGCTGCATCGCCAGATGCATAAGGCTGGGTAGCCACGTCCGGAAGGGATAAACGCTGAAGGCATCTAAGCGTGAAGCCCCCCTCAAGATGAGATATCCCTGCTTCGGCAGTAAGACCCCTTAGAGAGTATGAGGTTAGATAGGCACAAGGTGTAAGCATGGTAACGTGTTCAGCTGATGTGTACTAATAGGTCGAGGGCTTATCCAAAGAAGGTTAGGAACAAGAAAGAGGTTAGGATTTAGATTATCAGTGTTCGGTTTTGAAGGTACAAAAAAGTACCGATATTCCTCAATAGCTCAGTCGGTAGAGCATTCGGCTGTTAACCGAAGTGTCGTAGGTTCGAGTCCTACTTGGGGAGCTTATCAAAGAATAACTTTGATGTTGAATCAATTGTATTACGGCTCCGTGGTCAAGCGGTCAAGACATCGCCCTTTCACGGCGGTAACACGAGTTCGATTCTCGTCGGAGTCATTTCAGGAGCTTTAGCTCAGTTGGTTAGAGCAACCGGCTCATAACCGGTCGGTCCCGGGTTCAAGTCCCTGAAGCTCCACTAGGTTTTTATAACCGAATATACCCAGTTTAATTAGGGGTCTTAGCTCAGCTGGGAGAGCATCTGCCTTACAAGCAGAGGGTCACAGGTTCGAGCCCTGTAGGCCCCATTCGCGATATGTCCCATAAAGCATATCGCGTATTTTTTATCATTTAATATGATAGATGCCGGCGTGGCGGAACTGGCAGACGCCCGGGACTTAAAATCCCGTGGGTAGCGATACCCGTACCGGTTCGATCCCGGTCGCCGGCAGCATAAGGATGATACTGATTTTCAGTGTTGTCCTTTTTCTTTTGCCCGGAACCTTCCTGTACTACTGCATTAAAAAGCCATTTAGCAGAATAAATTACTGTTAAATGGCTCTTTTTCTGTTATAGTAAAAATATGTTTTGTTGGAGAGTGTTCGATGAAGCTTATTGTTATAGATGTACAAAAAGGAATTACTGATGAAAGACTATATGATTTTGACGGATTCATAAGGAATGTGACAAATATCATTGATGCTGCAAGGAAGAATAATGTTGAGGTTATTTATGTTCAGCATGATGATGGCCCTGGAACAGGCTTTTCTTTTGGTGACAAGGATTTTGAGATAGCTGATCAGGTGGCTCCAAAGGAAAATGAGAAGATTTTCATAAAGACGATAAACAGCTGCTTTGGTAATAATGATCTTGCAAATTATCTCAGAGAATCCAAAGAAAAAGATTTGATGATAGTCGGATTGCAGACGAACTTTTGCATTGATGCCTCTGTGAAATCAGCTTTTGAAAGGGGATACAAGGTAATAATTCCGAAAGGTACCAATTCTACTTTCGACAATGATTACATGGATAGAGAAACTACTTACAAGTATTACAACGATATGATGTGGCCGGAAAGATTTGCAAGCTGCATCTCTGTTGATGATGCAATTAAGATGATAGAGGATTTGCGATGAAGCTGGATAACATAGAATGGCTCTTTTTTGATGTTGGCTCAACTTTGGTAAGTGAGGAAAAGCCATTTTTACATAGACTATACGAAATTGCTGATGCTGTTAATGAACCTTTTGATGCGATACAGAATAAGGTTACTCAGCTTTATAAGGAAAAGAAAAAGGGAGAACAAGTGCTGATTCAAGAATACGGAATAGAAAGACCTCGCTGGAGAAGTGAAGATGAGGAATTGTTTCCGGAGTCATATGAGTGCCTTGAGCGATTGAGTAAGAAATATAAAATTGGAGTCATTGCTAATCAGCTTCCGGGAACAGCAGCCAGATTAGAAAAGCATGGTGTTTTAAAGTTCATAGATATTGTTATTGCTTCTGCAGAAGAAGGATTAGAGAAGCCGGACAGGAGAATATTTGAACTTGCTTTATCAAGAGCTAGTTGTAAGCCTGAGAATGCTGTCATGATCGGAGATAGGGTTGATAATGACATAATACCTGCAAAGAAAATAGGTATGAAGACTGTTCGTGTGAAGCAAGGGATGTGGAAATACTGGGATGCTCTTGGCGAAGAGGAACAGGCAGATTTTGAGGTGGATGATCTGAACGCGGTAATAGAGCTGTTTGGATGGAAATTTGAGAATAATTAGTTAGGGGATAAGAACCAAAGCATAATTATTTATGGGAGGGGTATCGATGCGGGATTATAGTGAGCTGCATAAAAAAGCATGGGAGTATGATGCCTATGACTTTTGGGTTAAGGCAAGCGGAACACCACAAGAAAGAGCACAGAAGGATATAGCGGATCCTATAGGAATGCTCAAAAAATATGCCGTATATTTTGATTCCTTTGAAGGTATAAAGATTGCAAATATCTGCGGATCTTGCGGAAAGAAAGCAATTCCGCTGGCACTTCTTGGGGCAGATGTCACTATTTTTGACATTTCTGAAGATAACAAAAAGTATGCTATGGAAGTAGCTGCTGCTGCAAATACTGAGATTACTTTTGAAGTTGGGGATGTGCTTGAAATAGACCTTGGTAGGTATGCTGAATACTTTGATGTAGTTTTTATGGAGGGAGGAATACTTCACTATTTTCACAATATAGATGAGTTTATGAAAATGATGAATGCTATTCTTAAGCCAGGCGGAAAGATAATCTGTAGTGATTTTCATCCTTTTACAAAAATCTATGATAGTTTAAAGCTGGAACAGCCTACGGGGAGCTATTTCTCTACTGATATATTTGAAGGTGAAATGGCACATGCCAGATTTTACGATGAAGAAATAAGAAAAAGCATCCCCAAATGCAGTTATAGAAAATACACGATAAGCGAAATCATAAATTCTATGCTAAGAAATGGTTTTTCTTTAAAACAGTTTGATGAGCACCCTTCCTGGGAAGATGAAAGGCTGCCTGGTGAGTTTACGGCGATTGGAATTAAGTGTAACTAATAAGAGGCATGGGTATGGAGGAATAAAGATATATGAATAATATTAGTGTACACAAATTGACGCCTGATATGGCAGAGCAATATGTAGCATATTTTGATAATAGAGCGTTTTCAGATGGTAGTGAGCAAAAAGGTTGTTATTGTGTTTGGCATCATTGGACTGAGCAGAAGGAAGCAGAAAGAAGCGCACTCCCAGAAAATGAACGGCCTTTCAGTAAAAGAAATTATGCATATGAATTGGTTAAGAACGGTAGATTAAACGGATTTGTTGCAATTTCTGGTGGAGAGATTGTTGGATTCTGCAATGCTGATTTAAAAGAAAACTACTTCAGGCACAGTAGAGAAAATGATCCTGAAAGCTGGGAGGGGATAGATTCGGATTCCAAGGTGTTAGCTATAGTATGCTATATCGTGGCCCCTGATATGAGGGGAATGGGAATAGCAGACTCACTATTGGAATATGCCTGCGGTTATGCAGAAGAAAATGGCTTTGATTATATCGAAGGCTATCCATCTGATGGAGCATTTGATGCAAGAAATTGCGGTGGAACGGATTCAATGTATATTAAAAGAGAATTTCAAATTGGCCATGCCGGGAGCAGAATCATTGCAAGAAGAAAATTAGGAAACTAAGCAGAGGCTATTGTACTTTCTTTAACATTGGATAAGTGTTTTGACGAAGATAATTGACCTTGCCCTTAGGGCATAGTTTATCATTATGACGGAGCGACATATAAATGATACTTGTAACAGGAACAACAGGGTTTGTTGGCAGTAAATTAATGAAAATCTGCAAAGATGTGGTGGCCGCACCATCACTTAGAAATGCATCTTTGGATCATATCAAGAGAATTGTTAGTGAGAGCGGTGCAGATACTATTGTGAATACTGCAGCTATTTCAGATATTGGAGAATGCCAGAAAAATCCGGAGTCATCATATATTGCAAATGTTCAGCTGCCGGTGTTTCTTGCTAAAGCATGCGAAGGGAGAAAGCTTATCTGCTTTAGCTCTGATCAGGTATATGGCGGACTTGAAGACAATGGGCCTTATACAGAAGAAAATGTTAATCCGGCAAACATTTATGCAAAGTATAAACTTGAAATGGAACAGAGGGTGCTTGATATCTGCCCTGATGCAGTTATGCTTCGCGCTGAATGGATGTATGACTATTACGTAAAAAAGTCCAATTACTACATGAACATTGTAAATGCTAAGGATGCGGTTGCGTTTAGTTCTCGGCAATATAGAGGCATCACTTACGTAAAAGAAGTCGCTGAAAACATGGAAAATGTAATATCATTGCCGGGCGGAATTTATAATTTTGGCAGTGAAACTACAAAATCCATGTATGAGATAACAAGTCAGTTTATAGAAGAACTTGGGTTAGAAATTCGGCTAGAAGATGCACCTGCAAGGCACAATTTGTGGATGGACTGCAGTAAAGCAAAGAGATATGGTGTCATTTTTAGTGATGTTTCTAAAGCTTTGATGAAATGCGCAAAAGACAATGGATTTGAAATTAAGAATAATTCGGGAAAAGGGTGATTTTGCAGCAGACTTATAATTCCGAGTAATGGGAGGAAATATGCTACCAACAAGAATGGAAGCAGAAAGACTTTTAGAGGAAGCAGAGAAGTATAATCCTGGACCATGGGGGAATCACAGCCGTGTTGCTGCGCATTGTGCAGAGAAGATTGCTTTAGGCTGTGAGGGGATGAATCCGGAGAAAGCCTATATTTTAGGACTCCTTCATGATATTGGAAGAAAGTTTGGAGTAAGCTATTTGAAACATGTTTCTGATGGATATTCATACATGATGTCCTTGGGATATGATGAAGTTGCCAGAGTGTGCCTTACACATTCCTTCAACAACATGAGAGTTGATGAGTATGTTGGTAAGGTTGATACTTCAGATGAGGAGTATGAGCTGATTCAGACTGAGTTGGGGAAACTTTCAGCTGATGATTATGACAGACTGATCCAACTTTGTGATGCATTGGCCGGAAGTAAAGGTGTGATGAACATCGAAGAACGCATGAATGATGTCAAAAGCCGCCATGGAAATTATCCTCAGGCAAAATGGGATTCCAATATGCGTCTGAAAGCATATTTTGAAGAGAAAGCATCCAAAGATATATATGATTTGGTAGAAAAAGACAGTTATACGCTGGACTAATGCAGACTGATGGGGGAGACAAGAAATGCTATTTAAATTCTGTGCAGAATGTGGACATGAGCTTCAAGATATAAAATGCGGTGATGATGACTGTAAGATTTGTCCTTCCTGCAAGCGGATTTATGGAAGAAATCCAATCCCTGTCGTAGAAGTTCTGGTGGTGAATGAGCTTAATGAAATTCTGCTTTTAAAACAGAACTATATTTCTGAAGATAAATGGACAGTTGTTTCGGGATATATGGTTGAGGGTGAAACAATTGAAGAAGCCGTAGCCAGGGAAGTTAAAGAAGAAACAGGGCAGATAGTAACAGAATGCCAATATGTGTCCAGCTATTACTTTGAGCCGAAGCAGCTGATAATGATTGGATTTATAGCATATGTAAAGAAATCAGAATTTGCTGATTCTGTAGAGGTGGACGACCATAAATGGTACAAGATTAGTGAGGTTGATGAAGTGATTGCAAGAGAAAATAATTGTTCGGGTATGCATTTTGATATGTGTAAGAACTTTTTGAAATAAGTCGAAAAAGCCGATAAAGGTCCCAAAAAACAGCGCTTATAAAACCGATAATATTCAGTAAATATGTGAATCCTTTATCATACAAAAGTGGTACAAATTTGGTACAAAAAAGAGGCGTGGTCGGCGAGACCCCTTTCTCTGCGGCTTTACGAGACTACTAAAAGTTCGATCCCGGTCGCCGGCAGTAAACATTAGAGAATCGCATTAGTTTGCGGTTCTCTTTTTTGTTGCCATCTTGTACTATAAAAGAGTGTGCATATATGTTGGATGGATGGAGGAAGGGGTGACTTAATTATGGTTATACATCCAATTGAACCAATATATGATAAGAGTTCAAAAATACTTATTCTGGGAAGTTTTCCCTCTGTTAAATCAAGAGAAGAAGGATTTTTCTATGGGCATAAGCAGAATAGATTTTGGAAGGTGGTTTCCGGAGTATTCGAAGAGGAAGAGCCAGGGACGATTGAGGAGAAGAAAGCTCTTTTGATAAGGAACAAGATTGCATTATGGGATGTGATACAGTCTTGCGATATTGTCGGTTCGTCGGACTCCAGTATCACTAATGTAGTGCCAAACGACTTAAGCCGTATATTAAACACAGCGGATATCAAGACAATATATGTCAATGGTAAAACGGCACTTAAGTATTATGAAAAGTATACAGGGCCTGTCATCAAAAGGCCTGCAATATGTCTTCCATCTACAAGTCCCGCCAATGCTGCCTGGAATAAGGAAAAGCTTCTGAGTGCTTGGGAGATTATAAAAAAGTATTGACCTTGCCCTTGGGGCAGCCCTTACCATTAAGTAATCAAAGGATGAAGTACGTACGAATCATCTGTATTACTTAGTTTCTAAAAATGCATTTACCTAAAAAGGAGGGCATCAATATGAAGGAAAAAATGACATCGGGAGAAATTGCAAAGCAGGCAGGAGTATCAACTAAGGCGCTTCGTATATATGATGAAAAAGGGCTGCTTAAGCCTGTTGGGCATTCCGATGGCAATTACAAACTCTATGACAAAAGCTCACTGATAATTCTTGAAAAGATTATTGCGCTCAAGCATATTGGATTTAGTCTTGAAGAGATCAAGTGCAGTCTTGAGAATTATGAACAGAGTTCTATAAGAGAAATCCTCGAGAAACAGCTTGAAATGATGGATCAGAAAATATATGAACTTCAAAAGGCTGCAAAGTGCATAGAATCAGCGCTTGCAAGGTTTGATGAAAATCCTGACTGGGACGATATTGCAGACATTATAAGAAAAATGGAAATGAGTCAGGGGGCGGATGAGCGCAGATGGTATGCTGCGGAACATGCTGCAGACGGAATTGAGTGGTATGAAAAGATTTTTAATTCTTTATCATTTGAAGAAAATGATACTGTTCTTGACCTTGGTTGCAGCTACGGCCTTTTGTGGAGAAAGAACTGGGATCGTATTCCCAAGGGCTTCAATGTATTAGGTGTAGACATTCACGGAAATTGGGCTGCTGATCTCTACAATTATCTGGAGGATAATCGAGAGACGCTTCCGGAAGGATCTGATATTCAGATTTTTTTCAGTAATCTTGAAAAAGATGAGACGTGGGAAAAGATTAGAGAGAAGAAGTATTATAAGATTATTGCACATTATCTATTATCTTATCTGCATGATGATGCTTACTTTATCCAAAATGTGGCGCAAGTGCTGGCACCAGGCGGTATGTTTTCTGTTAATCATTATGGGGAAGCAGTGAAGGAATACAATTTCTGGGAAAAGTGTTTAACTGAAGCTAGTTTAGATATTTCTTTTGCCCTTAAAAAGAGACAAGAAAGAAGGCAGGCAGACGCAGAATTTGAGGCGCTTTTATCAGAGAACTTCGATAGAGTAGAAAAGATAGCGCTTCCGGGGCCATTAGCATTCGATAGCACTGATGCTCTTTTTGACAGAATGCAAATGAAATACCCCGAGGGCGGAAAATATCTTGAGGACAACAGGGATGCTATAGAAAAATACTTTGCAACTGTGTTGCTGAAAGATGGCTCTGTTACTGTAGATATGGATAGCACATTTTATCATTGTTATAAGAGAGAGGGTTAAGGATGGATAATAAGCTCTTTCCGGAGAGACTTGATAGAAACAAAGTATATGAATGTGGGATATTTTCGTTATATACAGATAAAGTCAAGCTTCCAAGTGGGTATATCATTGAAAAATATCACCAGATTCATCACCATCATGAGGGTGTTTCAATAGTTGTCTTTAATGATAAAGATGAGATATTGATGATCAGAGAAATGCGATATACTGTGGGACATCTGGAGTGGGAAATACCTGCGGGCGGAGTAGAAGATGGAGAGTCAATAGAAGAAGCTGCCAGAAGAGAGGTTATGGAAGAAACCGGATGCACAGTAAAAGACTTATGGATAGTGAAGAGCTTACCGAGTTTCAGTATATTGTTAATGGCGATGAATGGACAATATCAATAAAATGACAGGTTTGTAAAAACGTATGTTGACATTATCAGATGACTTTTGATAGAATCATTTCAATAACATAAGAAAAGCGTTGACGGAAAGAGTAGTTTGCGATGAATCATCCAGAGAGAATGACATTTGGTGGAAGTCATTTATGAAGATAACAGACGAAAACCATTCCTGAGCTGTAATGCTGAACATCAGTAAGCGTTATCGTATGCCTGCGTCAAAGGATAGGATTTGTTAGAATCTGAAGTGAAAAGTTAAGGTGGAACCGTGCATCATGCACCCTTAAGATCAATGGATCTTTTGGGTGCTTTTTTAGTTTGAAAAACACTATTTCTTATGTTGTTGCAGAGACTAATAATCTATTCTAGAAAGGAGCAACACATTATGAAAGTATTACAAAGAGATGGTCAGGTGATGGAGGTGTCTTTTGATGACAATGATGGAAAGAAAGCTTTTTGGCATACAAGTGCTCATGTCCTGGCACAGGCTGTAAAGCGTCTTTATCCGCAGGCAAAGTGCGCCATAGGACCTGCAATTGAAAATGGTTTCTACTATGATTTTGATTTTGGTTTTTCTTTTAATGAAGATAACCTGGGCGCTATAGAAGATGAAATGCGAAGGATTATCAAGGAATCCTTATCGCTACAGGTTTATGAGATGTCAAAGAAGGATGCTATCTCATATATGGAAAAGGCGGACGAACCATTCAAACTTGAGATGATAAGAGAACTACCTGAAGGTGAAGTGATTTCTTTTTACAAACAGGGAGATTATGCGGAATTCTGTGCAGGTCCACATATCGTCAATGTAAGTCACATTAAGGCGGTTAAGCTTCTATCGGTAGCAGGGGCATACTGGCGAGGAGATGAGCACAATAAGATGCTTACAAGAATTTACGGAATCTCTTTTCCTAAGGCATCTTTGATGGATGATCATCTTCACCAGCTTGAAGAGGCTAAGGCAAGAGATCACAGAGTGCTGGGGAAAGAACTTGAACTGTTTGCGCTGATGGATGAAGGGCCAGGACTTCCCTTCTACTTCCCCAAGGGACTTGTACTTAAAAATCTTCTGATTGACTATTGGAGAAAAATACATGTTCGCGAGGGTTATCAGGAAATATCCACACCTATAATGCTGACAAAGGCGCTTTGGGAAAAGTCAGGCCATTGGGATCATTACAGAGATAACATGTATGTAACAAGCGTGGATGATATGGATTATGCCATTAAGCCGATGAACTGCCCGGGAGGAATGCTGGTCTATAAGTCTAAGCCTCATTCATACAGGGAGTTTCCAATCAGATGCGGAGAACTTGGAATTGTCCACAGAGCAGAGAAGTCCGGGACACTGCATGGACTCATGCGCGCAAGATGCTTTACACAGGATGATGCACATATCTTTATGCGCGAAGACCAGGTTCTTTCTGAGATTCAGGGTGTAATGAGGCTTATAGATGAAGTTTATTCTAAGTTCGGTTTTCCATATGAGATAGAGCTTTCTACAAGACCAGAGAACTCCATCGGAAGTGATGAAGACTGGCAGTTGGCAACAGAGTCACTTAAGGCAGCAGTAGAGGGAATGGGAAAACCATATAAGATAAATGAAGGTGATGGCGCATTCTACGGGCCTAAGCTTGATTTCCATGTGAAGGATTCTATTGGAAGAACATGGCAGTGCGGAACAATACAGCTTGATTTCCAGCTTCCGCAGAGATTTGATCTTGAGTACATAGGCGAAGATGGTAAGGAGCATCGCCCAATCATGCTTCATAGAGTTGTATTTGGCTCAATAGATCGTTTCATGGGTATATTGATAGAACACTATGCCGGTAAATTTCCTGTCTGGCTTTCACCTGTGCAGGTTAAGGTGTTGCCAGTATCTGATAAATACCTTGATTATGCAAAAGAAATCATGGCAAAGCTCTATGAAGAGGGAATACGTGCAGAACTAGACGATCGTGATGAAAAGCTTGGCTTTAAGATTCGCGAAGCAAGAATGCAGAAGGTTCCTTACATGATAATTGTCGGGGAAAAAGAAAAGGATAACCGTCTTGTCTCTGTCAGACAGCGTGACGCTGAACAGGATAAACAGGAAATTGGGGAGATGGATATGGCAGACTTCATTGATTTGCTGAAAAGAAGTTGAGAAGTACATAGACTAAGGAAAAAGATACAGAAAGGATAGCTTAAATGTACAAATGTAGAGTGGGTTATGATGAATGGAAGTCAATGATCAAAAAGCATAGAGAAGGTACGTTTGAAAACTCATCTGATTTCAATGGTTATGTTGGACTTCTCTCAATAGAAGAGGTATCTCAAAAACAGGAATGGAAATATAAGGATGAAACAATAACTGTTTGTGATAATGGTTACAAGTGGCTGACTATAATGCCCAAAGATGACTATTATTGCATTACTGTCATGATGGACAGTGATTACAAGATACAGGTAAGCTATATCGATATGATTGATAGTCAGGGCATTGATGAGGATGGCGTTCCGTTTTTTTTCGACTGTTACCTTGATCTTGTAGTATATCCTGATGGATATGTGAAAGAAGATGACAGGGATGAATTGGACGAAGCTCTTCAAAATGGAGATATAAGTAAAGAACAATACGACAGGGCTCTGCAAACAGCTGAAAAGTTGAGACAAACATTCTTTCGCGACTATGATAAATTTATAAGGTTTGTAGATGGAAGACTAAAGTTCATCACTAATACTGATAATATGAAGTTACCTGAAAGACTCGAAAGAACGGGGAGTTATTTCCACTCCCCGTTTTCGTAGTCTAGTATCTTAGATGTTTGACCGGCATTTATGACTGAGTCGCCGGCTTCGTTGATGACGCACTTCAAGCCGGGGAATCCATTAAGGCAGACGGTTATTATGTTATGAACGCGGACTCCCTGAACATCAGGAACTTCCATTGCACAGTACATTGGGATAGTGTTGTCCCTGTTGTACAGATATATTCCTATTCCGGTTCCGGTAAAAGAGCTGACATTATCTGAAACCTTGAAGGATGCGTAGCCAAATCTTTTTCCATCAGGATTTATCCATTTGCCTTTATCGGGAACGTCATAGGGAACTTCACTTTGATACATTATGCAGGTTCCGTTATTGCCGTTCCACATTGTCTGATATTCATTAAAGTGTTCAACCATAAGAGCGTACATGGTGACATTATCGCCATTTATTATGATACCGTTTGGACACGTGTTGAGATCCCATCCTACGTTATCACCGTGGTCTGCTCTCCATACCCAGAGATTATCTCCGACTGTATTATCAAGGTCTATTGTTATGCAGGCCTTTGCCTTGGCAGGTTTATCTCCGGGAATTCCGCCAATTCTGAAATACATATCTGCAAGAAGAGATGGAGCAGCATTATCTTTGGCACTTAAGTATAGCAGGTTGTCGCTTTCGCTTGCTCCGGCATCAAGGAGAAGGCCTGCAAGAATGAGGTCATCAGCATTTTCTGTCGTGATGCAGGTATTTCCTGCTGATGAGCGAATGGTTGCAAGCCCCATTCCAAGGACTATGGTTCCTGGCTTGCTTATTGTGAGTGTTTCGCTAAACTCATAAATTCCTGGTGTAAAAAGAATGTTCTTACCATCAGCCAGAGCCTGATTTACGGTACCGGCAGTATCTATTCCGGCTTTGGCTACATAGAAATCATCAAGCGGAAGGAATTTGCCTTCCTTGCTGCCATTTTCCCACCCAAAGGATACACTTTTCTTTTTCCAGTCAGGAACATACACTCCAAATCCATCTTTTTTATCATATACAAGAAATGGCTTCTCTCTTATGATTTCGGTCTCCGGAACAGAAGTATAGGAAGCTTCAGGCCAGGTTTTCACTGGAACACCACTTGGGGCATCGCCTGCAAATACCATGTTCCAGTTCTGACCTGTCCAGGAATTATAACTGTTGTTCCGTGAAAGCCATTGTTGCTGGCTTCCGGAGTCGACAATTCCTTCAATTTGCGAGTCTGCAAGAAAACCTCCGCTAGCCCAGCCATAATTATCATGAAGGGCTAGATTTCCGTCAACCTTAACCCTTCTCATTCCTGTTGCCTGTGACACAGCCCATACAGTGTCTGATTGCATTTCGAGATTTTCTATACTGCGCCAGAAATTACAGGTTGCATTGTGATTTTTTGGATCATCGGATAGCCAGCGGGCGTAGGTATTTATGGCTTTGATCTTGGTGTCAGTAGGAAGTAAGCCAAGTCCAGACATCTGAGTATAAAAGCCAACATTTGTCGATATATCATATGTTCCGGGCATGAAATAAACTGCATATCTTTCATCGCCAAACTGTGCAGTTTCCTGCCGCGAATAGATTTTATCAAGAGTTTCCTGCACTTTGGCAGTATCATCTTGAGGCGTAAAGATATAGACGTTTTCTCCGAAAATATCTGAGTGAAAATCTTTGGTTTCTATTTTGTTTTTTCCACAACCTGTGAGTATTCCTGCCAGGGCAGCCAACCCCAGTAAATATAGATATTTCTTTTTTATCATGTTAAAGAATCCTCCCGGAACAGTTTATTTAGCATCATAATTACCATAAGCAGATACAGTCTATGATAAAAGAAGCTATGAAACGATTGTAGGGCGGATTTTATGCTAAGGTGTCATATTTATGGCTACAATTGTTCGGCTGCTTGAGATATGACTTGGTGGGGGCAAATATGTGAGTGTGGCATTGGATAATAAAGGAGTGGTAAAATATTAGGAGAATATAAGCTTTGGATAGATGGCTTTAAGCTTGAATAGCCGTCAGAAAGGCATAATGTATGAAGGATGTCACTTTCCACGAAATAATCATAACCAAAGATGACCAGAAGATTGTTTCGGCTGATTCAAAGGTTTATGATGCCCTGGGGAGTTTTGCGGTTAAACCCATGAATGAACTCATTGCATCAGAAGATATGGAAATATATGAGAATAATATTAAGAACTGCGATGGAAACTGGTATCCTAGTAAGATACTGAGTCCTGACACTATGTATTACACTTATATGAGGGCGGCTGATAACGGCAAGCATATAAGGCTGACGGTTGTCAATGCACATGACCTTTTAAATGCACATTCTTCACTTATGAAGACAATCAATACATTTAATGCCCAACTGAATTTGTACGAAGATGTTTTCTTTGAGTATGATGTGGCAAAAGAGACTGTGAATGTTTATAATACTGCAATTGCTGATTTTGATGCCGGGGTGTACTCGATTAACGAATTTGAGAATTTTCTGATCAGCAGAGTAGATGATGAGCAGAAACAGGCGGTAAAAGGTTTTTTCCTTCAGATAAAATCAGGTGTTGGCAGGAGCACAACTGTAATTGATGGAAATTTGCTCAATGATGATCCCAGCGTGACACAAACTGTTCTCGATGAGGCTTATGCTTTTTATGGAGCTGATACTGAGGGCGTTGTAGGTCACATTCAGTTAAAAAGAGATGGTGGATCATCAAAGTTTAGTGTTTTCAGGTATGATTCTCTTACAGGAATGATTGATAAGTCTGACATAATCAGGATAGCCAGGGAGAGAATTGATGATAGAAGACTGGAAGGAACTACTCTGGTAATCATCGATCTTGACTTTTTTAAGAATATCAACGATTCCTTTGGGCATCAGTTTGGAGACGTAGTAATTAAAAAGATAGCGGATATAATATCCAACGAGGTTGGAACGAGCGGTATTTCCGGTAGATTTGGAGGAGATGAGTTCTTCGTTGTTTTGTATAACATACAGACTGAAGAAGAATTAAGAGCAATACTTAAGGGAATCAAGAACAAGGTTAGTGCAACATTTCAGGACAAAGGACTTGATAAGGATAATCCTCTTTCTGTATCTATTGGAGCTGCTGTTTTTCCTAAGGATGCTGACAATTATGACGATCTTTTTATGCTTGCGGATCATTGCCTGTACCTTGCTAAGGCAGGCGGAAGAAATAGATACATTTTCTATAGACAGGATAAACATGGGACGCTTGAGGATGTGAAGCAAAAGCATCTGATTTCCAAAAAGATAAATGAGAGAAGCATTTCTTACGGTGAAACTATTGTCCGGATGTTTGATATGGCGCTTCACGATGGAGAAGGGTCTTTGGACTACTTCATGAATGAATTTGCTGATACCTTCGAACTTCAGAATGTGTTATTGTTTGCCGGAGAGCCTTATAGATTCGTAAGTTCAGCAGGAAGTACCCCTATTGATGATAAAGAAGCCAATGAATTAGTAATAAGCGTACTTAACAGTAAGGACAAAGATAAATATTTCTCGCTTGGAGATTTTGTTGTGATCAATGAGCTTGATTCATTGCCACCTCATGCTCATAGTATCAGATCTTTTTTGATAAATAGAGAAGTGTACTCTTTTATTATGATCAGATTTTTTGATAAAGATCACAGAGAATGTGTGCTTTTGATTTCTGCAGTTGGAACGAAAATTGTGTGGAATCGTACACATTTCAAGTATTACAGGGCATTTACGGATCTTTTATCACTATACTCTATCGGCGAATGAATGAGATTTTTGGGAGGAAAAATCATCTGTTTTATCAAGTTTGATACAATCTACGACAAAAAATGTGCAATCCGCGACATTTAGAGATAATGAAATAAACTTTCATGCTAGATTATAATTGTAAGATGTATTTATATCTTCTTGTAAATGAGGAGTCTGGTATGGATGCAAGATATAATGAAGATGGCAACTTGATAGTTCAGGAGAATCACTATTGTGAGCATTGGGAGCCTGATGATGGAGCACTGGTACCTATGAGGGAGTGTTGGTGTTGCAAATGGTCTAAGTTTAGAGCTGATAACAACCTTATGAGCGATAGCATCGGAATATGTTGCTACAGCGGGAACAGATCAGAACTAGCCAGTCAGGAAATTAATTGAGTAATCAGTGTGGATCAGTAGAGGTATTGATATGACTCAGGGGAATAAGGTTAAACTTCAAATTCAATTATTCGGAGGCCTTGTGATCAACTATGGAGGAAGAAGTATTTCCATTGGCAAGAACAAGACTTCCAAATATATTCAGCTGTTGGAGATTGTATGGCTTAGTGGCAAGGATGGAGTGTCCAGAGACAATCTGGTAAATACTCTCTATGATCGCGAAGAACAGTCTAATATCAACAATAGCTTTAATAATCTTATTTATCAGATGCATAAACAGCTCAAGAAATCCGGACTTCCTGAGTGCGAGTATATTGTTAGCAGAGATGGATATTTTTATGTTGATGATAATGTAGAGGTTGAGTCAGATGCCGGAAGTTTCATGGATTTTGTTGAAAAGGCAAGAGAGGCCACAGATCAGAGCGAGCAGATGAAGCTTTACAGAGCTGCTTTTGATCTCTACAGATCAGAGCTTCTCCCTGAATTATCAACCCAGGAATGGGTAATCATCAAGAGTGTACAGCTTCAGAAAATGTATTCGGAATGCGTAATTGCTCTTGGTGAATACTACGAGAAGAGAAAAGATTTTGATGCTACCTACAAAGTTTATAAGAAGGCAGCAGATCTTTATCCGGACGATGAGTGGCAGATTGGCGAGATCAATGCCCTTATCGGGATGGATAACTATAAAGAAGCCTATAGAATCTATGATGAAACGGTAAGATATTATACCGATGAATTAGGTATAACTCCCAGTAAGGACCTTCTGGAATGTTATGACAAGATGAGCAGGCAGATAACAAATATGCCCAGCAAGATTCTTCAGATCAGAGATGATATTCTTGAGAGACGTGAGAGTGTTTCCAAAAACGAAGGTATTGCTTACGACTGCTCATACCCCAGTTTCATTGATGCTTATCATATTCTTAGCCGTAATATGGAGAGAAGCGGACAGTCTGTTTATATGATGCTTCTCACACTTGTGGATTACGAAGGCAAGAAGATCGCCAATCAGAATAAATTAGAAGTAAAAGGAAAACTTCTTCAGGAAGCTGTTTCTCTTACACTCAGACAGGGAGATACATACTGTAAATACTCGTCTTCACAGTTTCTTTTACTCCTTGTTGGTACCAGTAAGGAGAGCTGTAAGATAGTTTACAGGAGAATTCTCAACAAGTACAAGATGCTTGCTGGTCCTAGAGCTGAGATAGAATATAGTGTTGTATCTCTTGCTGATCTGCCGGAGAAACTGGCGGAAGCAAAATAAAATACGCAAAATTCACAATGGGGGTATTGTGGTTTTCACTATGAGGGTTCCGCGTGGCAATTTGCTACGCGGAATTTTGGGCTCTTAGAAAAACTTAATATTTACTTCACACAACGTTTAAAGAATGCTGATATACTATGATTAGAATTTTGTGTTGGAAAGGAAGTGGAGTCTATGGCGGTTAAGCATTTAGACTATTCAAATATAGAGTTTGCTGCTTTGGCAGAAGACATAGATGACATAGAGGAGCTGGAAGAACTTGATGGTCTTGTGGATAACAAAGACATATCAATGAATGAAGTTGAGAGAATCCTTAGAATGAAAGATCAGGTTAGAGACTTCCAGATTCTCATGATGAAATATGAATGTGCTTTATCTGAAGTAAGAACTAAGCTTGATGTATTGAATAAAGAATTATCTCTTAGGAATAACAGAAATCCTTTTGAATCTATTAAGATGAGGATAAAGACCCCTGTCAGTATTTACAAGAAGTTGCGCAGCAGGAACAAAGACTTTACCCTTGAAAATGTTAGAAACCAATTGTCTGATATCGCAGGAATCAGAGTTATTTGCTCTTTTGTTGATGATATTTATATGTTGGCTGATTGCCTTGCTCAGCAGGATGATATTACTGTCCTTCAGCGCAAGGACTATATTGAGACTCCCAAGGATAGTGGCTACAGAAGCCTTCATCTCATAATTGAGATACCTATTTTTCTTACTCAGGAAAAAGAGTATATGAAGGTTGAAGTTCAGTTTAGAACAATAGCGATGGATTTCTGGGCCAGCCTCGAACACAAGATGAAATATAAAAAGAATATTGAGAATCAGGAAGTTATTTCCGATGATCTTAAGTTCAGTGCAGATCTTATAAACCAACTTGATCTCAGAATGCAGCAGATCCGTGAGAAGATCGATGCAAGTGAAGATACACAATAAGTGATGTGAATGTAGAGTAGCTTTATAAAAAAGAGTACCTTCTATAATTATTATAGAAGATACTCATTTTTTATATATCAGGAAATTTCTCAGAATTACCTGATATATAAAACGCTGTTACTGTTCACTCGCTTACAGCTCACTCCAGTAACAAAATGCTCTATTATGGATGTGCATCGGTGCGAGATGAAGTGCGTTACTTCTGAGCTGTCCATCTGCCACTGGCACCACATGGAAGAACAAGTCCATTGCTCTTTACCGGAAGCCCGATCTCCTGAGCCTCGACAGAACCCTTATGGATTGGATCAAGAACGGTGTGAAGCATATATGACAGAACAGCAGGCTGAAGACCTGTTGTATATGAGTTGATCAGGAAGAAAAGAGGATCATCGGATAGGAGCTGAGCTGAAAGTTTGATAAATGGGAAAACAGATTCTTCAATCTTCCAGATTTCGCCTTTAGGACCTCTTCCATAGGAAGGAGGATCCATGATGATGGCATCGTATTTATTTCCGTGTCTGATCTCTCTTTCTACAAATTTGACGCAGTCATCAACAAGGTATCTGATAGGGGCATCGGAAAGCCCTGATGAAGCAGCGTTCTCTTTGGCCCATCCTACCATTCCCTTTGATGCATCCACATGAGTAACACTTGCTCCGGCCTTGGCAGCAGATACTGTAGCTCCACCTGTGTATGCAAAGAGATTAAGAACCTTGATAGGGCTGTTTGCTTCCTTAATTAATGAAGAGAACCAATCCCAGTTGGTTGCCTGTTCAGGGAAGAGTCCTGTGTGCTTAAAACTAAAAGGCTTAAGATTAAAGGTAAGTCCCTTGTAGTTTATCGTCCACTCTTCAGGAAGATTTTTGAATTCCCATTCACCGCCGCCTTTGTTACTGCGATGGTAATGGCCGTTGAACTTCTTCCATCCAAAATGTTTTTTTTCAGTATTCCAAATGACCTGAGGGTCCGGACGAACAAGCATATAATCGCCCCAACGCTCAAGCTTTTCGCCGCTAGAAGTATCTATGACTTCGTAATCTTTCCATCCGTCTGCAAGCCACATAATTTAATTCCTTCCTTATATAATTCTGGTTATAAATTGTTAATAATTATTTATAGATAGATAATAGTCATGCTGAAAACATTGTGCTATTATCTGTACTTGGGTTTGGCAGTAAAAGTGATGCCGATAATTTAATCTCATTTCTACTATATTATATAGTATATTTTGAGACAACGAATCACATTTTACTACTTAGGTATTTGTAAGTCATTAGTTAAGGCAGTAGAATTGATAAGAGATTAAAAAAGATCAAGTTTTACTGTTGAAAAACGNCTGATTTTGCGATAAAAGTGATTAATTTTNAAAAAAGNCTGTTGCATATCAGAACGAAATGATTTATACTCAATAACGCTGTGACATGATAGCTATGAAGCGTGAGGTTGCTGCTTATCCAGTTGAGCAGGTTTTCCGTGGAGCGAATGTCTAGAGGCCAGCTTTAAAGGCCAAACAAACTGACGACAAGTCACTGTACAGTAAATAGAAGTCTGCCGACTAACCCAAGGCAGAAACGACGTGTAGAAGTTGGAACAGCTTTACTATGTATTGAGGTTCATGACACACACGGGAGAGTGTACAGTCACCGCTTGTCGTACTTAATTCAAAAAGTGCGAAAAGGAGGCGACTTTTTTTTATGGCAAATCAGGTAATGAGAATTACACTTAAGGCTTATGATCATCAGCTTGTTGATGCATCTGCCAAGAAGATTATCGAGACAGTCAAGAAGAACGGATCACAGGTTTCAGGACCAGTTCCCCTTCCTACTAAGAAGGAAGTTGTTACTATCTTAAGAGCTGTTCACAAGTATAAGGATTCTAGAGAACAGTTCGAGCAGAGAACACACAAGAGACTTATCGATATCATTACACCAACATCTAAGACTGTTGAGGCTCTTCAGAGACTCGAGATGCCTGCTGGTGTAAACATCAATATCAAGATGAAATAATAACCAATCAGGTTGTTGTTCATTAATAGAAACAATCAATTCACCTCTACTAGTATGATGCGAGACGCATGATGCCGTGATAACTGGAGAATTGCCGAATGAGGACAATTGAAGCGACATTGCGAATGAAGTAAGCATCCGCTGTAGACGTAATAAGGAGGTAAAACACATGAAGAAGGCTATTTTAGCTACTAAGGTCGGAATGACCCAGATCTTCAAGGAAGATGGTTCACTGGTTCCTGTAACTGTTCTTCAGGCAGGACCATGCGTAGTAACACAGATCAAGACAGTTGAGAATGATGGTTACAGCGCAGTTCAGGTTGGATTTGTTGACAAGAAGGAAAAGGTTGTTAACAAGGACAAGAATGGTAACAAGACAATCTATCACCGTCATGGTGCAACAAAGGCTGAGCAGGGACATTTCAAAAAGGCTGGAGTTTCTTGCAAGAGATATGTAAGAGAGTTCAAACTTGAGAACGCTGCTGATTATGCACTTGGTGCAGAAATCAAGGCTGATGTTTTCGCTGAGGGCGACAAGATTGATGCTACAGCTATTTCAAAGGGAAAAGGATTCCAGGGTGCTATTAAGAAGAATGGTCAGCACAGAGGACCTATGGCACACGGTTCCAAGTTCCACCGTCATCAGGGTTCTAATGGCTCCAGTTCAGATCCTAGCCGCGTATTCAAGGGCAAGGGAATGCCTGGTCACATGGGCAGTGTAAAAGTAACAGTTCAGAATCTTGAGGTTGTTAGAGTAGATGCTGACAAGAACCTTATTCTTGTTAAGGGCGCTATTCCTGGACCTAAGAAGGGACTTGTTACAATCAAGGAAACCGTTAAGGTTGTAGGCTAATAGAACGCGAAAGGAGGAACCATACAGATGGCTAATGTATCTGTTTACAATATGGAAGGCAAAGAAGTTGGCAAGATCGATTTAAGCGATGCTATCTTCGGAGTTGAAGTAAATGAACATCTCGTACACATGGCTGTTCTTCAGCAGCTCGCTGATAACCGCCAGGGTACACAGAAAGCAAAGACACGTTCTGAAGTTTCCGGAGGCGGAAGAAAGCCTTGGAGACAGAAGGGAACAGGTCATGCTAGACAGGGATCTATCAGAGCACCTCAGTGGAAGGGCGGCGGAGTTGTATTCGCTCCAGTTCCAAGAGATTACTCTTTCAAGATGAACAAGAAAGAGAAGAGAGCTGCTCTTAAGTCTGCTCTTACAGATAAGGTTCAGAACAATAACATCGTTGTTGTAGACGAGCTCAAGTTTGATGAGATCAAGACAAAGAGATTCGCAGAGGTTATGAACAACCTCAATGCTACACGTAAGGCACTTGTTGTACTTGCTGACAATGATCAGAACGTAGTACTTTCTGCAAGAAACCTTGCTGAGGCTAACACAACACTTACAAACACACTTAATGTGTATGATATCGTAAACGCTAGAACACTCGTCCTTACAAAGGATGCAGTTGCAAAGATTGAGGAGGTGTATTGCTAATGGCAGCATTACAGTATTATGACGTAATCCTTAAGCCAGTTCTTACTGAGAAGAGCATGAACGGCATGGCAGAGAAGAAGTACACTTTCCTTGTTAATCCTGAAGCTAACAAGACACAGATCAAGGAAGCTGTAGAGAAGATGTTCGAAGGAACAAAGGTTGCTAAGGTAAACACAATCAACGCCGCTGGTAAGAGAAAGAGACGTGGCATGATCGTTGGTTTCACAGCTAAGACTAAGAAAGCAATCGTTCAGCTGACAGAAGACAGCAAGGACATCGAAATCTTCCAGGGACTCTAATTAACAACCAATAACTATACGCACGAATCCAGATTGAGTCCGGGATTCAAATGAGCAATCATTCGATGCGTGATAAATAAAAAGGAGAAATAATCATGGGAATTAAGAAATACGGCCCATATACCCCATCCAGAAGAAACATGACTGGATCAGATTTCTCAGAGATCACAAAGTCATCTCCAGAGAAGTCCCTCATTGTTTCTAAGAACAGCAAAGCTGGTCGTAACAACCAGGGTAAGATCACTGTTAGACATCGCGGATGTGGCGGCAGAGTTAAGTACAGAATCGTAGATTTCAGAAGAAACAAGGACGATATGCCTGCAAAGGTTATCGGAATTGAGTATGATCCTAACAGATCAGCTAATATCGCACTTATCCAGTACGAGGATGGCACAAAGGCTTATATCCTTGCACCTAACGGATTAACAGATGGCATGACAGTTATGAACGGTGCTAACGCAGAAATCCGTGTTGGTAACTGCCTCCCACTTTCACAGATTCCTGTCGGTGAAAATGTACATAATATCGAGCTTTATCCTGGAAAGGGTGGCCAGATGGTTAGATCAGCTGGTAACGCTGCTCAGCTTATGGCTAAAGAAGGTAAGTATGCAACACTTCGTCTTCCTTCAGGCGAAATGAGAATGGTTCCTATCGAGTGCCGTGCAACAATCGGTGTTGTAGGAAATGGTGATCACAACCTTATTAACTATGGTAAAGCTGGTCGTGTTCGTCACATGGGTATTCGTCCTACAGTTCGTGGTTCTGTTATGAACCCTAACGACCATCCACACGGTGGTGGTGAAGGTAGAGCACCTATTGGACGTTCTGGTCCTAGCACACCATGGGGTAAGCCAGCTCTTGGTTATAAGACACGTAAGGCTAAGAAGGCTTCTAACAAGCTGATCGTAAGAAGAAGAAACGGTAAGGCTATCAAATAAGGAGGAATAAAATGTCTAGATCACTTAAAAAGGGACCTTTTGCAGACGCAAGCCTGCTTAAGAAGATAGATGCTATGAACGCTGAGGGCCAGAAGCAGATAGTTAAGACATGGTCACGTCGTTCTACAATTTTCCCGTCTTTTGTTGGACACACAATTGCTGTTCATGACGGAAGAAAGCATATTCCTGTATATGTTACTGAAGATATGGTTGGACACAAGCTTGGTGAGTTTGTTCCTACAAGAACATTCAGAGGACATGCTGGAAATTCTCCCGCAGAGAGAAAGAGCAGCGTAAACTAATTATTCGTTCGATGAAAGGAGGAAATTTCCATGGAGATGGAGATCAAGCATAGATCAAAGATCAAAAGAGAAAGAAATCGTGACAATAAAGAAACAAGACCTTTTGCAAAGTTATCTTACGCAAGAATACCTGTTCAGAAGGCATGCTTTGTCATGGATGCTATCAGAGGTAAGGATGTAGAGACTGCACTTGCAATTCTCGAGTACAATCCTAGATATGCTTCTAGCGTAATCTACAAGCTTCTTGCAAGCGCTGTAGCTAACGCAGAGAACAACAAAGGTATGAACAGAGCTAATCTTTATGTTGCTGAGTGCACTGCAAGCAACGGCCCTATTATGAAGAGAATTCAGCCTAGAGCACAGGGCAGAGCATACAGAATCAACAAGAGAATGAGTCATCTGACTGTTATTTTGGACGAGAGATAATTGAAAGGAGAACCTAGAAATGGGACAGAAAGTTAATCCTCATGGCCTCAGAGTTGGTGTTATCGCTGACTGGGACTCAAAGTGGTATGCTGAGTCTGCTGATTTCGCCAATAATCTGGTAGAAGATTACAATATCAGAAAATTTCTGAAGAAGAAGTTATATGCAGCTGGTGTTTCTAAGATTGAGATCGAAAGAGCATCAGATAGAGTTAAGGTTATCGTTTACACAGCTAAGCCTGGTGTTGTTATCGGTAAGGGCGGTGCTGAAATCGAAGTAACTAAGAAGGAGCTTTCAAAGCTCACAGACAAGAAGGTTCTTGTTGACATTAAGGAAATCAAGAAGCCTGATAAGGATGCACAGCTTGTTGCAGAGAATATCGCTCAGCAGCTCGAGAATCGTGTATCATTCAGAAGAGCTATGAAGTCCTGCATGAGCAGAACAATGAAGACAGATGCACTTGGTATCAAGGCATGCTGCTCTGGCCGTCTTGGCGGTGCTGATATCGCTCGTTCAGAGTTCTACAGCGAGGGAACAATTCCTCTTCAGACTCTTAGAGCAGATATCGATTATGGTTTTGCTGAAGCAGATACAACCTACGGTAAGGTTGGTGTAAAGGTATGGATCTACAAGGGTGAAGTACTTCCAACTAAAGCAGGTGAGAATTCAGATAAGGAAGGGAGCGATAAATAATGTTAATGCCAAAGAGAGTTAAGCACCGCAAGCAGTTCCGCGGTTCGATGGCTCATAAAATTACTCGTGGTAACAAGATCACTTATGGTGAGTACGGAATTGTTGCGCTTGAGCCTTGCTGGATCAACTCAAACCAGATTGAGGCAGCCCGTGTAGCTATGACACGTTTCATCAAGCGTGGTGGTCAGGTTTGGATCAAAATCTTCCCTGACAAGCCTATCACATTAAAGCCTCTCGGAACACGTATGGGTTCTGGTAAAGGTGCAACTGATAGATGGGTAGCTGTTGTTAAGCCTGGTCGTGTAATGTTCGAAATCGGCGGAGTTGCCGAGGCCGATGCTAGAGAAGCTCTTCGTCTTGCGACACATAAGCTTCCTTGCAGATGCAAGATCGTTTCTAAGGCTGATTTGGAAGGCGGTGTATCTAATGAAAACTAATAAGTATGTAGAAGAGCTTCTGGCTAAGTCTGCTGAAGAGCTCCAGACAGAGCTTGTTTCTGCAAAGAAAGAGCTTTTTAACCTTAAGTTCCAGAACGCTACAAACCAGTTGGATAATACAGCAAGAATTAAAGAAGTAAGAAGAAATATTGCAAGAATCCAGACTGTAATCACACAGAATGCTAAGGCTGCAAACTAAGCCTCACACTAAATAAGGAGAAATAATCGTGGAAAGAAATTTAAGAAAAACGCGTGTTGGTAAAGTAACAAGCGATAAGATGGATAAGACCATCACAGTTTCCATTGAGGACCATGTTAAGCATCCTCTTTACAAGAAGATCGTAAAGAGAACTTACAAGCTTAAGGCTCATGACGAGAACAACGAGTGCCGTATCGGTGACACAGTTAAGGTCATGGAAACAAAGCCTATCTCCAAGGATAAGAGATGGAGACTTGTATCCATTATTGAACGTGCAAAGTAATACAAAAAATAAAGGAGAAATATCATGATTCAGCAGGAAAGTAGACTGAAGGTCGCTGATAACACAGGTGCTAAAGAGCTTCTTACAATCCGTGTTATGGGTGGATCTACAAGAAGATATGCGAGAATCGGCGACACTATAGTTGCTTCTGTTAAAGAAGCAACACCCGGTGGAGTTGTAAAGAAGGGTGATGTTGTTAAAGCTGTTGTCGTTCGTACTGTTAAAGAAACACGTCGTAAGGACGGTTCCTACATCAGATTTGATGAGAACGCTGCTGTTGTTATCAATGAAGATGGTACGCCTAAGGGAACACGTATTTTTGGACCCGTAGCTAGAGAGCTTCGTGAGAAAAAGTTCATGAAGATCCTTTCTCTTGCTCCGGAAGTATTATAAGGAGGCGCCCATATGTCAACAAGTAAGATCAAAAAGGGTGATATGGTTAAGGTTATCGCCGGTGGTGAAATCGACAAGGAAGGTAAAGTCCTTTCAGTTGATAAGAAGAATGGAAAGGTTATCGTAGAGGGCGTTAATAAGGCCATCTGCCACGAGAAGCCTTCTGCAAAGAATCCTAATGGCGGAATTGTTGAGCGTGAAGCTGCGCTTGATATCTCAAATGTTATGTATCTTCATAACGGACAGCCTACCAAGATCGGATTCAAGGTTGAGAAAGATGAGAACGGTAAGGTTGTTAAGAAGAGCCGCATCGCTAAAAAGACTGGTGAGGTTATCGACTAATTAAGAAAGGAGGTATGTAACTTTGAGTAGATATAAGGATTTATACAAGAACGAGATCGTTGATGCTATGACTAAGAAGTTCGGTTACAAGAATGTAATGGAAGTTCCTAAGCTTGACAAGATCGTTATCAATATGGGTGTTGGAGAAGCTAAGGAAAATGCTAAGCTTCTTGAGAACGCTGCAAATGATATGGCTATTATTTCTGGCCAGAAGCCTGTTATTACAAAGGCTAAGAAGTCTATCGCTAACTTCAAACTGAGAGAGGGTATGCCTATCGGATGTAAGGTAACTCTTCGTGGTGACAAGATGTACGATTTCCTTGATCGTCTTGTAAACCTTGCACTTCCTCGTGTACGTGACTTCAGAGGAATCAACCCTAACTCATTCGATGGAAGAGGTAACTATGCACTTGGTATCAAGGAGCAGCTTATCTTCCCTGAAATCGAATACGATAAGATCGACAAGACAAGAGGTATGGATATCATTTTCACAACAACAGCTAAGACAGACGAAGAGGCTCGTGAGCTTCTTACACTGTTCAATATGCCTTTTGCAAAGTAATTATAGGAGGGAATATAACACATGGCTAAATTATCCATGAAGTTGAAGCAGCAGATGAAACCAAAGTACTCAACACGTGCTTACAACCGTTGTAAGATCTGCGGTCGTCCTCATGCTTATCTTAGAAAGTACGGAATCTGCAGAATTTGCTTCCGTGAACTTGCATACAAGGGCGAGATTCCAGGTGTTCGTAAGGCATCTTGGTAAAACTAATCGTTTAAGTGAGATTCTATCGAACTTAGCGTACTAGTTTGTTCTCTCAAAGGAGATATCCTGAGAGCAGAACTTCATTAGCTGAACATGGTGGTCTGGGATGGAGACCACTTAATTAAAAATAATAATATTTATTATTCTTCGAAAGTAACACAAAAGCGCGCATTGCGGCTTCGTGTCTCTGCTCAATTCGGGGAGTAGTAAGGCGAAGCAAAAATAATTAAGGAGGCAATTTAAAATGGCAATGAACGATCCTATTGCAGATATGCTTACAAGAATTCGTAATGCAAATACTGCAAAGCATGACACTGTTGATGTACCTTCTTCTAAGATGAAACTTGCTATTGCAAACATTCTTCTTGAAGAGGGATATATTAAGAAGTTAGACGTAGTTGAAGATGGAGCATTCAAGAATCTTCATATTACTCTTAAGTATGGTGCTGACAGAAACGATAAGGTTATCACAGGCCTTAAGAGAATCTCAAAACCTGGTCTTCGTGTATACGCAGGCAAGGATGAGCTTCCTAGAGTATTAGGCGGTCTTGGTATTGCTATCATTTCTACAAACCAGGGCGTTGTAACTGATAAAAAAGCTAGAGAACTTCAGGTAGGTGGCGAAGTTCTTGCATTTATTTGGTAAATTGGAGGTACGGGCATGTCACGAATTGGAAAAATGCCAATCGCAGTTCCTGCTGGAGTAACAGTAGAAGTTGCAGAAAATAATAAGGTGACTGTTAAGGGACCTAAGGGAACCCTTACAAGAGTTTTCCCTGCTGAGATTTCTTTCTCACAGGAAGACGGTCAGATCGAAGTTAAGAGACCTGACGACCAGAAGAAGACAAAGGCTTTACATGGTCTTTCAAGAAGCCTTCTTAACAACATGGTTGTTGGTGTAACAGAAGGTTTCGAGAAGAAGCTTGAAGTAAACGGTGTAGGTTACAGAGCTGCTAAAAACGGCAAGACACTCTCTCTTACACTTGGTTATTCTCACCCAGTAGAACTTGTTGATCCTGAAGGAGTTGAGACAGTTGTAGAGGGTCAGGTAATCACAGTTAAGGGTATCGACAAAGAGGCGGTTGGCCAGCACGCTGCTATCATCAGAGAGAAGAGAGCTCCAGAGCCATATAAGGGCAAGGGAATCAAGTATGCTGATGAAGTTATCAGACGTAAAGTTGGTAAGACCGGTAAGAAATAATAGATAAGGAGAGTGCAAAATGGTTAGTAAAGAATCCAGACAGGAAATTCGTGCTAAGAAGCACATGAAGATCCGTAAGCGTTTTAGCGGAACAGCTGAGAGACCAAGGCTCGCTGTTTTTAGAAGCAATAATCATGTATACGCACAGGTTATTGATGATGTTGCCGGCAAGACACTTGTATCTGCTTCAACTCTTGAAAAAGATATCAAGGCTGAGCTTAAGAATACAGACGATATTGATGCTGCAACAAAGATTGGTGATGTTGTTGCAAAGAGAGCTCTTGAAAAGGGCATCAAGGCCGTTGTATTTGACAGAGGCGGTTATATCTACCACGGTAAGGTAGAAGCATTGGCCGAGGCTGCTAGAAAAGCTGGCTTGGAATTCTAAGAAGGGAGAAAACACAAAATGAAGCGTAATATCGTAGATGCAAGTCAGCTCGAATTGACAGATAAAGTTGTAACCATTAAGCGTGTTACAAAGGTTGTAAAGGGTGGACGTAACATGAAGTTCACAGCGCTTGTAGTTGTTGGTGACAACAATGGTCACGTTGGCGTTGGTCTTGGAAAGTCAACTGAAATCCCAGATGCTATCCGTAAGGGTAAGGAAGATGCTACAAAGAACCTCATTACTGTTCCTCTTGATGAGAACAACAGTATTACACATGATTTCGTAGGTAAGTTCGGCTCAGCTGAAGTATTACTTAAGAAGTCTCCAGAAGGTACTGGTATCATCGCTGGTGGTCCTGCTCGTTCTGTATGTGAGCTTGCAGGTATCAGAAATATCAGAACAAAGTCACTTGGTTCAAACAACAAGCAGAATGTTGTTTATGCAACAATCAATGGCCTTGCTCAGTTAAAGACACCAGAAGAAGTTGCAGCAAAGCGCGGTAAGTCTGTAGCAGAAGTAACCGCTTAATAGAAGGAGAAAATCAATGGCAGATAAGAAGCTTAAGATCACATTGGTTAAGTCAACTATCGGTGCTATTCCTAAGCAGGTAGCAACAGTTAAATCAATGGGATTCAAGAAACTTAACAGTTCTGTTGAACTTCCTGATAACTCTGCAACAAGAGGTCAGATTCAGCAGATCAGACACCTCGTTAAGGTAGAAGAGATCTAATCTCGAAAAAGATGCAAAAATTGTTACCGGAGCTGTTCCATGTACGCGCGAGTGGTGTATAATAAAGAAGTGCGCTGCGTTTAGCGGTACGAGCTCCGGGTTTTATAAGGAGGAATATCATGGAATTATCCAACTTAAGACCTGCTGAGGGTTCAAAGCAGAGCGATAATTTTAGAAGAGGCCGTGGTCATGGTTCAGGAAACGGCAAGACTGCTGGTAAGGGACACAAGGGACAGAAGGCTCGTTCAGGAGCTCCAAGACTTGGTTTCGAAGGTGGTCAGATGCCACTTTTCAGAAGACTTCCTAAGAGAGGCTTCAAGAACATCAACCACAAAAATATCGTAGGCATCAATCTTAGCGCACTTGAAGTATTTGACAACGGAGCAGTTGTAGATATTCAGGCACTCAAGGACCAGGGAATCGTTAAGAAGGAACTTGACGGCGTGAAGATTCTTGGCAACGGAGAATTTACTAAGAAGCTTACGGTTAAAGCTAATGCTTTTAGTGCATCAGCTAAAGAGAAGATCGAGGCTCTTGGTGGAACAACAGAGGTGATCTAATGTTTAAGTCCCTAATGAATGCATTAAAAGTCAAGGAATTGAGAAATAAGATTCTTTTCACCATTTGTATGCTTGGTGTGATCAGATTAGGATCTGCTATTCCTGTTCCTGGAATGAACGTTTCAGTTTTCCAGAATTGGTTTAAGAGTCTTACAGAAAGTGATTCCTTTGGCTTCATGGATCGATTTACTGGTGGATCATTTGAGAATATGTCAATCCTGGCACTCAATATCACACCATACATTACATCTTCCATTATCATTCAGCTTCTCACAATTGCAATTCCTAAGTTTGAGGAATGGCAGAGAGATGGCGAGGATGGAAGAAAGAAGCTTACAGCTCTTACAAGATATGTAACAGTAGCGTTAGCTCTTATCGAATCCATTGCAATGGCAATCGGTTTTTACAGGAACACAGGCTTCCTTACAGAACAGTCTATTTTCCTTGTAATTCAGATTGTGGCAGCCCTTACAGCTGGTAGTGCATTCCTGATGTGGATTGGTGAAAGAATCACAGACAATGGGGTAGGAAACGGTATTTCAATTGTTCTGACTATCAACATTCTTTCAAGAATGCCGTCAGATTTGAAGGCCCTTTACGAGCAGTTCGTAAGCGGCAAGGCTATTGCTAGGGGAGTTGTATCAGCTATAATCATACTTGCTGTTATAGTTGCAATGGTAGTATTGGTAGTTCTTCTTAATGGCGCTGAGCGTAGAATTCCTGTTCAGTATGCTAAGAAGATCCAGGGTAGGAAGACATACGGTGGTGCCCGTTCAGAGATTCCTCTCAAGGTCAATACAGCAGGCGTTATGCCTATTATTTTTGCAATGTCTTTATTCCAGTTCCCAATTATTATCAGCCAGTTAGTTGGCTATAATGGTTCAGGATTCTGGGGCAAGTTTATTGCATATCTTAACCAGAGTAACTGGTGTAATCCTAATCACTGGAATTACTCAATTGGTTTAGTAGTATACATTTTGTTGCTTATCTTCTTTGCGTATTTCTATACGTCAATTACCTTCAATCCACTTGAGATTGCAGATAATATGAAGAAGCAGGGAGGCTTTATCCCAGGTATCAGACCAGGAAAGCCTACAAGTGATTACCTTACAAGCATTTTGAATTACATCATTTTCATTGGAGCTTGCGGCCTTACAATTATTGGTGTATTGCCTATCTTCTTTAATGGTGTATTTGGTGCCAGCGTTTCATTTGGTGGAACTAGCCTTATCATCGTGGTAAGTGTTATTCTTGAGACTATCAAGCAGATTGAATCTCAGATGTTGGTACGTAATTACAAGGGCTTCTTAGAAGACTAAGATTAGTGTAAAGAGGTTATAGTATTCGCTTGTAGCGTTTACTATATCCTCTTTTTAAATTTCTGATATTTTAAAAGAATGTCCTCATAACCAAGATTTTTCTAGCAGATTTATTGCTAATGTTTTATAATGAAGGTTGTGTGATAAAACAAATATTACTTGAGAGGGCTATTAAGTATGAAAATTATTATGTTGGGTGCGCCTGGAGCAGGCAAAGGAACTCAGGCTCAGATGATCGCGGATAAGTATAATATTCCGCATATTTCCACTGGAGACATCTTTAGAGCTAATATCAAGAATGGTACAGAACTTGGCAAGAAAGCCAAAGAGTATATGGATAAGGGACTGCTTGTTCCTGATGAGCTTACAGTTCAGCTTCTCCTTGACAGAGTAGCTAACGAAGATTGTAAGAATGGATACGTTCTTGATGGTTTCCCACGTACTATTCCTCAGGCAGATGTTCTTGACAGTGAGCTTACTAAGCTTGGTGATAAAGTAGATTATGCGGTTAACGTTGATGTGCCGGATGAGAATATTGTACACAGAATGTCAGGAAGAAGAGCATGCCTTAAGTGTGGTGCGACCTATCATATTGAACATATTCCACCTAAGACTGAGGGGATATGTGATAAATGTGGAAGCGAACTGGTATTGAGAGATGATGATAAGCCTGAGACAGTTCAGAACAGACTTGCCGTTTATCATGAGCAGACACAGCCTCTTATCGAATACTACGATAAGAAGAATATTTTGAAGACAGTTGACGGTACAAAGGACATGCAGGAAGTATTTAGCGATATAGTTAATATTCTTAATGCATAAAATTTGGTGTTTTATATATGGCTATAACAATAAAAACAGATGAAGAAATTGATTTAATGAGACAATCTGGACAGCTTTTGGCTAAGGTTCATGAAGAGCTCCATGCTGCTGTTCGTCCCGGTATCTCAACACTTGAGCTCGATGAGATAGGTGAGAAGACTATCCGTGCTCTGGGAGGAATACCCAATTGTAAGAATTATGAGGGTTTTCCTGCTTCTGTATGTATTTCTGTGAATGACGAGGTTGTTCACGGAATTCCAAGTGCCGATAGAATCCTGCAAGAAGGTGACATAGTTACTTTTGATACAGGACTTATATATAAAGGGTATCATTCCGATGCTGCCAGAACCTGGGGCGTTGGTAAGATAAGCGATGATGCTCAGAAACTCATAGATGTTACTAAACAAAGTTTTTTTGAAGGTATCAAGAAAGCTAAGGCTGGTAACAGATTGCATGATATATCAAGGGCAATTGATTCTTATATTAAGCCCTATGGATATGGCATTGTAAGGGAACTGACAGGTCATGGTATTGGAACTTCTCTTCACGAAGATCCAATTGTTCCAAATTATAGAAAGTTTACCCGAGGAGTTAAACTTAGAAAAGGTATGACAATATGCGTTGAACCTATGATCACGATGGGGGAGCGCTATGTTGGGTGGCTTGATGATGATTGGACGGTAGTGACAGTTGACGGCTCACTTGCAGCACATTATGAGAATACTATTGCCATAACAGATGGCGAACCAGAGATACTAACATTGGAAAGGTCTTGAACAAGGAGGATAAGAATGTCAAAGGCTGATGTAATTGAAATTGAAGGAAAAGTAATTGAGAAGCTTCCAAACACAATGTTCCAGGTTGAACTTGAGAATGGACACGTTGTTTTAGCACATATTAGTGGTAAGCTCAGACAGAACTTTATCAGGATTTTACCTGGTGATAAGGTAACACTTGAACTTTCTCCATATGATCTTACAAAGGGAAGAATTATCTGGAGAGATAAGTAATTAACTTTTGAGACTAATAAGTAAGAAGCCAGAACTGTGAAAGGTTCTGGCTTCTTTTCTGTGACGATACTTAGACACTAATTTCTGCTTGATAGAGCATTTTACTCAAATGAAGCAACAATTGAATCAATTTCTTTTAGTTCAGATTCGGTGAATGTTGTATTTTCAATAGCCTTAATATTATCAAGAATCTGACTTGGCTTGGAAGCGCCAATGATCACTGAAGTAATATAGTCATCTTTAAGAATCCATGCAAGTGCCATTTCAGCTAAAGTCTGTCCTCTCTTCTGGGCTATATCATTAAGCTTTCTAATGCAGTTTAGCTTATTATCACTTAACTGGTTCTCTTTCAGAAATCTTCCATCTGTACGAATTCTGCTATCTTCAGGAATTCCATTAAGGTATCTGTTGGTAAGAAGGCCTTGTGCAAGTGGAGAAAAGCAGATAATTCCCTTTCCTAATTCCTTGGCCTTTTCTTTCAGGCCGTTTTTCTCAATGGTACGATCAAAAATATTGTAACGGTTCTGGTTAATGATAAATGGAACATGAAGTTCTGTCAGAATTGCAGAAGCCTTTTCTAAAGTAGGACCATCATAATTGGAGATACCAACATATAAGGCTTTGCCACTTCTAACTATCTGTGCGAGAGCTTCCATAGTCTCTTCAAGTGGTGTCTCCGGATCCATTCTATGGTGGTAAAAGATATCCACATAATCAAGTCCCATTCTTTGAAGTGACTGATCAAGACTGGCAATAAGATACTTGCGGCTTCCCCAATCGCCATAAGGCCCTGGCCACATGTAGTAACCGGCTTTTGTTGAGATGATCATTTCATCTCTGTATTTGTGCATACTTTCTTTTAGAATTTTACCGAAATTAATCTCTGCTGCACCTTCGGCTGGACCATAGTTATTGGCAAGATCAAAATGTGTGATACCATTGTCGAAAGCGGTGAAGCACATCTGCTCCATGTTGCTAAAGTCTGAATTATCACCGAAATTATGCCATAAGCCGAGGGATATAGCAGGGAGCTTCAGGCCGCTTTTGCCGCAGCGATTATATTGCATTTTTTCATATCTTTTTTCATTGGAAGTGTACATACTCATTTCTCTCCGTTTATGTATTGATAACTTTAACGAGTTGCCTAAGCTTTATAGTTCGGGAATACTTGGTTATAGCTATATATGAACCATACGCTTCTAAATCCTATGTAGTTAGCGTAAGCCAGGTTGATAGTCCGGTCAATATTATTTACTAATAAAGATCGAAAATCATTATTATTTGTCCAAAAAAGCTATCTGATTAAATATTTATAGAAAAAGAATTTTTACAAGGCGTTAATGTTATCAATAAATATGACGATATAGATATAGAATTCATGTGCGTATAGACAAGGAAGGAATCGCTATGAAGAAATTATTGGGAAAACTGTTAGGTTTAATTCTGGCCATCGTAATTGCTGCGTGTGGCTTTATTGTGCTATGCGGAATTAATTCGGACGTGGCTAAAGGAGCCTCAGAGGTCTCCAAGGGACTTGGAAATTACATTCGTTCTCAGGCCGCAGCTGAGGCAACTGGTGAATCGTCTACAGCTAATACGTCAACCGATAATTCAGACGGAAATATGATGGCTGATGCCATTGGAGATCTTGCGGATGCAGCATCTTATGTCAGCTCTTTTACCGTATCCGAGGTACAGGAAAAAGAATTTGCTGAGTACGAGGGCGATTGGAGCAGCTCCGGAATAGATAAAGATGTAGTTAAAGAAGCAGTAGAACCGCTTGTTAATCAGGATCTTAGCGAGGATCCGACAGACGACACTACCTACTATAATATTACAGATGATATGTCAGGTCTTGTTCAGACGCAGAAGAATGTTATAAACCTTGAAACTTCTGACGATGTTCAGAAAGCTATCAGTGATATCAGTATGGGAAGCACCGGATCTGATTATACTTTTAGTGCTAATTATTATCCTTATTACAATATGCTGACGGATAAATGTAAACAGCTCTACAAGCAGATATATGCTAATACCTTGTCAGAGAGAACAACTTTTTTGCCGGTGACAAAGGCTACTTCTGATGAATGGAATAATGCGCTTATGAGCGTGATCTTTGATCATCCTGAGCTATTCTGGCTAAATACCAGAATGTACACGGAATACGATTATAAAGGTAGTGTTGTAAAAGTTCAGCTATATTTCTATAAAGATGAACTTGGAGATATTAAGGCAGCGAGAGATACATTTGATCTGATGATTGATAGTTTCCTTGCTCAGGCGAATGAGCAGAAGTTTAAAACAGACTATGACAAAGAAGTTTATGTCCATGATCAATTGGCAGAACGTTTAACATATAAAGAAAATCCACTGGATCAGAGTGCTTATAGTGCAATTGTTGGAAATGAAACGGTTTGTGCAGGGTACTCAAAGGCTTTTCAATTACTGATGCAAAAGATGGATGTACCAACCTATTTATCTGTTGGATGGGGCGGAGGTCTGATATCCGGTGATATGCATGCTTGGGACATAATCAAACTTGGAAATGACTATTATAATTTGGATGTTACGTGGGATGATCAGGATCCCGTTAACTATAACTACTTCAATCAAACTGATTCGGACTTTCACAGGCATATACGCATGTTTAATTCACAGTATCTGCCAGCTTGTAATGGAAAAAAATATGCTAAATCGCCTACGTCTAATCAATAATGAAATTTTGTAAAAAAATAGTTGATAATTGATTTGGCATGTGCTATGATGTTAAATGGTCTTTTTAGAAGAGGGGATTTTTATGCCCTTCTTTAAGCATTATGCTGTTTTTACCATGCAGGAAAGGAGTAACGATGAAAGTTAGGTCTTCTGTTAAGCCTATGTGCGAAAAGTGCAAGGTTATTAAGAGAAAGGGCGTTATCAGAGTTATCTGTGACAACCCTAAGCACAAACAGAGACAGGGATAATTCGAGCCGTTTTCGGATTACTTTTTGATACCAATGTGTATTGGAAAGATCGGATTATACTTTGTCCGGTTGGGTCTTATTATTTGTAATGACCCCAATCAAACAAGTAACAGCTCTGACGAAACAGGTTGGAGCAAGAGGAGTAAAGCTTCTCAATAGTAACAATTTTTTATTTGTAAATGGAGGAATTAAAATGGCTCGTATTGCAGGTGTAGATTTACCTAGAGATAAGCGAGTAGAGATCGGTTTGACATACATCTACGGAATTGGTAGAACAAGCTCAAACAAGATTCTTGAAGCTGCAAAAGTAAATCCGGACACACGTGTTCGTGATCTTACAGATGATGAAGTTAAGAAAATCGCCGAGATTATCGGTAATGACTACGATGTAGAGGGTGACCTTAGAAGAGAAGTTGCCATGAACATCAAGAGACTCACAGAGATCGGATGCTTCAGAGGAATGCGTCATAGAAGAGGACTTCCTTGCCGTGGTCAGAGAACAAAGACAAATGCAAGAACAAGAAAAGGACCAAAGAGAACAATCGCTAACAAGAAGAAATAATTTCTTTTAACATAGCTTTTGTATCAATGTTGAGCTTGTGCATGGCAGGTTCAAAGAGTAACAATATCAATAGATTTATTAGGAAGAAAGTAGGTTAGTTTAAAATGGCAAATCAGAAAGCATCAGCTGCAAAGAAGGCAGCTGCAAAGAAGCGTGTCAAGAAAAACGTTGAACACGGACAGGCACATATCCAGTCATCTTTCAATAACACTATCGTTACATTGACAGATGCTGCAGGTAACGCTCTTAGCTGGGCAAGTGCTGGTGGTCTGGGATTTAAGGGTTCAAGGAAATCTACTCCTTATGCTGCACAGGTAGCTGCAGAAACAGCAACAAAGGCTGCTCTTATTCACGGCCTTAAGACTGTTGATGTATTCGTTAAGGGACCAGGATCAGGAAGAGAAGCTGCAATCAGAGCTCTTGCTGCAAGCGGCCTTACAGTTACATCTATCACAGATGTAACACCTGTACCACATAACGGATGCCGCCCACCTAAGCGCCGTAGAGTATAATCTGAGTGATATAGGGATACAAAGTTATATTTTTCTGTGCTTGCACAGAGAAAAATATAACCTTGGAGACCGAACATACATGAGGAAGTAGAGCAATAGCTCGGATTCCGAATGTATGCATGATTGCGAGAACGTAGTGAAGCAATCATGGGTATCACAAAGTAGTATATTCAATCAATGTAGTTACATGTGCATATAATATATGTGAAATTACGTTGGACGAAGGTGCGAATGCTGAGTTATCAGCAAACATTGTAAACAACATCAAAATGACAGATGTTCATTTTGAGTAAAAGAAAGGAGCCTAAAATGGCAGTAAACAGAGTTCCCGTTTTAAAGAGATGCAGATCACTTGATTTAGATCCAACATTCCTTGGATATGACAAGAAGTCTAAGAGAACATCAGCTAGAGCTGGTAAGAAGATGAGCGAGTATGGACTTCAGCTCCGCGAGAAGCAGAAGGCTAAGTTCATCTATGGCGTTCTTGAGAAGCCTTTCAGAAACTACTATGACAGAGCAGACAGAATGAAGGGTCAGACAGGTGCAAACCTTATGACAATTCTTGAGTCAAGACTTGACAACGTAGTATTCAGAATGGGATTCGCTAGAACAAGAAGAGAGGCTAGACAGGTTGTCCTTCACAAGTTCGTTCTTGTAAATGGCAAGCAGATCAACGTTCCTTCATATCTTGTTAAGGCTGGCGATACAATCGAAATCAAGGAAGCTGCTAAGAATATCCAGAGATTCAAGGATATCACAGAGATCACAGCTGGCAGACTCGTTCCTGAGTGGATTGATGTTAACAAGGACAATCTCCAGGGTACAGTTAAGGAACTTCCTTCAAGAGAAGTTATTGATGTACCAGTTGACGAAATGCTTATCGTCGAGTTGTATTCTAAGTAATTTGAGTGATAAAAGGATTCAAAGTCATAAATCTATGCACTTGTGCATAATGATTTATGACCTTGAAGACTTAACAGATATGAGGATGAAGCATGTTAATGCATAATCCGAATGGCTGTGAATTGCGTGACAATTCATTATCATATATAATATAACTTGTTAACAAACCACATAAGGAGGGTATATCAGTGTTTGATTTTGAAAGACCAAATATTGAAGTTGCTGAAATCTCAGATGATAAGAAGTATGGTAAATTCGTAGTTGAGCCTCTTGAGAGAGGTTACGGTATTACACTGGGCAATTCCCTTCGCAGGATTATGCTCTCTTCTTTACCTGGAGCAGCAGTAAGTCAGGTCAAAATCGAAGGCGTACTGCATGAGTTCAGTTCAATTCCTGGTGTTAAGGAAGATGTAACTGAGATCATCATGAATATCAAGAACCTTTCTATCAAGAATTCTTCTGATACAAACGAGCCTAAGACTGCATACATTGAGTATAGTGGCGAAGGCGTTGTTAGGGCTTCTGATATCCAGGTTGACCAGGATATAGAGATCATGAATCCAGATCAGGTTATCGCTACACTTTCCGGCAAGGATGCTAAGCTTTACATGGAGCTTACTATCACAAAGGGAAGAGGTTATGTAAGCTCTGATAAGAATAAGGGTGGCGATCTTCCAATAGGAGTTATCGCTATCGATTCTATCTACACACCAGTAGAGAGAGTAAACGTAACTGTAGAGAATACTCGTGTAGGTCAGGTTACTGACTTTGATAAATTAACACTTGATGTTCACACAGATGGAACATTAGCTCCAGATGAGGCTGTAAGCCTTGCTGCTAAGGTTCTTAGTGAGCATCTTAGCCTCTTCATCGATCTTTCCGAAAATGCTAAGACTGCAGAAGTTATGGTAGAGAAGGAAGATGACGAGAAGGGCAAAGTTCTCGAGATGTCAATTGATGAACTTGAGCTTTCAGTTCGTTCATTCAACTGCCTTAAGAGAGCTGGTATCAATACCGTTCAGGAGCTTGCAAACAAGACTTCTGACGATATGATGAAGGTTCGTAACCTTGGACGTAAGTCACTTGAGGAAGTTCTTGCTAAGCTTGATGAGCTTGGTCTCTCACTTAGACAGGACGGCGAACAGTAATCATACTAGTGAGACATTATTATGTGACAGGACTTGTTCCTGTCGCGTATGATATGGTTTATTCGCAGAAGGTAAATCCGATGTGTACTGAAGCGGATTCTCATGGTTAACATTAACAACATCTTGAAAGTAAGTCCAAAGCGCATTTCATGATGCACCACAGCAGGAGGAATCCTGCAGATGAGAAAGGATGTAAAACATTATGGCAATGTACAGAAAGCTTGGAAAAGCTACAAAACCTAGAAGAGCACTTCTTCGTAACCAGGTAACAGCACTTCTTTACAATGGAAAGATTGTTACTACTGAGGCTAGAGCTAAGGAAATCAAGAAGATCGTAGAGCCTATGATCACTCTTGCAGCTAAGGAGAAAGACAACTACGAGACACTTACTGTTGATTGCAAGGTTCCTGAGAAGGACAAAGACGGTAAGAGAGTAAAGGAAGTTGTTGACGGCAAGAAGGTTACAAAGTTCACAACTGTTAAGAAGGAAATCAAGAAGGATATGCCTTCAAGAATGCACGCTAGACGTCAGCTTCTTAAGACTCTTTATCCAGTAGTTGAAGTTCCTACTGAGAAGGCTGGAAGAAAGAAGAACACTAAGGAAGTTGATCTTGTAGCTAAGCTTTTCGATGAGTATGGACCAAAGTATGCAGATCGTAAGGGTGGTTACACTCGTATGATCAAGATCGGCCAGAGAAAAGGCGATGCAGCTATGATGGTTGTTCTTGAGCTTGTATAAGCAGCGAGAAACGTCAGATAAAAAATAATGAAACAGAGTTTATGGATGTTTACATCCAATAAACTCTGTTTTTTTATTTTAGTTGTTGCGGCAACTGCGTTATTATTTCTTTTCAAAGTGCTGATAATCTTTGACGGAATTCCAATCACCGCCCCATCTAAATCCATGCGCTTTGAACAACTTGCAAGCCAGATCATTTTCATCAATCTTATATGGAAACGCTGATGATCTATCTTCATAGATCCGGCTACCTTCGGGAGACACATTCGTAGTCCCGTCCTTGTTATAAGTAATGTATGGATTGTAAAAAGGATTTAGATCAATGGCCAGACCATAAGCGTGTTTGGACAATTTCTTGGTACCATCAACTACACGGTAGTTAAAACAGGAAGTATTATTGGCTTCCATGGAGGCTGTGTCATCGCCGTTATATTCGTCAATCAGCTTAACGCTCTCAATCTGATAACCGCTTGAATAAAGCTCATAGAAGATTTCTACTATATCCTGGGCTATAGATTTATTACATATAAGCTCTCCATGCTGAGTATTTCCCTCAAAATCGTTATATAGAAGACTGCAGTATCTAAGATCGTCAATACTTATGTTATCGTTTTCAACGTAAGACACACCAGTGATTTTATCTATGATGTTCAGAGGCAATGATCCATAAGAAAAACCATCAGCATAGGTTACTATATCTGAAGCATAGTTGGATTCACTGGTATAGAAACTGACAGAAGAATCTGAATTAACCGAAGCACTATCAGATGATGAAGTATCAGCAGCACCTGCAGTAATCGAAGCACTTGTAGACGATGAAGCATCAAAAGCATCTGCAGTAACCGAAACACTGGTAGATGAAGCATCAGAAACTACACTTCTGCTTTCGTTATATTCTGCCAAGGTCTCTCCTTTTGCCATAAATCTTGCTGCTATCGAACAACCGATAATAATTGCACCGAGCAAAACAAAATCTTTAGTATATTTATTATTCAATTTTTCTTTTCCCCCGAATTGGTTATATATAATTTACTCAATTTGAATATATTTATAATACCACTAATAGCTTGTATTTGCCTGTGAACTCTAGTAAAATTATGCAGTGTCGGGGATTGAATAAAAACCTGACAAGCGTTATAGATTGATTAGTCAGCTTTTTTATAAGGATAAGAACATGCTGCGTACAGATAAACTTGTATTTGAATATATTAGAAGAGATGAAGAGGGCAACGTAGAGGGCATTACCAGAGCAGTAGATAATGTCAATCTGGATATTAAGCCGGGCGAATTTATAGCTATTCTTGGGCACAATGGGTCAGGTAAATCTACACTTGCCAAGCACTTTAATGCTCTTTTGTATCCTACAGAGGGAGAGGTTTTCGTAGATGGTATGAATACCGAGGACGAGAGCCATCTCTGGGATATCAGGCAGGAAGCAGGAATGGTATTTCAGAATCCTGACAACCAGATAATTGGTCAGGTTGTAGAAGAGGATGTTGGATTTGGACCTGAAAATATGGGAATTCCAACTGACGAGATATGGGAAAGAGTCGACGAGAGCCTTAAAACAGTAGGTATGCTTCAATTCAGGAAATCATCTCCCAATCATTTGTCCGGTGGCCAGAAGCAGAGGGTATCTATCGCCGGTGTTATAGCGATGCACCCTAAGTGCATTATTTTTGATGAACCAACCGCGATGCTCGATCCAAATGGACGAAAAGAGGTAATCAGGGCTGCCAGAGCTCTTAATCAGGTTGAGAATATCACAATAATCCTCATTACTCACTACATGGAAGAAGTTATCTATGCGGACAGAGTATTTGTTATGGATAAAGGTCATGTTGAGATGACCGGAACACCAAGAGAGATCTTTTCACAAGTTGATAAGTTAAAAGAGCTGAGACTTGGTGTTCCACAGGTGACTCTTTTAGCACATGAGCTCAAAAAGGCCGGCCTTCCGCTTCCGGATGGTGTACTTAGCAGAGAAGAGCTGGTTGAGGAACTCAAGAAGATTAAGAAATCAGCCAGATAGTCTTGGAGAAAATAAATGTCAATAATACTTGATCACGTTAATTACATATATGATGAAGATACAGCCATGGCACATGCTGCCCTCATAGATGTTTGTCTTAATATCCCTGATGGACAGTTTGTTGGCCTTATAGGGCATACCGGCTCTGGCAAGTCAACACTTATTCAGCATATGAATGGCCTGGAGAAACCAACAAGTGGATGTGTTTTTTATAATGGACAGGATATCAATGATCCTGATTATGATAAAAAGAGTTTGAGAGCCAAGGTTGGGCTGGTTTTTCAGTATCCTGAACATCAGCTTTTTGAGACAGATTGTTTTAAAGATGTGTGTTTTGGTCCCAAGAACCTGGGACTATCTCAAAAAGAAGTTGAACTTCGTGCATATGAGGCACTCAAACAGGTTGGCTTTGATGATGACTATTTTTACCAGTCACCATTTGATCTATCAGGTGGGCAAAAGAGAAGAGTGGCAATAGCTGGAGTCCTTGCTATGAAGCCGGAAGTATTGATATTGGATGAACCTACAGCCGGGCTTGATCCAAAGGGACGTGAGGATATACTTAATCTGATATCCAGGCTTCATCAGGAAATGGGAATTACAATTATTCTTGTAAGCCATAGCATGGATGATGTTGCCAATTACGTTCAGAGAATAATTGTTATGAATAAAGGGCGCGTTGCTTTTGATGATGAACCCAAAGAAGTTTTCAGGCATTATAAGGAACTTGAAGAAATTGGACTTGCTGCACCACAGGTTACGTATGTGATGCAGGAGCTGCACGAAGCTGGAATTCCGGTTGATACAGATGTTACGACACTGGAAGATGCAAAAATAGAGATATTAAAGGCGTTTGGAAAATGCTAAGAGATATTACGTTAGGACAATACTATAGAACTGAATCGGTAATACATTCGCTTGATCCCAGAGTCAAGCTTGTAGCAACATTTGCATTCATTATTTCACTGTTTGTTGCCAATAATTTTGTGGGCTATATTATAGCAGCACTTTTTCTGGCTTTTGCTATTTATGAATCGAAGGTACCACCAAAGTATATTTTCAGAGGAATGAAGACTATTTTTTTCCTGCTGCTAATTACTATGGTGTTCAATTTGTTCCTCACACCGGGAACACCGATTGTGAGTTTCTGGAAGATCACGATTACAATTGAGGGCATCAGAATGGCTACGATGATGGCTGTAAGGCTGATATTTCTGATAACAGGCTCCTCTCTTATGACACTTACTACAACTCCTAATCATTTGACAGATGGTCTGGAAAGACTCCTCAGGCCGCTTAGACTGTTCAAAGTTCCTGTTCATGAGATTTCAATGATGATGTCTATTGCACTTAGATTCATCCCAATCCTTATGGAAGAAACTGACAAGATCATGAAAGCGCAGATGGCCAGAGGAGCTGATTTTGAGAGTGGATCTTTGATCAATAGAGCCAAGAGCCTTGTGCCCCTTCTTGTGCCTCTTTTTATATCAGCATTTAGAAGAGCCAATGATTTAGCAATGGCTATGGAAGCCAGATGCTATAAAGGCGGCGATGGCAGAACCAAGATGAAACCTCTTATCTACGAAAAGAGAGACAGACTGGCGTATTTGGTTATAATACTTTACTTGGTGGTTATAGTAGTTTTCGGAAGAATTCTATTCTGATTTTGCATTATGTTATGATACAAAAAATATCAGGATATTTGATATTTATTGATATATAAAGGTTTGAGTAATGAATAATATCCGTAGGATTATGCTGACAGTTTCATATGATGGAACAGCATATAACGGCTGGGCTGAGCAGACCAGCACCCCTAACACCATAGAAGGAGAGCTGAATAGGGCAATAGAGAGGCTTACAGGTGAACCAGTGCATGTCATTGGAGCCAGTAGGACGGATGCCGGAGTGCATGCTTATGGAAATGTGGCGGTATTTGATACTGCCAGTTCAATTCCTGGAGACAGATTTGTTTTTGCCCTCAATCATGAACTTCCTCAGGATATTCGTATTGTTAATTCAAGGGAAGTAGCAACTTCTTTTCATCCGAGACACTGTGATACGGAAAAGACATATGAATACAGGATATTCAACTCGCAGATCATGGATCCGACAAAGCGCTTTTATACTTGTCACTTTAGTATGCCATTAGACATCGGACGTATGAATGCGGCAGCTCATTACCTTGTGGGCGAGCATGATTTTACAAGTTTCTGCAATGTAGAATCACAGGCGCTTAGCCATGTCAGAACAATAAAAGATATCAGAGTTACCAGAAATGGTGATGAAGTTGTTATCTCTGTGACCGGAAACGGCTTTTTGTACAATATGGTACGGATAATTGCCGGAACACTTATGCAGATAGGCCGCGGAAAGGGAACTCCGGCTGAGGTAAAAGACATCCTTGATAAGAAATACAGAGGAGCGGCAGGTCCAACAGCACCTGCAGAAGGCTTATTTTTGGTAGAATATAAATTTTTGGATGGAATACCCGGCCCTGATACGGATTGCAAAAGCAATTAAGATATCGATAAGCGGTTTAAATGAATATCAATAAATAGTTTAAATCGTTTGATCTTTCAGAAGATTAAATTTTGGTAAATTTATGCTTTTATTCCAATTTTAACCTTGACAATCCGAGGGCTGAGGTCATATAATATCTTACTGTGTGACGGTATATCCGTATGCACATTTATCAGTCAGATGACTGATGTTTTTGGTAATGTCATATTGTTGTCCCGGTAAGCTGCAATATGTACATCGTTATAAATGCATTGATCAGGTGAAGGGTCATTGCACAGTATCAATTTAATGAGCAATTATTTACTGGAGGAAACACAATGAAAACTTATATGCCTAGTGCAACTACAGTTGAGAAGAAGTGGTATGTAGTTGATGCTACAGATATGACACTTGGACGTCTTGCTTCTAACGTTGCAAATGTACTTAGAGGAAAGAACAAGCCAATCTACACTCCTAACATCGACACAGGAGACTATGTAATCGTTATCAATGCTGAGAAGATTAAGGTTTCTGGTAAGAAGCTTGATCAGAAGATGTATTGGCACCACACAGATTATGTTGGACATCACAAGGAGTTCTCACTTCGTCAGATGCTCCAGGACAAGCCTGAGAGAGTTATCGAGCATGCCGTTAAGGGAATGCTTCCTAAGGGATCTCTTGGTAGAGAGATGTACACAAAACTCCATGTATACGCAGGAGCTGAGCATCCACATGCAGCTCAGAAGCCTGAAGTATTAACATTTTAATCGGGTAGTTGAAAGGAGAACATAAAATGGCAAAGTCAGCTAGTTACTACGGAACAGGTAGAAGAAAAAAGTCAATCGCAAGAGTATACCTTGTATCCGGAAATGGAAATATAACAATTAACAAGAGACCTATCGATGAGTATTTCGGACTTGAGACACTCAAGGTTATCGTTAGACAGCCACTCGTTGCTACAGAGACAGCAGATAAGTTTGATGTTGTAGTTACAGTAAGAGGTGGCGGCACAACAGGTCAGGCTGGTGCTATCAGACATGGTATTTCAAGAGCTCTTCTTCAGGCTGATTCAGATGAGTACAGACCTACACTTAAGAAGGCTGGTTACCTTACAAGAGATCCTCGTATGAAGGAAAGAAAGAAATACGGTCTCAAGAAAGCTCGTAGAGCACCTCAGTTCTCAAAGAGATAATCTTTCGAGATTCAAAAAGAATTTACAAACCTCAGGAACTCAGTGTTTCTGGGGTTTTTCTTTTATCTATAATTGTATTCAGTTGTGGTGAAACGCAGAAAATTTTGTACCGTAAACAGCGAGTAAACAGCAGGTAGACAGCAAAATTCTCAAGCCTTAGATTTTGTTAATTGCTTCTACCAGAGACTGGATATCAAGGTGTGTGTACACTTTCTCGGTCAGAGACATTGCTCCGGAGTGTCCTACGATTTTCTTGATCATTGTAGGATCCACATGAGCTTCCGCCAGCATTGATATGCAGGTGTGCCTAGTATCATGAGGATTGTGCTCCATACCAAGGTTTTCTATTAGTGGTGTCCAGTAGCTGTCTTTATAGTTCCTGTAGGTGAATTTTTTGTTGTCATCTGTGTGAAGAAGGTATTCACAGTCAGAGGATTCATACCAGGCTTTGTAGAATGGTAGAACCTTATCTGCTATAGGAACCTTTCTGATACCATTTTCAGTCTTACTTAGTATCACATCGAAATACTGTTCTTCAAGATGAACATTTTTCTTTTCCAAATCCAGTAGTTCAGATATTCTACAGCCGTTGTAAATCAGCATCAGTACTGTCTGGTAGAACGGATCATCCTTGAGTTCCCATAGCCTGTCAATCTCAGCTTTTGAAAAGATATCTCTCTCAACCTTATTTGGATTTTTGTCCTTATACTTGAGGATATCTACAAATTCGGAATAGTCCTTGTTACAGATATCGTTCTTAAGGGCGTAATCGTAAAGCTGATTGAAAAGGACTTTGATCTTACGGAGTGTAGGATAATTTTTTCCGCAGGTATCAATGACATTTTGAAGCTCTGCCAGCCTTATATCTCTAAAAGTTTTGTTGTAAAGGGTTCCACATACGTTATATGAGGCTGTATACCCATGCACATTGGATTTAGAGATGGTAGGATACTTTGCTTCAGACCAGGCATTATATACGTCTGTGAATGTCATTTTTGGCAGCTTTTGTATCAAATGGATTCTGATGATAATCTGATAGCATTTGCAAGCCTTCCTGCTTGGTTTCAGCATATCCTATGACATTGTACGTCTGCTTTTTGGTACCTTTTTCCGGATCAATGGTCCATCCGGTGGTTACTCTTACCATATAGGGCTTTCTGCGTTTTCCGGACATTTTCATAACACTTCCATATCCGTTTGGTAATTTCGAATAATATCGACCTCCTTTGATGCTCAGGTAATTTATGAAAAAGGGGATAATCCCTTAATCACCTTTCTTATCGGGCAATGCTACATTTGCGTAGTATGCAAGCTCTGTTTCAAACCAGTGATTAAATCTATCTTTATTTGATAGGCCTTGTTCAAGGCTTTCTCGTTCATCTGCGTATCTTTCCAGAAAAAGGCAGAGATCTGCGTTGTTTTCTGCTATTTCATCGTTTCCCATGAATTTAAGGCTACAGCTCCACTCTTCAGTTTTTGGCGGGCGATTTACGTCTATATTGAAGTGAAGACCTGCTTTTTTATTTAATTCGTTTAGAACATAGAGGACATCTGAGAGTGTATTTAAAGTGATGTTCTTCTTCTGATATCCAATAAGTTCAGCAGGAGAGATATTAAGATTATTTGCTATCTCATTCAGTACACCTATTGAAGGCTCTATTTCACCGCTTTCATATTTCTGTACTGTACGCATGGTTTTACCTAGTCTGTTAGCCAGTTCAGTTTGACTGAGGTGCTGAGCTTTTCTGGCTTCTTTAATTCTATTTCCTATATCAGATCCATTATTCATTGTACTGACCTCCTTGTGTGAATTGTAACACGTAGTAACACGAATTACAAGAGCGCATTACGAATTGAAAATACATATTTATTGTTGACAAATGAATTATGAAGACGTATTATCAAAATACGAACTAATAATTCGTATTTTGAAAGAAGGGAGGTGAAAAGTATGGAAGACAAAAAGTTATATGTAGAACTACCAAGATTTACCGGTAGAAATGTTCCTATAACTGAGGTTGCCGAGGCAATGCACAAGGATGCACAGTTCGTAAGAATTGGAATCCAGCAGGGGATATTCAAATTTGGATATGCCATGAAGAAAGAGAATTCCAGTGAATACAACTACTATTGTCCAGACAGAAAGGTATGGGAAGAGATTGGATACTTTAGTCCAGAAGCAGTCTAAAATGAAAAAACTCTCTTGCCGGTAACAAGAGAGTAAATGAAAAGCCGGAGCTTTTGTAAATTTGATTAAATAAAGTATAGCAAGGGTTCCGGCCAAGTTCAACAAAAAAAGTAAGATTGGAGGAATCTAAATGGAAACAAGCAAACCAGAATTAAAGCTTATCCAGATGTCAGATGTAGAAGCTGAAGAAGTTTCCTGGCTATGGTATCCGTTTATACCATATGGAAAGCTTACCATCATTCAGGGAGATCCCGGGGATGGAAAAACAACTTTTGTACTAAATGCATCAGCGAAGTTATCAAAAGGAATTTCGTTAGATACAGGTCTGCAGAGTGAGGAACCAATAAACATCATATATCAGACAGCAGAAGACGGACTGGCTGATACGGTAAAGCCAAGACTTGAAGGTGCCGGGGCTGACTGCTCCAAAATCCATGTGATAGATGAGAGTGATAAATCGCTATCAATGGTAGATGAGAGAGTTGAACAGGCAATCATAAGGACTGGAGCAAAACTTTTGATTATGGATCCACTACAGGCATATCTCGGAGGCGGAATGGATATGAATAGAGCTAACGAAGCAAGAGATATGACTAAGAAGCTGGGAGCTTTGGCAGAGAAGTACAAATGTGCAATCATCCTAATCGGACACATGAACAAGGCTTCCGGAAACAAGGCAGCCTATAGAGGGATGGGATCAATTGACTTCTACGCAGTAGCAAGAAGTGTCCTGCTGGTAGGAAGGATAGAAGGAGAACCGGAACTAAGGGCAATAGTCCAAATAAAGAACAACTTAGCAGCATTTGGACATTCAAAGGCCTTCAGATTATCAGAAAAGGGATTCGAGTGGATTGGAGATTATGAAATAACCGCTGACGAAGTTCTCGGAGGAATTGCACCGAAAGCGAATAAGCAGGAAAAGGCGATAGCTCTTCTGAGAGAATTGGCTGAAGACCATAATATGATCCTAAGTAACGAGGCAGTAGAACTGGCTAAAGAAGAGGATATATCAAAAAGAACTCTGGAGATAGCCAAAAATGAACTTGGGATAAAAGCCAGGAGAATCAACAATACCTGGTACTGGATATTGAAAGAGAACGAATGATAATCAAGACCGCAACAATGTAAGGTATCTGAAGTTACACTCTTAAGATTGCAAGGTTGTAAAAAGATAAAGACACTGCATTGTTGCGGACTAGAAGAAAGGGACGAATGAAAAACGTACAGATATCACAGGAATTATTTATAAGGCTGGTACGATTACTGGTCTTTGAGTTTGATGAAGATACTGATCTGATCAAAAAAGAACTTGAAGACAAGATGGAAAAACTGATATGTAATGACCTCCTGTCAAGCAAAAAATGACTGGAATCACCACAAACATATTTAATTGTTGCTGAAGGCACCTTGAAAGAGCCTCGGGGTATCAGTTCCCGGCATTGGCCACTCTGATATACGTGGATTGGTTACCGACAGGTCAATGGTCCGCCGTGAGCTCTACCGTCTAGTTGCGTGGATCACAAATTTCTCTGTGCCAACATAGTTTTATCGTAGATAGCTCTAACCTTGAAATGGCCGAAGCCCTTTCAAGATGTCTTCAGTTGGTACTTGTTGGTGGCCAGATGTAAATGGCGTAAGCCATCTTACATCTGCTTGATTACCCGCTATAACAGCGGGGTGAAGATGTCAAGGCTGCGAAGCACCGCCCACGGCGGCTTGGCCTTGATATCGGAGGCGCGATGTTATACCTGATCATGCTATATTATCGGTTATCATGCCCCACATGAAGCAGGCAAGTTCTCTTGCTATTGCAGTTTTAGCCACATTGTGTTTCTTGCTTTTACCAAGAACCATTTTGTAAAACTTGCGTCTTAGCCTTTCATTAGCTTTATCAGCATATGCAATGACTTGAGGTGAGTTGCCAATCTGACGGGATTTAAGTGCTTTTGATTTATGTCCGATTTGTCCTTTGCTGTATGACTGGGATGATTCTATAAGAAGCTGTCTAACATGACGATTTCCGGCTTTTGTGATTCCAAGCCTTGACTTTTCATCACCACTGGATTCTTCACCAGGCACAAGTCCAAGATATGCAGCAAACTGATTGGCTGATGCAAAACGTTTGAAATCACCTACTTCAACCAATACAGATAGTGCTGTGTGAGTTTGAACCCCGATGAAACAGCAGAGTTTTTTAACAGGCTCTCTGTATTCATCTTTTAAAGCAAGTTCTTCTATTCGCTTGTCTAAACGTTCAAGCTTATCTCTCAAGTTTATGTAGGTCAGCAGATATTCATCGAGTATTTCTTTATACAGTGCCTCAGGCTTTAATGATTTTAACCAGTTCACATGAGCTTCTGTCCAGTGACTTTTTCCTTCATAGCGATAGTCGTGGCGAAGACAAAACGAAAGTATTTGTTGCTTCACTTTCTTGAGTGCAAGCTTATGATCATCTCTCATACGGAGAAACTCTTTTGTTTCTTCATCTGTAGAAGTAGGAACATGAACAGGACTGTAATTGTGCTGAGCCAGACATTTGCCAATCAATTCAGCATCACGTTTATCAGTTTTAATTCTTTTGCCACTACGCGGTTCAAGCATAGTGGTTGGTGCAAGTATCACACAGTTAACGTTATGATTAGTTAACTGATGATATAAAGTATAGCCGAGACATCCGGCTTCATAACCGCATATAAAGTTTGTATCATTTCCGTAGATGGTTCTAAGGAATTCCAGATATTTTAGGACTTCCTTGTAATCAGCGTGGGTGCGCCTTGTATGAGACGCCTTCTCTGTTTCGATTAAATAATCGCAGAGAGTAAAACTTTCCTTATGTACATCCATTCCTACGTAAACTGTGATATTATTCATTTAGTGACCTCCCTTTGTATGCGGTAATCCCTGTTACCATTGACTCAACATCTTTAGTATACAGGTAAATCCACGTTGCTACATAGTGGAGGTCATTACATATTGTCTAGTGAGGCATGAAATCTATTCAAAGTTCAAGACAGCACCCACAGAAGAGGAGAAGGAAAAAGCTCGTCAGGACTACCTCGATATGGTGGGGATGCACAAGGATTTTAGATGGTGATTTCCCTTGATGGATTGAACGGGAGCGTGACACGCTCCGGTAATAATCAGCCAAGGAATGAATGATTTGGCAGGCGAGCGGAGCGAGCTTCCCCATAACGTGTCGTTATGGGTAACCCCCTATGGATAATGACATTACACATCATTATCCGGGGGCTCTCCGAGGGGCCTGCCGGCGGCAAAAAAATATTATGAAAGGAGTTTGTTTATGATAACAGTAACATTTCACATCTCATGTAAGAAACATTCGCTCACCAAAACAAGAGATGTGGTTTCGGTGAGCAAGCACAATCTCCGATTATTTCAAAGCGAAGAGTATAACGAAGAAATGATCGAAGTGGAAGTCGGGAGTGAAGTAAATATTCTCGATGATGTAAAAGAGATTTATGAAAGGGAATTCTCTGAGGTACTTGCAGAATACAACAAAGGTAAAAGAAGTGACAGACAGATTCATGACTATCTGGAGTATGTATCCGAAAGTAAAAAGAATGATGTGGCTACGGAGGTAATTCTCCAAGTAGGGGATAAGGAATTCTGGGCGGATAAGACGAGAGAACAGTGGAATGCAATGAAGCCACTCTTGAGGGAACAGCTTGAATATGTAAAAGAGATAGTTCCGGAATTCAAAATCGCTTCAGCAGTAACACACTTGGATGAGGATTCACCTCATATGCACGTAGTAGGAGTTCCGGTAGCAACAGGATACAAACGAGGACTAAGCAAACAGGTGGCAAAAACAAAAGTATTCGACCAGAAAAGATTAGAAACGATACAGGATCAGATGCACGATTTTGTAGAACAGCAGATGAAGGACCATCCGGAGATCTTTGGAGATGAAACACTTAAGCCAAAAGAAAAAGGCAGGAATAGTGACTTCTCAAAAGAATTCTACTTAAGGCTAAAGCAGCAAGAATATGAAAAGCTGGAAGATAAGTGCCAAGAGAAGGAAACACAGATTGAAGCTCTGGATGATACAGCTAAAGAAATGAAGCAGGATATCGAAAGTAAGGTCGACCAATATGTGGACTCAGTAGTGAATTCTGAAATGAAAAAGGAATTCATGAGATACGCAACACTTGAAAATCCAAAGACTACACTGGGAAAAATAGTCTCAAAAGCTTTTAAAACATTCAAGGAATGGTGGGACAAGACTAAGAAGCCTGAGATAGCTGAAAAGGCTAAAACGAGCATTTTACAAAAGCTAAGAGAAAGCCAGGCAATAGTTGATCAGAGAAAAGAGCAACAAGTCCCTAATCTTAATAGGAATAATCTAATGTCTGAGAGATGAATAACTGATAGTGCATTAGGCAAGGGCGTGAAAACGCCCTTGTTTTATGCACATAATATTGAACAGGGTGGTAGATATAGGTATAATTATAAACAGTTGCTACAAAGTAAAAATTTAAGTATTATGCACCATTAAGATAGAAAGAGGCGTCGCCCAGATTGATTGATATGTGATCACATCTAAGCGACAGCCCCTTTATTTTTATTCTAATGATTTTTTATAGTCTTTTCCCCATGATTCCATAGAGCTTATGATAGGTCGCATGGATTCACCGAGATCAGAAAGGGCATATTCAACTCTTGGAGGGACTTCTGGATAAACTGTTCTTGTTATAATCCCATCTTCTTCCATTGATCTAAGGGAATCTGTCAGAACTTTCTGGCTGATGCCTTCAAGACTGTTTTTTAGTTCATTAAAACGCCATGGTCTTACAAGAAGGTTTCGCATAATCAGTAATTTCCATTTGCTTCCTATAAGACTTACTGTTGTTGCAACAGGGCACTCAGGTAATTCATCTTTTGTTTTCATAAGAACTCCTTTCTATACTGAAAATATCCATAAGTTCAAATTCGAATGCAACACTCTGATTTAACTCCAATATAACATCTGAAAAAACGTCTGTCTATTAGTTACAAAAAGGTAACTGAGTAATAAAAAAGTGCGTACTTTTTTTACATTTGGACAGGGTTTATATTGAAGTCACAGAAAGCAAAAACGCTTTTTAAAACACTTAATTTGAAGGAGGAATTAGTCATGGCATTATCAAATCTTAACGGATGGGTTAACGAAGAGGCACAGGTTGCAACTGCTGCATGTGGAGCAGGAGATGCTAAGCCTGAGGAGAAGCCTGCGGCTTGCGGAAGCGCTTGCGGGGCAGGAGATGCTAAGCCTGAAGAGAAGCCAGCAGCTTGCGGAAGTGCGTGTGGAGCAGGAGATAACAAGTAATATAAACCACTGCAAATCATCAGACCTCCGGTAAAATACCGGAGGTCAATTAGTAGATAATCAGCATACGCTGTTTAAGATAGAACATAAATTGGAGGTAAGGGAAATGAAGCCATATTTTTCATTTCAGTGGCATATTACAGATGAATGTGATCAGAGATGTAAGCACTGCTATATATACTCAAGCGGAGAGCATACATGTCTATTTTCAATGAACTGGAAACAGATGGAGGATACATTCTATAACTGTCTGGACTTCTGTGAAGTGTATGGAAGAACACCTTACTTTTACATAACAGGCGGCGATCCAATCCTACATCCCGATTTCTGGAGGCTTCTGCAGCTTATGAAGGATCATGACATAAAATTTACAATTCTCGGAAATCCTTTTCATTTGAATGATCAGGTTTGCAGAGAGCTTAAGTGGTACGGCTGTGAGAAATATCAGCTTTCCATTGACGGCCTTAGGGAAACTCACGATTGGTTTAGAAAGACCGGCTCCTATGACTGTACACTTGAAAAAATAGGATGCATTAACAGAGCGGGAATCAGAAGTGTAATTATGACTACGGTCTCTAAGACAAATCGGATGGAAGTACCTGGAATCATTGATGCGGTCGTGGCTGCAGGTGCAAATGTATTTGCTTTTGCAAGGTATGTACCAAGCGGCGGAGACCTTGATGCTTCCATGACAGCAACAGAATACAGAGAACTTCTTGCTGCCTGTGACAAGAAATTTAAGGAGTACAAGGCCGAAGGGTGTGAAACCTATTTTAACAAAAAAGATCATCTCTGGATCCTTTATGAATATGAAATCGGGGATTTCAAGATTCCTGAAAATGTGGACCCTAACATGATCTATGGTGGATGCAATTGTGCCAACTGTCATATGACAATCCTTCCTACAGGTGATATATATGCCTGCAGGAGAGTGGCTGACAGCAAGGTGGGAAATGTATTTGAAGACAGGATTGCGGATCTGTGGGAGACAAGTTTTGAAGACTACAGGGAGTATGACAAGCTTGAAAAGTGCAGTAAGTGCAAGCTAAAGGCATGGTGCAGAGGATGTCCTGCTGTTGCATGTGGAACTAATGGAAGCTTTTATTCAGATGATCCGCAGTGCTGGGCCGATGTAAACAGTGATCTGTTCGTATCATAAGGACTGAGGGAAATACCTATGAATAATACAAATACAATGAAAGCAGTGGTACTTGATGGTCCTACCAACGTGGAAGATATTTTTTTAAAAGAAAAAGAGGTACCAGTGGTAGTTCCAGGCTGGGTACTTGTTAAAGTTAAGGCCTTTGGAATGAATCATTCCGAACTCATTCTTCGTCATGAAGAAATAAAATACGACTATATTAAAAAGCCGATCATCCCGGGGATAGAGTGCGTTGGAGAAATAGCAGATCCATCAAACAGCTCTTTTAAAGCCGGTGATAAAGTCATTGCGATGATGGGCGGAATGGGAAGGTCTTTTGACGGAAGCTATGCTGAATATGCTCTTCTTCCTGCGCATCATGTTTTTAAAATTGAAAGTAATCTAAAGTGGTCTGAGCTTGCAGCTATACCCGAGACATATTTCACAGCCTGGGGATCGCTTTTTGAATGTTTGCAGCTAAGAAAAGAAGACACGCTGCTAATAAGAGGAGCAAGCTGTGCACTTGGACTTGCTGCGATTCAGATTGCAAAGACACTTGGATGCAAAGTTATTGCAACAACTCATAAAGAAAAATATCTGGACTTGCTAATGAGTGCAGATGAAAGAATCGTTGATGACGGAAAGCTTACCGGAAAAGTAAAAGGTGTGACTAAAGCCCTTGATCTGGTGGGACCAAAGTTTCTTTTGGACACAATGGCTTCAGTGGAAAAAGGAGCTATTGTTTGCCAGACGGGAATCCTTGGAGGAGTGTATGCATTAAATGGTTTTGATCCGATCAAACACATACCTAATGGAGTGTATCTCACAGGGTTTTATTCAAACTTTCCGACACAGGGGATAGTGGATGACATGTTTTCATTCTTTAATAAGCATGACTTAAAGCCAATACATGGGCCTGTATATACGTTTGGAAAGATCAAAGATGCAATGCTTATGCAGGAATCAGGAAAAGCAGGCGGTAAGATAATTGTCTTTATCGAAAGATAATCTAACAAAAGTAAGATAAAGCTTTAGAACATAATATTCAAGTTGCCACCAGCCGCATACAGTAGTCCTGAGCTTTCTACCGTACGCAGCAGGTAAACAGCAACTCGCCTTACAAATGCCCAAAACAAGGCACTTAAGGCAATGAAAAAGTTCTCAAAGAGATAATCGTTTTACAACGTATTACGTCTTTGGACAATCATATACGACTTATTGCACCTCAGGACAACAGTTCTGGGGTGTTTTTGTTGTGTAGCATCTTTTAATAAACCCCCTGCTATGCAGGGGGATAACAGCTGCTTTAGCTTACAGTAGAAAACCTCCCGTGCTAGAATTACTTACGGTTCGCCAACCAAAGTAAAGCACAGGAGGTAGTCCAAAATGGACATGAATAGTTTATCACACACTAAATGGGAGTGTAAGTACCACATAGTATTTGCACCTAAGTTCAGGAGAAAGGTTGCATATGGTCAGATCAAGCAGGATATTGCAAATATTCTCAGTACATTATGCAAGAGGAAAGGCGTGGAGATCATAGAGGCAGAGGTTTGCCCGGATCATATACATATGCTGGTAAGGATCCCACCGAGCATGAGTGTATCAAGTTTCGTAGGGTACTTAAAGGGAAAGAGCACGCTTATGATATTCGAAAGGCATGCGAACCTCAAGTACAAATACGGTAACAGGCATTTCTGGTGTAGAGGATACTATGTCGATACAGTAGGCAAAAATGCAAAGAAAATAGAGGAGTACATAAAGAATCAGTTAAAAGAGGATTTAGAGTACGACCAAATGACACTAAAAGAGTATATCGACCCGTTCACGGGTGAGCCGGTAAAGCAAAACAAATAAGATGAGCCCAGGGGGCTCTGTAGAAAAATGATGTTGCGGCTGGCAAACCATTCGGCGAGTCTTTAGACTCAGTGCCGGCAACAGGCCCTTATAGGGCCAGAACAAACCACCGGCTAAGCCGGTGGTTCTGATTATGTCCTCATGTTGTTAAGTAGTTGGCTAGTAAAGCGCAATAATGATATTACGGTTTGCGCTTTAGGATTGAAATTAAAGCGCAACAATGATATTGTTAAATAAAAAACTAAGGACGAGGCTATGCGAGATATAGACAAAATAATTGAAGATGACGAAAATCAGGTGGTTGAATGGAAAGAGTCATGGCAGGATAAGTATCTAGAGTGGATCTGTGGCTATGCCAATGCCCAGGGTGGGACTCTCTACATAGGAGTTGATGATAATGGCAACGTTATTGGATTAGATTCAAAGGTACAAAAGAAGCTATTAGAGGATATTCCAAATAAAATTACTGCAGCATTTGGAATAACTTGTGATGTGAATCTCAAGTCAAAAGATAAAAAGAAGTATATTCAGGTTGAGGTAAAAAAATCGCGATTACCTTTAAATCTCCACGGAAGATATTATTACCGTACTGGAAGTGTAAAGAAGGAGATTACTGGATTTGAACTAACTGAATTCATTATAAAAAGCACAGGAACGTCATATGATGCTATGGTTTCAGACATAACTCGTGATAAGCTGACGTTTGAAGCGTTCAAAAAAAGATATCTTGATGTACTGTCTGGTAATCACGATTTTGAAGAAGATCTTATTAGCTTTAGATTAATGCAAGAAGACGGACAAATGACAAACGCAGGTGTTTTGTTTGCTGATCAATGGAATATTCATCATTCAAGAATGTTTTGTACAAGATGGAATGGTTTGGATAAAGCGGGTTCTGTCCAAGATGCTCTGGATGATCTGGAAATCACTGGTAGTTTATTATCACTCTTTGATAATGCAATGGATTTTGTTAGAAAAAACTCAAAAAAAGGATGGAGAAAAGACAAAGATAAAAGAGTAGAATTGCCGGATTATCCAGAACGTGCAGTAGAAGAAGGATTAGTCAATGCACTCATTCATAGAAGTTATTTGCAAACAGGAGCTCATAGCCAGATTGATATTTATGATGATCGAATGGTTATTACTAATCCAGGGGGAATGTATGATGGTTCTGAGGTTCAATTACTAGATTTGAGACATGTCCCTTCTAAGCTTAGAAATCCAATACTGGCCGATGTTTTTGGACGCTTACGTTTGATGGAGAGAAGAGGCAGTGGATTCAAGAAGATACTTGATGCCTATGAATCTGAAGAAAGATATACAGATAGTTTAAAGCCAGAGTTTTATACTGATGGTTATAATTTCTTTCTTACTCTATGGAACTTGAATTATGCTTATGATAAAGCGCAAAATAAAGCGCAAATTAAAGCGCAAATTAAAGCGCAAATTAAAGCGCAAAGAGGTACTTTATCTGATAGAGATTATATATTGCTCCTGATTAAGGAGAATCCAACCATAACACAAGAAGAATTGGCAAATATTATGGGGAAGTCACGAAGATCAGTACAGATGCTGATGAAGCAGCTGATAGAGGATGATGCTATTGAAAGACTTGGATCTAAGAAACAGGGAACATGGATTTTAAAATGATAAATACTATGAAATGAGGAGTGGCATATGCGAACAATAGACATAATTAATATAATTGCAATAATAGTTTCCCCGGTTGTTGCAGTAGTTGTTGGCCAGATTTTACAAGACAGGAGAAAGAAGCGCTCTGATAAGATGGAGATTTTTAAAACACTAATGATAAGTAGAGGTTTGGGCTGGTCTACAGAAAGTGTTAAGGCATTGAACATTATTGAGGTTGTTTTTAGTGATGATCAATCTGTATTAAATCAGTGGAAGATTTATTATGATAGATTGTGTGTAGAGAATCCAAATGAAATGGAGCTTTCAAAGATTAAAACGGAAGGGGATAAACTCCTTGATGTTATGGCGAAATCATTGGGATATAAAGAAAAAGTCACCTGGGAGACTATACAGAAACCATATATTCCCAAAGGGCTATCGGATAATATTATTCAACAGCAGCAATACCAAAGTGCACAGTTAGATATAATGAACGCTGCTAGTATATATTTTCAGCAGATGAAAAATGAAAGTCAAAAATAGGAGAGGACAAAATGAGATTGAGGTATTGTGGTATAAAGTGAAAATATTTAACTATGTAAATTTCAGAAATTAGTTCTTGTGAACAGATAATTATGACAACGTACGGTGTATTTAGAAGGTAGATTTGTTGCCACTAGTTGTGCACAGTAGCCCTGAGCTTTCTACCGTACGCAGCAGGTAAACAGCAACTTGATGAAGAAATGCCTAAAATACGGCATTTTCACTTCATTGATCGTTCTCAAAGAGATGATCATCTGCTATTGCAGATTTCAAAAGGGGCTGTCGCACTAATTTAGTGTGACAGCCTTTTTAACGCCCAGCCCCTCAGGCATCCGCACAGAAATGATTGTTTTCGTCTGCGGTGTGATTTTCTAAAACTCATTAAGCATCAACTGCCTCATTTCGACGTTGCTCAGAGAAATCGGCATTTGATGCTTTCTTCGTTTTGAAAATCATCATCCTCGTCCGAGAACTGCACATTTCCATGCAGATGTCTGAGGGGCTGGGCTGCTAGTAAATATCTTCACATAAAGCAAAAACCAGACTTCGAAAAGCCTGGTTTTTACTGTAAAATATGTTTATGCGACTAAACAAAATCTTACAAGGAGATTATACAGTTTCTTCCTTGCATCATCAAATCAAACTTCCGCTCGACATAGAAATTTCTATCCCATCCGATGATCCGGTGCGCCTGTTAAGTGCATTTGTGGAGGAAATGAATCTTTCTGATCTGTATAAAACTTATGACAGAATCAGAAAAGGCCAGGCTTCACCGCGTCAGATGCTTAAGATTGTTATCTATGCAGCAATGAACAGAATCTATTCAAGTCGTGATATTGAGTCCGCCTGCAAAAGAGACATCAATTTCATGTACCTTCTGGATGGAGCACCTGCTCCAGACCATTCCACAATAGCAAGATTTATATCAATGCATCTTTCACAATGCGCTAAGCAGATCATAGCACAGGTAGGGACCATACTGCTCGAACTGGGAGAAATATCAGGCGAAAACATCTTTATCGATGGAACAAAGATAGAGTCAGTAGCCAACAAGTATACCTTTGTATGGAAAAAAGCTGTGTCCAAAAACATGATAAAGCTCACTGAAAAGATATGTGTTTTCTGCGCCGGATGTGAAGAACTTTATGGAATAAAAGTAGTCTATAACGATCAGATATCATTACATACCCTTAAGCGTCTTAGAAAGAAACTGTACAAGCTCAAGGAGGATGAAGGTATTGAATTCGTTCATGGAATTGGCAAAAGGAAAACTCAGTTGCAACGTTCGTTGGAAGCTCTTGAAGAATACATAGAAAAACTCAAAGAATACAACCATAAGCTTTATGTATGCGGCACCAGAAATAGTTATTCAAAGACTGATACCGACGCAACATTCATGAGAATGAAGGAAGATGCCATGCTCAATGGCCAGCTTAAGCCAGCATACAATCTGCAGCATGGCGTGGATTCAGAGTATGTCACATGGCTGGATGTCTTTCCGGCTCCAACAGATACCATTACATTGATACCATTTCTGAAAGACATGGAGTCACATCTTACATTCAAGTATAAAAACATCGTTGCTGATGCAGGATACGAAAGCGAAGAAAACTACATATTCATCGAGTCCAACGAGCAGGCCGCGTACATCAAGCCTCAAAACTACGAACTTTCAAAAACAAGGAAGTTCAGGAATGACATAAGCAGGCGTGAAAACATGGACTATGATCCTGAGTCAGACTGCTACACATGCAGAAATGGTCAACAGCTCCCTGCAGTATCCAAAAGAACACAAAAATCAGCAACCGGATATCAGCGTGAAGTTACGATATATGAATGCAGTAGTTGCAATAACTGCCCCTACAAGAAAGATTGCATTAAAGGGAATAACTGTAAGACCGCATTTGAAGATAGAAATAAAAAGCTTTCTGTCTCAAGAAAAATGGAAGAAAAACGAGCAGAATGTCTTGAACGGATAACCAGTGATTACGGAACACAGCTGAGGATGAACCGAAGCATCCAGGCAGAAGGATCCTTCGCAAATGTGAAAGAAGACATGAACTTCAGAAGATATCTGTACCGTGGAAAAGAAAATGTTCTTACACAGAGCATACTTTTGGCAATCGGCTATGACATAAATAAGCTGCATCATAAAATTGCTGATGAGCGAACAGGAACGCATCTGTTTGAATTAAAAAAGGTTTCATAATTTTTGAAACTTCAAAGCAGAAAAGGCAACAATGCACCGATTAGCACATCGGCTTATTAAAGTACTCTATTTTTGACAGCAGGAAAGATACCGACTTCTCAAATCCACTATTTAAGGCATAAAAATGGGGCCTCGCCCAGATGATTTTATCATCTAGAGCGACAGCCCCTTTTTTGGCGCCCGAAAGTGGACCAGGGGGACGGGGTTAGTGGACCATTTTTACTCATTTTATCAAGAATAATTCTATATGCCTTTGTATAATATGATTACGATATCGTAGTAGAAAGGACCTTGAGCATGGAAAATTTTCAGCTGCTTATAGAAGCAATGGAATATATCGAAGATAATCTCACTGAGCCTATAAAAACAGAGAACATTGCTGATAAGCTGCATTGCTCGAAATCCACTATTGAAAAGCTTTTCAGGTACATTAACAATATCAGTATCAGGGATTATATAATTCGAAGGCGTATGAGTAAGGTTTCGAGAGAAATTGTAAGTAATCCGGAAAAGTCTCTGCTCGATATAGCTGTGGAATATGGCTATGGCAGTAATGAAGCTTTTTCAAGAGCCTTTTGCAGCGTGTGGCAGGTATCGCCTTCGGAGTTTAGAAAGAATCCCTCTAAATTTGAGTTGTTTCCCGGATATAGAATTGACCAGGAGCTAATGGAGGAAAAGACGATGGATGACAGGAAGAAGATTGATATAAGTGAGCTATATGACTGCATTAGAGAAAGAAAAGGCTGCTATCTGGTGCTTGGTGATATCAAGAGCCTTATTCCTATAAATGAGATTTCTCATAAGGCAGGCGATTTGGCGATAATAACTGCTATGAAACGCATGGAACAGGCTGCAGGCGCTGAGGATATAGTTTTTCGCATTGGCGGAGATGAATTTGTTATTCTTACAAATTCTAAAGAAGAAAATTATTCGAATAGTATATGTGAAGAAATTATAAGTCATAATGATGAGCCTATATTCTGGGAGAAAAAAGAAATCCCACTCTCACTGTATGTTAAAGTAATATGTTATGAGGGCAGAACAGCTCTGAGATATTCTGAATTTTTTACCATGCTTCAAAATGAGCTAAGTGAAGAATACAAAAGGCAGTATTTTTGATTGCCACCAGCCTTGCACAGTAACCCTGAGCTTTCTTGCGTACGCAGCAGGTAAACAGCAACTTGAAGGAGAAATGCCTAAAATACGGATCTTTCACTTCATTAATAGTTCTCAAAGAGATGATCATCTGCTGTTGCAGATTTCAGAAACCCACAACCAAAATGTTGTGGGTTTTTTGTACATGAAGGAGCGAAGTGAACCTGAGGGACGGGGGAGTGTGTCATTTTGTGGTTGAGCCAGCCTCAACTATTACGCCATTGGATTTGCGCCAGTTCATGGTATCATCATAATAGAACGTTCTGAAATCTAAAAATGAGAGGAATACTACCATGAACTATTTACCTGCAAATCTCAAAAAATATAGAATACAAAAAGACTTAACCCAGGAGGATGTTGCGGAATTCCTTGGTATAACAGCTCAGAGCGTTTCTAAATGGGAGAGAGGTGAGAGTTATCCTGATATAACGCTATTACCTGCTCTTGCCAATATATTTGAAACTAGCGTTGATCTGCTTCTTGGTATGGATACAATCCGGGCTGAGCAGACTCGCTTGGACATCCATAAGAAGGCCATCAGTTTTCAGAGAAGTGGTAATTATGATATGGCGGAAAAGACATATCGAGAAGCACTTCTGATATATCCAAATAAACCGGGAATGATATTAGGACTTGCAAGTACATTGGCATTAAAAGGAGAGACGGAAGAAGCTATAGAGCTTATGGAAAGAGGATTACCTATTTCAATAAATGAGAAACAAAAGGCGACCATGAGGGCTACACTATGCTTCCTCTATCTGAAATCAGGAAGAGAAGATAAGGCAAATAAGCTTGCATCACAGCTACCTCATATGCGAGAGAGTAGAGAGGTTATTCAGCCACTTATACAGCAAGGGCTAAGAAATTCTGAAATTGATGAAAATATTAAGAATATTGTTTTAGGTGATGGTGAAGGCATTTGGTAATATAGATAAAGATAATAGGGAGATGAGAGTAATTGCTTATTAGAAACGGCCACGAAGCGGATATTTGCGAAATATTACAGATGATAAAAGATTCCTACACACCATATGATGACTTAATCTGCGATATCAGTATTCCGACATATACCCGTGAAGAAATACACTCCTTGCTGAATGAGCCGCAGAGCGATGTCTGGGTTGTAGAAGATAACGGAAATATAGTCGGTATGGCTGCTGGGACAGAATTTGGTCCATGTGCATATCATCTGAAAATGTTGTTTGTTTTAGGAAAAAGCCAATATCAGGGTATCGGAAGAGAACTCCTGAAGAAAGAGCACGAGAAAGACGCTTTTCTTTACTTACAGTAAACTACCTTGAATGGGCAGAATGGAGTGGGCGGTTCTATAAAAAACACGGATACAAAGAATATGTCCAAGATGATGAAGAAACATGTCCTGATTTAAAATCGCAGGTAGCTTTTCTTAAGAAAATTGGAAGGTTGAATAATGGGGACAAGCATCTCGTTTGGAAGACGATATTCTGAAGGATGTTTTTCTCAACTTTTATTATAAACAAAGTTGAGATTGTTATATGAAGGGGATAGATGTTATCATCAATAGGATGATATTTGAAAGGAGAAGGTGTATGAAAAGATATGTAATCGCTCAGTAATCTGAGCTTAAAATACAATGAATAATTAAGCTCAGATGAATCCTTAAAAGAATAGGAGGATTTATGAGCTATATTAAAGCAGAAACAATTCTATTATCATGTAATATCAGATATGCCCAAGAAAGCAGGAGAGCATATAGTACTAGATAAGAGCCATCCTAATGGTGTTCATAAGAGAGTATATGACCATATCAAGACAGTTGAAGACATATACAACAATCCGGATAAATACAAGGATGTAGAGCTAGACTATTCAGTAATGGTTGCGCTTCGAGAACTTGCACTTGAGAAAGTAAGAAAGCAAAAGTATCCGCAGTATCCTTCAAGGATGGCATCGATTTATGTTTCAAAATCGTTTAAAGAAGCAGAACAATGGGGTGATTATTTTGCTAAACTTGGTCGTCCAACGTATGGAATTGCAAAGATCAATGTTAATGGAAATACCTATGAAGGCGATGCATATAAGTGCTTTGATGGATGCGTCTCCGAAGAAGAAAATCTTAAAATGGCTGAAGCATACTGGAGCAATGGAGAAAATGCAGACGGCCATAGGGTAATTTTAGAGATTCTTGCAGATGGGGATATTGAGGTTGTTGAGATAGTAAAAGAAATCAATGCTAATATCTGAGATATAGATTCTTTAGGGAGTTCAGAACAAAATGCATATTTTATTGGAAACAGATAGATTAAAAATAACAGAAATGACAATGGATATGGCAATGGATGTTCACAAAAACTCATTGGATGAGGATATTAGAAGATTCGTTCCTGATGAAGTTTTTGAGACACTTGAAGATGCAAAGGAAACTATAGAATTCATAATGTCACAGTATAACGCTACTGAAGGACCGCTTATCTACGCGCTGATTACAAAGGAAGAAGATACGAATATAGGTTATGTGCAGTTGGTTCCAATCGGTGATGGTAAATGGGAAATTGGATATCATGTAGCAAAACAGTACACCGGAAAGGGGTATGCTACAGAGGCAGTAAACGCTTTCCTCCCAGTGATAACAGAACGAGTTGGTATTTCAGAAGTTTATGGTATTCGCCTTCTAGAGAATAAAGCATCAGGCAGAGTTCTGGAAAAATGTGGATTCGAAACCTTTTTTACCGGAGAAGGTCCATATCATGACGGAGTATATGAAATCAGTAAGAGCGTTTGGAAGAAAGCGGTTAGCGGATACTGTTTACAGCAAGGAGGAGTATGAACTTGAAGAACTGCTTGGACAATTATTATCAGAAGCAGGCAAGGTAGGTAGCGTTTCCGACAATCCGTTCCTTGAAGAAATATACAAGTACAGTGAATGGATCAGATATGATGAATATACAGCATATGTATTTTTGATGAGGGATGCATTGCTCCCGTATATATACTTCCGCAGTAAGAATCGGGATAATCTCTATCCGTGGCTGATCAGCCGCAAATTTCTGAGGGAAATTACAGAAATAGATGACATGGATGATGATATCCGTATTCCTCTTTATGGGGCGCTTGAAAAAGGCCATGTTTCGTATGATAGATATTTTCCTTTCTGCCGAGAAGAAATACTCGAAGCACTTGATGAATACCCGGAATTGAAAAAGATTCTTTCTGATATGCTCGGAACCATTAAACAGAACAGGATTGTGGTGATCGAATCGGGCTATATGGGAACGATCCCTATGATGTTGGCGGCCCTGGATAGCAGAGTGAATTTCAGACTGTTCACAACAGCTCCATTCCTTTACGATACATACCAGGATAAGATCTTCTGCCGCAGATACGAGGATATTCGCAAGTTTGAGACCATGTATTCGCAGGATCTTTTTATGCAGTATTCTTCTTGGCGGGACGGAAAGTTTTATGTGAATATAACCACTGACGATATAGTGCGAGAGCAATCACTCACTGAAATTAAGATGTTTTTGAAGGGGTGAATAGAACGTTCTCTCGTAATATAAATAATTAACATCAAGAGAAAGACCAAAGAGAGCGACCATGACAAATATAGAACAGACCACACAAAATATGACCTCTGGAAACAGTATGAAACAGATCATACTGTTCTTTTTGCCCTTATTATGGGGAAATCTTTTCCAACAACTATATAGTCTTGTGGATAGCATTATAGTTGGCAAGGGAATCTCGGATCAGGCGCTGGCTGCTGTTGGGGCAACCGGGACACTTAACTTCCTTATACTTGGATTTGTTGTGGGGATGACCAGAGGATTTGGCATAACCTTTGCCCAGAGCTTTGGAAAAAACGATATGGCTATGCTGAATGCATACATCAGAGCAGCCAAGAAGCTCAGTATCATGTTTGGAATGGCCTTTACTGTTGTATGCGTTTCTTTGCTCAATAAGATGCTGACGTTCTTGAACACTCCTGAAGATATCTTTGACGATTCGTATAGATATTTTGCTGTGATCTTATTGGGAATTGTAGTGACGGTTATGAATAACCTTGAGATTACAATTCTCCAGTCAATGGGAGATTCCAGAACGCCCCTCACTGCTATGATCTGTTCATCACTCGTGAACATCATGCTTGATATTATTTTCATAATGGCCTTTGGCACAGGAGTTGTCGGAGCAGCAGTGGCAACAGTGGTCTCTCAGTTTGTATCATACCTTTTGTGCCTTAAAAAGCTTAGAACCATCGATTTTATGAGTCTGGGAAAAGACACGTCAGAAATAGCAGATGAAAAGAATATTTTGGTTGAACTGATGAAAATAGGACTTCCTGTGGCACTTATGAATTCGGTCACAGCTGCAGGGGCCATGGTATTGCAGTACTTCGTAAATCTTATGGGAAGCGCATATGTGGCAGCCTATTCAGCCTGCATGAAATTTGCATCACTCTTTGAGCAGTTCGGAATGTCCGTAGGTCTTTCCATGATGACCTTTGTGGGGCAAAATAAGGGCGCTGGCAAATATGACAGGATACGCACAGGAGTAAGACAGGGCCTGATGCTCTCTACACTTGTGAATGTGCCTATATCGCTCCTTATGATATTTGTGCCCGGAAGCCTGGCAAGGATGCTGCTGACTGACAACATGATAATCGGTTATTGTACCGATTTCATGCCGATCATGGGAATAAGCTTTTTTGCCCTGGGATGGCTTTTTGTATACAGATACTCTGTTCAGGGGTTGGGCAATACCTTTATACCAATGCTCTCAGGCGGGCTCGAAGTCATTATGAGACTGATCTTTGGCTTTTTGGTAGGAAGGAACGGATTTAAGGGAATTGCCATTTCTGAAGTATCTGCATGGATAGGCGCTTTTCTGATGCTCATGGTGACATACTATTGTTTAATTGGCAAAAGAACTAAAGCAATAGCATAAAGTAGCAATAAAAAGACTCCCTGGATTTTTTATTAAAATGTAAAAAAGCACCATGGAATAATATTGGATTAACCGAGGAGAGAAGATAGATTATGGACAAATCATGGTCAGAAAACAATAAAGAAATACAGAAATTGTTGATGAAGGAAGCAACCTTTAAAGAGGCTATTCAGAAGCTTTTGGCTTTCCGAGAGGAAATGTTCGAGCAGATCACTCAGATTGTGAGTGGATATCCGGATGAGGCCTTTGCTAAAATGCCCTTTGCGGGTGCGGACGGATATCACAGTAAAACCCTTGCCTATTCTATCTGGCATATTTTCAGGATTGAAGATATAGTTGCCCATGAGATGATAGCAGGGGATAGTCAAATTCTTTTTACAAATGACTTTCATAATCGCATTGGCGCACCTATTATTACTACGGGTAATGAACTTCAGGGGAACGAGATTGCAGAGTTTTCAGAAAAACTGAATATTAAAGAACTATATCTGTATGTAAAAGCTGTAAAGGAATCTACGGATCAGATTCTTGGAGATTTGACATACAAGGATTTAAAGCAAAAATTCGGCGACGATGTAAAGGAAAAACTTATCCGCAGTAAATGTGTCAGTGAGAATGAGAATGCCTTTTGGCTGATTGATTACTGGTGCGGTAAGGATATAAAAGGACTGATTCAGATGCCATTTTGCCGTCACTGGATCATGCATATCGAAGCCATGCGCCGCATCAAGAATAAACTCTGCAAGATAGCACGAAAGGGTGTTGATCCTGTTGCTTATTGTGGCTTTTCCTGTAATCACTGTTTTCTTTCAGAGTGGTGCGGATCCTGCAGAACGAAGTACAATGTCTGCTCTTTTGCCACCTGTGCTGAGGACAGAACATGTCCGAATGTGAAATGCTGTAAGGAAAAAAATTTGGACGGATGTTATGAGTGTGATGAGCTCGAAAAATGCAATAAAGGATTCTATATTCCATCAAATGACGGAGCAAATGCAGCAAAGGCTCAGGCATTATATATAAGGAAATACGGAAAGAAGGCGTTCCTCAAGGTTCATGACAGACTACATGAGAAATATGACTTCCAAAAGACACAGGAAGTTTTAGGACAGGATTATAGGGAAGGACTGAGAATTCTGGAGGAAAGCTATATGGAATAAGGAACTGGAAGGAGACTGGACATGAATATAAGGCAAGCTAAGCCATCGGATGCTTCTAGAATTGCAGAAATGATTGTTACAAATTATAGAAAGCAGGAAGTTCCGGTTGACAGCGAGTTTTCTGTCAATTATACTTACAACTAACAATTTTCAGAAAGAGAGACGCTATGGTAAGATTAAATCTCGTCACAACATATAGAGTCAATAAGACATCCGTGAATATGATTCAGGGGTATGATTTTGATATGTGTGATGAGGTTAAGGTGATTTGTAAGGCATAGACATTGCTTTATAACTGATATAGTTTACAGAGCTTCATCAAGCAATAGTTTGATGGGGCTTATTTTTTTCATGAATAATCAGAATATTAGGAGGTTGCTATGAGAATAAAGGAGCAGAAATATCTATTACCGGATGGACGAGAGGTTATCATTAAGAGTGCAGGCCCGGAGGATGCTATGAAGATAAAGCTTCACAGGGAAGCAACTGCTAATGAAACACATTTTATGGCAAGAGAACCTGAAGATGGTCAGTTATGTCTTGAGAGAATCACAGAGATTCTTGGAAGCATTGCAGAAAGTGACAGAGACTTCATGGTAAATGCCTATATTGGAGATGAGCTGGTTGGGGATCTTGGCGTAACCCTCATAAGGCCACATGTTAAATACCTTCATCGCGCCTATCTTGGGATGTCAATTCGCCAAATGTACACAGGAATGGGACTCGGAAGCTTCATGATGCAGATTGCGTTGGATCAGGCGAAGGCAAATGGTTTTGAGCAGGTAGAACTGGGAGTTTACAGCGATAATGACAGAGCAAGGCATATGTACAGGAAGATGGGATTCAAGGAATATGGGATGAATCCAAGAGCTTTCAAGCTAAAGGACGGAACATACCGAGATGAGATTATAATGGCAAATATATTTGCGGGTTAAATCCCGAAGCTTTTTCTTTGGAATTGTGTTGACAAAAAATATGTAACATATTACATTGTTTCATATAGGTAATATATTACATATTATAAAAGGAGCTCACATGAATTACGATGAAGCAATGAATATCGAAAAAGTAACGTTTGGAGATATGCCTCCACAGCCGTTTTTACTCGGATTACTCAGTGCATTTGATAACAGATATCAGGCTGCAGCAGATGCATATTTCAAGGAGATTACCTGGAAACAGTTCTTTGCAATAATCTGTATCAACCTATGCAAGGAACCTCCGACGTTAAATGAGCTTTCTGATGTAATGGGAAGTTCTCATCAAAATGTGAAGCAGATTTTACTTAAGCTTGAGAAAAAGGGGTTTGTCTCTGCAGTTCCTGATGATAAAGACAAGCGAAAGCAACGGATCTTTGTCACAGATAAATGCAGGACTTTTTTGGAACAGAATGACAATAACGGCCAACAGAGCCAATATGTCATCGGAAGAATATTTGATGGAATCGATGAAAAGAGCCTTCAGACTACCATACAAACTATCATGAAAATGGAAAGGAATTTGAGCGAGTTATGAAAACACTGATCATTTACACATCACAGACAGGATTTACTAAAAGATATGCAGAGTGGATTGCAGAGAAAACGGGCGGAGATTTACTTGAACTTAAGGATGCTCAGAAGAAGAGTGATGATTACTTCAAGGATTTTGATGCAATCTGCTACGGCGGTTGGCTTATGGCAGCGAATGTTGTTAAGGTTAAATGGTTCTTTGAAAAGGCCAATAACTGGAAGAATAAACGTCTTGCTTTGTTCTGTGTAGGAGGCAGCCCTAATGACAATCCTGATATAGATACTTTTCTTCAGAATACACTCACTAAGGAGCAGCATAAGTATATTAAAATATTCTACTGTCAGGGCGGTTTTAACTATGAAAAGATGAAGACACCATCCAGACTTGCAATGAAGATGTTTGTATCAACTCTCAGGAATAAAAAAGATGCTACTGAGAAAGAAAAGGTCATGGCCGAGAAGATGGCTTCATCCTATGATATTTCTGATGTCAAATATATAGAACCTATAGTGGCTTATCTGTTGGAGAAAGATAATGAAAAGGCTGTTTAAAACCCTGCTTGCAATAGTAATCGTAATTGTGGTGATCATCATATCTGCAGTCGCAATTGTTAGTGTCAGGATGAGTGGACAGGTCAAGGCTTTCGACAAATCAGGAATTGATCTGTCCCATGTTGCTGATGGTGTATATAATGGTCATAGTGAGACGGATCTGGTCAAGGTTGATGTTCAAGTAACAGTAGCTGATGGGAGAATAGAAGATAGATAATCGGCGAAGTATATAGGGGATTGCATTATGGCTGACTTTACATGGCTTAAGAATTCTGTTCCTGACCAGTTACCGGTAAAACAGGTTTATGGAATAGCATTTTCAGCAGATAACCTGGTTGTCTTGAGGATTGAGGACGGAAAATACAAATTGACCGGTGGAAAGCCTGAAAATGCTGAAACTTTTGAAGAGACATTGAAACGGGAATATATTGAAGAACTAAATATTGAACTGGAAGATATCCATTATCTTGGGTATTTATTGGTGGAGGATAATTCGGATAAGTATGCTCAGGTAAGAATGATAGCGAAGATAAAAGATATTTATGAGAGTCATATTGATCCGGCTACAGGAAAAGTGTATGGGAGAGAGCTGGTAGCTGCTGATAGGGTAAAAGATTACCTTAAGTATTCTGATCGTGCAGGCAATGAAATGATTGATGATGCGGTACAACTTGCACAAGTAAGATATTTTCAAAGAATATGAACAACTGGAGCTGGTGCAAAACTGCCTATATATAGAATGTTGCGAATAGTGGCAGTTCAATTTGTGGCCGAAGTTCTGCCTATATTTCGGGTATTACCACTAGAGGCAGTTGATTTTACGTAGGGCAAACTGCCTTTATGCCGGGAGTGGCATTTTGTAGCAGTAAATAGCTGCCCCAAAATAATGCCTATATTGTGGGCGGGCTGGATATTGGCAGAACCGCTATTGATAATTGCAATGCCTATATTAGTTGAGAGCTGGATAGTGGCAGAATGACTAGTAATAAAAACACTGCTTCTATTGGGGATGTCCATGATATAGGCAGTATATCTTGATAGTCGATTCTATTGGAACTATAAATGACAAGGAGGAATCTGCCCCAAAAGAGGTAACCAGATTTCTCAAGGATTATAATGTCGATGATAAATATCCTGGGGCAGATGTCTTAATGTACTATAACGATGTGCTTCTTTGCTATGGAATAACTGCAGAGGAGTTATGCAGTTATAATTTTGGAGGAACAGACGTATGAATGAAGATCGGGATCTGACTAAGGGGAAACCGTTATCACTGATTTTAAGTTTTGCTTTTTCGTTGATAGTTGGTAATGTTTTTCCGCTTCTCTATATTTTGTATCTTTGCGGAGCTTGACGATCAATAAGTTGGCCGCTGACGGTGTAATAAATTGATTCAGCATTAAGATTACTTTAAGATGCGCGTAATATTGGAAAATGCTAAAAATAGCTTTGAACTAAAAAATGACGGGTGATACGTAAGTTTTATTCCCAAAAATTAAGAAAGGGCATAGTCTGATGAAAACAAGAGAAGAAGCATTAAGCTACGGCTTGTCTTTTCCTGACACATATCAGGAGGCACCATTTCATGACCGTAATTGGCAGCTTATCAGGGTAAAAAAATCCAGGAAAGCCTTTCTGTGGACATATGAAAAAGACGGTTTTATCAATTTGAATCTGAAGGTGGATCCACAGTGGCGAGACCTTTGGAGGAAAACATATACAGCTGTACTTCCTGCATATCATCAGAACAAGGAGCACTGGAACACTGTTGTTTTGGATGGATCGATTCCTGATGATGTCATAAAAAGAATGATCGCAGAGAGCTACGATCTAGTCACAGATTCACCTACCAAAAGAATTTATGAAGCGGTCAAGAAAATTCCCAAAGGGAAAGTTGCTACATATGCTGATGTTGCTGAGATGGCGGGAGATAGGAAAATGGCAAGAGCAGTTGGAAATGCTCTTCACAAAAATTCTGATCCGAGCACAATTCCCTGCCATCGAGTTGTCAATTCAAAGGGTGAACTTGCAGGTGAATATGCCTTTGGCGGAGCATGGAAGCAGGGGCAGATACTTCAAAGTGAAGGCGTTGAGATCGTTGGAAATAAGGTGAATCTGGAAAAATACAGATTTAGAAAAAACACTTGACCTGGCCCCAAGGGCATACAATATTCTTAACGAGACAATCATTAGACATAAGGAGACAAAACAGTATGAAGATGGGAAGCAGTAACGATAAAGAAGCAGTAAAGGCTCAGTACGCATCATCCAAAAGCCTCGATACCAGGATCAATTTTCACAACATGTATTCAACCAATAAGATGGGCTTTGGCCCCTGGCTCATATCTAACTATGAGATAAAAGAGGGAATGAGAGTTCTCGAGCTTGGCGCTGGCACAGGCGACATGTGGAATGGACATGACGACCTTATTACAAAGTGTGATAAGCTGGTTTTATCAGACTTTTCCGAAGGAATGCTTGATACAGCCAGAAAGAATATTGGAGAGCGTGCAAACGTAGAATACAAGCAGATTGACGTTCAGAATATACCTCTCGAAGATAATTCTTTTGACATAGTAATTGCTAATATGATGCTCTATCACGTGCCGGATATAGGTAAGGCAATCAGCGAGATCAGAAGAGTCCTTAGGGACGATGGCGTATTCTACAGCGCTACATACGGCGAGCACAATTTCAACGATATTATAGCTGAGTGGTTTGGCCTTATTGGTGAGAGCTATGATCCTAACCATCTCTTTACCCTTCAGAATGGAGGAGATGTTCTGGGAAAAGAGTTTGCAGAAATAGAGGTGCGTCGCTACGAGGATTCTCTTCATGTGACTAATGTGGATGACCTTGCGGATTACCTTCAGAGTCTCAAGGCCCTTCACGGAATCGGAACTATGGGAAGAGATGAGATACTGAGGATGTTGTCAGCCCATGAAGAAAATGGCGTCATCAATCTGCAGAAGGAATATGGAACATTTATAGCTCGCGGAGTTAAGTAATAGCAATAGTCTAAACAGCAAGGAGCATTTATGAGCTATATTGAAGTTAATAATTTAAAGAAGGATTTTATTGTAAAAAAGAAACATGAAAAAGGGAAACTTTTGAGGGAAAAAGAAATCGTGAATGCCCTTAAAGGAGTTTCTTTTTCTGTTGAAAAGGGAGAACTTGTAGGATATATCGGCCCTAATGGGGCAGGTAAGTCAACTACAGTCAAGGTCCTTTCAGGAATTCTGACGCCGGATAGCGGAGAAGTAACAGTTGGAGGCATAGTGCCATGGAAAGAGAGAAAAAGGCATGTTAAGAACATCGGAGTAGTGTTTGGTCAGCGAAGCCAGCTCTGGTGGGATGTTCCCATAGTCGACAGCTACTCGCTTCTTAGGGACATCTACAGAATTACCAAGGGAGATTATGAAGACAGGTTAAAAGAGCTGGCTGGCGCACTCCAGCTTGAGCCTCTCATGAGGACGCCTTTAAGGCTTCTCAGCCTTGGGCAAAGAATGAGAGCAGAGCTGTGCGGATCACTTCTCCACAGGCCGGAGCTATTGTTTCTGGATGAGCCAACCATCGGACTTGATGCGGTAAGTAAGCTTGCTCTCAGGGAGTTCCTTAAGTGGGAAAACAATGAGTATGGCACAACAATCATGCTAACAACACATGATATGGAAGATATCGAGGCACTTTGTTCTAGAGTTATGGTACTTGGTCATGGCAAGAAACTCTTTGACGGAAAGCTTCAGGATCTTCTTGAGCGTTATGATACAGTTCGCAATGTAAATATTAAATATGACGGAGAAATAAGTGATTTAAGACTTCCTGAGGGGACCAGCTTCAGGCGCACAGAAGATGGGATAGAACTTAGCTATGATCCATCTAAGCTTTCTACTTCGAAGCTTTTGGGATTATTACAGGAAGCGGGGAATATCAGTGAGCTTACCCTGCAGCCTGAGAATACTGATCATATGATTGCAGCCATGTACAAAGAACTGGATTTATGAAGGATAATCATACTGTGGTAAAAATAGACCGCAACCCCCTTCCCCAGGCCCAAAAAAGAGGAATAATATGTCATACTTTACAGTTTTTAAAATGAGGCTTCGAATGGAGCTCCAATATAGAGGGGCAATGATTGGAGGAATTGCCTGTCAGATGTTCTTTGGCCTTATTCTGGTAGCTCTTTACAGGGCGCTTTATGCAGGTAAGCCTCAGACACTTCCAATTGAAAGTGTAGCTACCTATGTCTGGCTGCAACAGGCTTTTTTCCGGATGATGCTGGCATCTGATTCAGAACTTGTGGACAAGATAAGATCAGGAGATATAGCTTATGATATGTGCCGCCCTGTGGATATGTACGGCTTTTACTATGCCAGGATAATGGCGCAGAAGTTCATGGGAAGTCTCATGCGGGCAGTGCCGATGCTGGTAATGGCATTTCTTTTGCCAAAAGGGTGGGGAATGAACCTGCCTGCATCACTGCCTGGATTATTATATGCGATACCCGCTCTGTTGCTTGGACTATTGTGCGTCTGCGCTCTTGAAAATATCACTGTGGCATTTACCATGAAAACCCTTGATCCAAGAGGAATGCAGGGACTTCTTAATCTTTTGATGATGACTTTTTCAGGAAATCTTTTCCCACTGACTCTTTTTCCTGAAAGTTGGCAGAAGGTTATTACTTTTTTACCCTATGCACAGCTTCTTGATGCCCCCATCAGACTGTATACGGGCGGATATTTACCTTACGAGGCATTCAGGATTTATGCCTTGCAGGCTTTTTGGGTAGTAATTCTTATTGCGCTTGGCGTAGCAATGTGGAACGCCAACAAGAGACGGATGATTGTTCAGGGTGGCTAAAGAAAGTCGTGGCGAGCACATAGATAGTAAAAAGGAAGATATATGAATACTTTGAGATTATATTTTAAGTCAATAGGAATGCTGTTAAAAAGCCACCTTCAGTATCCAAGCTCTTTTATCATGCAGACTCTCGCACAGCTTGTTATGGAAGGCGGTGAGATGATGGTGGTTATTCTTATTGTCGACAGATTCGAGAGTTTGAAGGGATGGAGCGGTGGAAATCTGTATTTCTTTTTCGGAATAATGTCAGTATCTTTTTATCTCACGGAGCTATTTGGAAGAGGAATCACCGGAGACTTTCCGTCTATGGTTAGAACGGGGCGACTTGACACTTTCCTTGTAAGGCCAAGAGGCGTACTTACCCAGGTTTTATGCGGAGGAACAGACCCCAGAAGAATCACCTGCATAGCTGTGGGCATTGTGGCACTTATAATGGGAAGCAGCCTGTCCGGGATAGTCTGGAGTCCCCTTAAGGTGCTTGTTTTGATTGAATCTATTGCTATGAGCTGCCTTCTGATATTGGGACTATTTATGATCGAGGCGATCTTTAGTATTTTTAGCGTCAAATCGGTGGAGCTTGTAAATGCCATAACCTATGGCGGTCGAAGCGCCTGCCAGTATCCAATTGATATATACCCTCTGCCACTTAGAGCTCTTTTTACCATTGTTGCACCATTTGCTCTTACAATGCATGTCCCGGCTTCGTGGATACTTGATAAACCCCTCTATGGCTGGCCTTCCTGGACAGCTTTTGTTACGCCGCTATCAGGAGCTATAGTATTTGCGGTAATGACAGCACTTTTTCATTTGGGGATGAGGCATTACAGATCTACGGGTAGTTGATGGGATTAACTGAATAAAAAGGTACTATATTTTTTTTACCGAACATGTGATAGTGTCATATTAATGATAGAGAATTGCAGGAAAGGCGAAACCTGCGAGCAATTCGCTTATCATTGATATGACACTTTTTTGTAACATGTTTTTTATATGAAGGAGATTTTTAATATGAAAAAGAATATACGTCTTGTTTTACTTGGAGAATTACTGTTATTTGTTGTTGTATTTTTTCTGATAATCTTTATGAGCAGCTATGAATTGAGCGCGGTGCTGTGGTTTATTGATCTGCCATCACTTATTCTTTTGGCGGCGATTTTGATCCCCGGGCTTTTGATAATGGGAGAATGGAAGGATTTTGTCAGATCTTTTTCTGTAGGAATTAAAGATTTTAGCCTATTGGAACTTAAGAACATTATAGAGGCTGTTGATGCGGCACAGAAATTGACGGTTTTTGGTGCTCTTTTTGCTATAATAATATCAGGCGTACTTCTTTTGGGGCATCTGGATACTCCTGAAACTATTGGTCCCAATCTTGCTGTTTGCTTTTTGTCAGGATTATATGCCGTTATCATAGAGTTTTTCCTTCTTCCACTCAGACTAAATGCTGAGCGCAAGATGAATGAGGAAATGGATCTTGGAGATGAATGATTCCAAAATAACCAAAAAGCAATATCTTAATGTTGCCCGCAAATTTGGGCTTACCAAGAGAGAACTGGAGCTTGGTTATTTGAAAGTGTCCGGGTTTTCTAACAGAAGAATAGCTTACATGCTCGGAATTTCGGAGCAGACTGTCAAAAACCATTTCACTAGCATATACGAAAAAGCATGGGTGCCCGGGCACAAGGAATTTAAGGATTTGTTTCTGACCCAGTAGGAGAACGAATGAAAAAATCCGCCGGAAAAGCCGTAGCAGTAATCATCATCGCAAACATTTTTTTGATAATGTTTGCATTTTGCGGTCATATCTTTAGTAAATTCACTTATTCCGATCATCTTGATGAGAAAGTTATAACCGTTGATGACAAGGATATAACCCTAAGAGAATTTGGCTATTACATATATGAAGTAGAAGCCTTTGTACAGAATCAGGCTCTTTTGTATGATCCCGAAAATCCAGGCCTATGGTGGAATACACATTTTTCTGCCGGCATGGATTCGCAATTTGTGTGTGACTATGCCAAGAAGGTTGCTATTAACATGTGTATAGCTGACGAAATATATTACAGGCAGGCTCTTAGTCAGGGCCTATCGCTGACGAGTAATGAAGAAGCCCAGGTTTTGGATGACGTCTCGAATTTGATCAATAACATGGATTCCAGACAGCTGCTATCAACTGGGCTTGATGAGAAGATAATCTTTGATATTAGCAAAAAACATGCACTGGCATCAAAGTGCGCAGAGAAGCTTGTAAAAGACAGAAATCTGGCGGCATATTATGAGGAGCCTGCGGGGGAAGTGAACTGGGACGGAGCGTACTTTCAGGAGAAGATACTTCCGGAACATACAATTCGCATGAATGACTCTGTTTTGGATAAAATAACATTTGGTAAAATAACTGTTAATTTGCTATAATTCATGATTGGGTTTTATTATTATTGAGAGCGATGGAAAAAGAGTTTTCCATTACTTCTTAGTATGGCTGAAAAAGGAATTAACAGTTATGAAAAAGATAGCACTAATAAAAGAGATAATAATTCTGACGTTGGCAACAGCTATGATTTCCGCGTCAGTTTTCTTTTTTCTGATGCCGAGTCACGCATCTGTCAGCAGCATAGCAGGATTGGCTATAGTTCTGGCTAATTTTATCCCATTATCAGTTTCCGCGATAACCTTGATAATAAATGTATTTCTTTTGATATTAGGTTTTATTACCTGCGGACCTGAATTCGGGTACAAGACAGTTTATACAGCAATGCTGATGCCGGTGATAATTGGAGTATTTGAGAAAGCTTTTCCTGACTTTACATCTTTTACCGGTGATGCCACTCTTGATGTTATTTGCTATATATTTTTTGTCAGCATTGGAATATCGATTCTCTTTAACAGAAATGCATCCTCAGGGGGAATTGATATCATAGCCAAGATACTTAACAAATATCTTAGAATTGACCTGGGAAAAGCAATGTCGATTGCTGGCCTTTGCGTTGCGGCATCTTCGCTTCTTGCTTATGATACCAAAACATTGATACTGAGTATTTTGGGAACATATTTTAATGGTGTGATCATTGATCATTTCATTTTCGACCAGAAGCTTAAGAGGAGAGTTTGCATTGTTTCTCCTTTTGAAAAAGAAATACGTGAATTCATATTAAATGAGCTTCATAGTGGTGCAACTATTTATAAAGCAATAGGCGCATACCGCATGCAGGCTCACAATGAGATCATTACCATTGTGGATAAGAGCGAATATCAGAAACTGATGGCTTTTGTCGATAAGGTTGATCCTAATGCATTTGTTACTGTATATAAGGTCAGTGAAATGCAGTACATGTCTAAAACTCTTCCTGAGAGAATTTTTGAAAATTGAATAATTTAATCAAAATTTGCATCCCTTGATCTTGAGTATTACACTCTCAAGATATCACAGACTTTTCTGGCTGATGCAGCCAGATGAGTTGCACCATTATTTAGCATTTCCTCAGTATTGCCGTAGCCGTAAGTTACGGCAATACTGTCTATTCCGGCATCGGAAGCCCCTTTTATATCATAGGCAGTATCACCAATCATTACGCAGTCATTTTTTTCAAGTTCATAGGTTGTTATGGCGTTTTCTATGAGACGCTTTTTGTCTGAACTATGGTCAGAAAGATCCGGACCTACCATATGGTCAAAATATTTACTAAGCCCGATCTTTTCAAGGATTTTTTCTGCAAAGACAAGGGGCTTACTGGTAATTAAGAATACTGTAAGACCACGCTCCTTAAGTGCGGCAAGAAGCTGCGGGATACCGTCATAAATATCGACGTCATACATGCGCTCTTTTTCATATATGCTCCTGTAGAGGGCAACTGCTCTATTACAGTCTTCGTCGTTCATCCCATATTCTCTTACAAATGAATCATACAAAGATGGTCCGATGAAGGTTTGAAGCTTTTCGCGGGGCTGATCTGTAATTCCAAAGTGGGAAAGAGCAAACTCGACAGAAGATGTTATTGCTCTTCCGGAGTCTGTGAGTGTTCCGTCAAGATCAAACATGATCACCCTATATTCCTTGATAAACTGTCTGACTTTCTTCATGATGCTCCTTAGATTATCTATATCTTTTAAGGGTGAATCAGTTTCAAGAGAGTGGTTCGCGTTATCTATGGTTATAAGTTCAAGTTGAAGCTCATCACACTTTTTTTTGGCAATATCTGACGGACACCAGGGATCACTTAGTCCGTGGAAAACAATTCCTGCATTTTCCCTAAGCATTTCGAAGGTTTGAGGAACAGGAGTGAAAACGATATGCCTTGCGCCTACCTGAAGCTCTTTATCAAAATGTGCAGCAAGAGCAGTTCCAATACTCTTTCCTATAAAAACAACGTCGCTGTACATTCCAAAATCTATCTGGGAGAGCTGTTCTTTGATCTGAGAAACAGCAATTTCAAAAGCCTCCTTCATCCTGGCCTTATCGTTCATGATCTCACGGGCCTTGTAAGGAAACTCGTAGTTTACTTCGATTATTTCATAGTTATTTTCGCGGGCTAACCTCTTGGAAAAATAAAGAAGCGGCTTATCGCTGTGATAGCCCATTCCCGGGAATATTACTGCAATCTTGTTATTGTTCATGTTTTCCTCCAGCTATAAAAGTGCAAAAACATTTTATCATATTTTGAAGAAAGCAGAACCGTGCAGCTTAAAGAGTTCTTGAATGAGTGTCAATAATAAATTATGATGAATACATGAAGATAGATATTCGGAAAATTGAATCAGGCGAAGATAGCATTTCGATTCGGTACAAGGAGATAACTCCTGAGATTCAGAGAATAATCGGTATTTTGGAAAAGAGCGATCACAAACTCTGGGGAAAAACGGAAAAAGGTACTGTCAGCATTAGTATCCACGATCTTTTGTATCTTGAATCCGTTGATGACAAGCTCTTTGCCTATACCGGGAATCTGGTTGCCAGAATAGACGGAAGCTTAAGTGCCTTTATGACAGATGTGGCGGACGATAGCTTCTTTAGGTGCAGCAAGTCTATGGTTATCAACGTTGGCAGGGTTAAAGCCTTAAAGAGCCTGTCTTCCAACAGAATTGACGCAACTATGGAAAGCGGAGAGCACATAATTATTTCAAGAAGATATGCGTCTGATTTCAGAAGATTACTGAAAGGAGGCAGATAAATGAAGGAACGAAAAAGAGTATCCTTGTGGGAACTCTATCTTACGAAGGAAATTAGTATTGAATTCAAAGCCTGCCTGTATTTCTTTGCATTTCTGTTTTTCTACTGCATGTACAGAGTGATAGGCGGTGTGTATGATGCCAGTATTCTGCATATGACTGAGCTGATACTTGCCTGCTATATAATCGGGTATATTCAGGTATATCTTTTGTGGAACTTTGATGAAGCGGATAAGCTTGGAGGAAAAGAGATACTCGGAATCGCATTGTGCACTGCAGTATATACCGCTATTTCATGGCTCTTTAACTGGTTTGATAAGAATATTATTGCGACGGCTCTTTTTGCTGCATATATCCTTTTGGTATACTTCTGTGTTTATCTGGTATACAAATATAAACGGATAATCGATGATAAAAAACTAAATGAAGATCTTAAGCTTTTCCAGACACGACATAAAAGTGAATGATAAAGGCTAAATAGTGCATCTTACGGGAACATATATTGTTCCCGTTTTTTGTTTTTGGTATGAATAAGATATAGAAACAAAGGAGGTGCAGAATGAAAGAAAACGTGATTGAAATAAGCCATCTCACAAAAAGCTATGGCAAGAACAGAGGAGTTATAGATGTTTCTTTAAACGTTCAGGAAGGCGATATATTTGGTTTTATTGGCCCGAATGGCGCTGGTAAATCCACAACGATCCGCTCAATGCTGGGATTTCTCAAGATTAATTCGGGCAGCATCAGGATACTTGGCATGGATAGTGTCAGGGATCACGAAAAGATACTAAGAGAGGTTGGCTATATGCCATCTGAAGCCTGGTTCTATGACTCTATGAGAGTAGCGGATGTGATCAAATACGCTGCAGACGTGCGCGGACTTGATTGTAGCATGGAAGCGCAGAAACTCTGCGAGAGACTTAAAGTAGATACCAAAAAGAGGGTAAAAGAGCTGTCTCTTGGCAACAGGAAAAAAGTAAGCATAGTCTGTGCAATGCAGCATAAACCGAGGCTCTTTATATTTGATGAACCCACAGGCGGCCTTGATCCTCTTATGCAGAAAAAGTTTTTCGAGCTCATAAATGAATACGTTTCTCAGGGGGCGACATGTCTTTTATCTACCCATGTATTGTCAGAAGTTGATAAATACTGCAAAACCGCTGCAATAATGCGTGAAGGAAGACTTACAATGCTCGATACTCCACACATAGATGATGAGACGTTTCTGAGCTTTTATGAGGAAGAGGAGGAATAAAGATGAAATCGGTATTAAAAAGAGAAATCCTGCTAAATATGAAAAGTCTGCTGATCTGGAGCTTATCTGTAGGAATCCTGGGTCTTACCTGCATTTTGCTATATCAATCTATGGAAGGAGAGATGAAGGACATGGCTGATGCTTTTTCTAACATGGGAGCTTTCTCTGAGGCCTTTGGAATGAGCACACTTAGTATTGCCAGCCTGAAAGGATACTTTGCAACAGAAATTGGCGCAGTCCACGGACTTGGAAGCTCCATGTTTGCTGCTATCATAGCTATTACGATCATTTCCAAAGAAGAGGATGCACACACCGGAGAGTTTTTGTTTTCGCTTCCTCTTTCACGCAGCAGGATAATATTCGCTAAGGCAATCTGCGTAGCTGTGATGCTCCTGGTTTTTACAGTTATCTGCACACTTTTTTACCTGGTAGGATTTATAGTTCTGGGTGAGGAAATGCCTATGGATCAGTTTATGACGTTTATGGCAAGGCAGCTTCTCATGGACGCAGAAGTAGCAGGAATCTGCTTTGGGCTCTCATCCCTTGCCGGCAAGAACAGACTAGGACTTGGCCTTGGAATGGCTCTCATGTTCTATGCTTACGATGTGATTGGAAGAGTAGTTCCTGACCTCAAAGACTATCTTTTTATAGGGCCATTTTCCTACGCTAACGCCTCCGAAATCTTTACAGATGCAGACTTTCCCATCAAGGCTATCCTCTTTGGAGTTCTCCTTCTTCTCTGCGGCCTGACATTTGCCTTCTACAACTTTAACCGAAGAGACCTCGCTAGCTGAAATTGCACTTCTCCCCGCCATCCACATCAGCGCGGAGTCGGCGATACGGAGTGAGAGTTGTTCTTGACGAGGATGGGAAAAACAAGCATAATAAAATTTGCCGTAAAGATTTTGAATTACATTTTTCATGCAGCTGATGCTATATGTATCGGAGGATGAAAAATGAAGAAAACTAGAATAATAGCAACAACTTTGACAACATGTGCTCTTATGGTTTCAGGTTGCTCAGCACCTGAGATTGTTCTCAAGGATGCCTCAGAGATCATATCTATGGGGTATATCAATCAGGAGAAGATAGCTAATATCGGAGATCCCTATCTTGTAACTGAAAATGGCAAGTATTATGTCACTGCTACCTGTGATGGCAGAGGATATGATATTTATTCTTCGGATAACCTATCCGACTGGACAAGAGAGGGAAGGATTTTTTATTCAAGCTCCAAGGAAGGCTGGGTCAGGACCAGTCTTTGGCAGCCGCAGATCGTGATAGGTAATGACGGTAAATATTACCTCTACTACTGTGGCAATAATGATAATAATTCTCTCAGAATTGGCGTAGCAGTAGCAGACAGCATTACAGGACCTTACAAAGATGCTCTGGATCATCCACTTCTTCCTTATAACGTGGCAACTATTGATCCTAATCTGTTCATTGATGATGATGGCAGAATGTATCTGTACTTTTCAAGAGACTGCTCTGAAAATATAGTTAATGGATACAACACAAGCCAGTTGTACTGTATAGAGATGGAGAGCTATACTTCAATTAAAGAAGGCGCAGAGCCGGTTCTTTTGGTAACTCCGGAGCAGGATTGGGAGCTTGCATCAGGCGACTATCGCTGGAATGAAGGCCCGGATATGCTCAAAAGAGATGGCAAGTATTATCTCTTTTACTCAGGAGGATGCTATGCAAATTCCACCTATTCCATAGGCGTAGCAGTGTCAGATTCACCTATGGGACCTTTTGTTAAGTATGATAAGAATCCTGTGATCGCTTCTACTGAAAAAGTGTCAGGCCCGGGTAACAACAGCTTTTTTACCACCCTGGATGGAAAAGAGCTATATACCTGCTACCACACTCATACAGTCAAGGTGATCGGAGGAGGAAACAGAAAAGTGACCATAGACAGGTGCGGTTTCAGGGATGATGGCACTTTCTATATAAATGGCCCGACTACTACTAATCAGACGCCATATTCCGGTCATACTGACCTTGTGAAGGTGGAGCCTGTAAATGTTACAGCAAATGGAACTATAGAGGGAAGGAAACCTGCAGCGCTTATAGATGGAGAAACTCTAAACAGTAGAAATGAAGACTTCTATGAGTGGAGAGCATCAGGGACTGATGAGCAAAAAGCTTATGCAGAGTTTGACTTTGGTGAGAAAAAGAGCATAGACTGTATATATATTTATGGTTCTGCTGACAAAAACTATGAAGCAAAGAGTCTTAATATTATTTTTGATGATGGAACTATACAAAACGTAAATGCCCTCGCAGAAACAGAGGAGCCGCTTGTTTTGTATTTTGATAAGGTTAAGACCTCTAAAGTCAGAATAGAGGCAGCAGAGCTCGGCCAGTCCAATACCTTTGGGCTGTCGGAAGTAGCTTTTTACGATAAAAAATCCGTGGAGTAAATCTATGAAACAGGAAGTTACCTTGAATTTGAGCAATATAGACAGGGTTACCAGTATTTCTAAGGCTCTTTCTTCTAAATTGAGAGTTGAGATACTAAGACTCCTTGATAATCATGCCCTGAATATCAGCAATATTGCGGAAACTCTTGATATACCGGTATCTACTGCCGCGCTTCAGATAAAGGTTCTCGAAGAAGCGGGACTTGTTGTATCTGAGCCTCTTCCGGGTATCAGGGGATCGCAGAAGGTAAGCGGGATCAAGGTCAAGACAGTTCATATTGACATCAAGTCCTCTGATGATGATGCTTCCAGTAGTAGAAGCGTCAAGATATCCATGCCTATCGGCAACTATTCGGATTGCAATATAGAAGCCCCCTGCGGAATATCCTCTGAGACAAATGCAATATCCCATGATGATGACAAGGATGCTTTTTATTTGCCGGACAGAACTTCGGCACAGATCATATGGTTCTATAAAGGCTATCTGGAATACAGATTTCCAAAAAGACATGTGGATGAACACGGCAGGATAAACGGAGTTGAATTTACTTTTGAAGCCTGCTCAGAAGCTCCGGGTTATGACAATAACTGGCCTTCAGACATAACAATCTGGATAAACGGAGTTGAGATTGGCGGATTTAGAAGTGAAGGCGATTATGGCGGCAGAAGAGGCAAGCATAATCCACAGTGGTGGCCTGACATTCTCACACAGTATGGCAAGCTCTACAGCGTTATGATCGATGACGAGGGCTGCTATGTGGATAACAAGTTGACTTCTGGGGAAAATCTTAAGAGCCTAAGGATTAATGAGGGGGACTTCATAAGCTTTAAGATTGGCGTGAAGAGTGATTCCGAGTATGTTGGAGGAATGAACCTCTTTGGAAACCGCTTTGGTGATTTTGACCAAAACATAGAAATGACACTCAAGTATTAAAGAAACTTCAAACTGAAAATGATATTTATAAAAAACGTCGCAAATAGCTTTGCGGCGCTTTTTTTATATTAATTATTACATTGTTACATAAAAACTGTAAGTAAAACATACAAAAATTATGTAATAAATAACTTGTGCAAACTGGCAAAATGTACATAAATATATTGACTATGTAGAGTATCATGGTTAGAATGTACAACATAAAGATATTTCAGTTACATAAAAGATGTAATTAAAAGATCTAACGGCAAACAAGGAAAGAAAAAGTTACAGAAAAGCTGTAACAAAGAATTAAGGAGGAAAAGTATGAAGATTAAAAAAATGGTAAGTGTATTGTTGGCATCAACGATGGCGCTGTCTATGGCTGCATGCGGATCTGAGAGTGGCTCGGGGGCCGCTACTGAAACTGCCAAGTCTACAGACAGTGCAGTGCAGACACAAACTCAGACACAGAGCTCATCTGCAAATGGTGACAAAACAATCGAGTTCTGGTCAGTATTCACAGGTGGTGACGGTGAAGCAATGCAGGAGATTGTTGATGCCTACAATGCAACAAATCCTGAGTACACAGTAGTTCACAGAATGATGGCACAGGAGGATCTTTATCAGAATCTTCCACTGGCAGTTCAGTCCGGTTCCGATGTTCCCGATCTTGCAATAAACCATGTGGACAGATTACAGCTCAATAAAGAAAACGACATCTATCTTCCAATGGATGAATATATTGCTGCAAACGGCAACATTACAGCTGACAAGTATAATGCAGCTGCCTGGAATCCCGGTGAGATTGATGGCAAGAGATATGCGGTTCCGCTTGATGTTCACGGCTATCTGACATACTACAACAAGGATCTTGTTGAAAAGTATTGCCCTAATGTGCTTGATGACAACGTGATCACATTTGATGAGATTGCAGAATTTGCACCTGCTGCAGCTGCTGACGGAGTATATACATATGCGTATACATGGGGAAGAAACGAATTCCTTGAGTGGTATGCACAGCTTGGAGGCAAGGCATCTGAGGATGGAACAGAGCCTGCAATCAACAATGATAAGGCCAGAAAAGTACTTCTTGACTGGAAGAGCGCTATTGAGAATGGCTGGTGTACACAGGACGGAGATGATCCTACAAACCTTTTTGGACAGGGACAGCTTATTTTCCTTCCTGAGGGAACATGGATGATTGGAACACTTAACTCAATGGGAATCAATTATGGCGCAACATATGCCATCTCCTATGATGCTAACAAGCCTATTTCATGGGCATCTTCTCATCAGTTTGTAATGCCCAAGAAAGAGCAGACACCTGAAAAAGGAAAAGCTATCATGGATTTCCTTGAGTTCTTCCAGAATAACTCACTTCCATGGGCACAGGTTGGACAGTGTCCTGCTACAGTTGCGATCACTCAGGACCCTGAGTTCCAGAAAATGCCTCAGGCATTCTTCTTAAGTGATCCTTCACTTACATATATATCTGATTACAAGTACTATGGCTATCTCGTTGGTGCTCTCGATGCCTTCGTGGGCGAAGTCGCTTTCGGCAAGATGGATGTGGATGAAGCTCTTTCTACATATAATCAGCAGATCAGCGACAACATCAAGAATCAGTAAAAAATAATCCTAAATAGGGTAGTCCCCGGAAAGTGATAAGCTCTCCGGGGAAGCCCAGAGGAGTTTTGGATGAAAGAAAAAACTAAAAAGAAAATAGATATTACTCCCTATCTGTTCATAGCCCCTCAGATCATCCTGTTCGTTGTGTTTTTCATTATTCCTGCTGTGATGGGCATATATGCAGCTTTTACCAGATGGGACATATTCAGTCCACAGCTCCCGCAGTTCGTCGGACTTGATAATTTTAAAGAGATTCTTTTTAACAAAGAGTCCACCTATTACAGGTTCTTTAGAATGGGATTTACCAATACTCTCATCTTTGTTGTCATGTCAGTGCCACTTGGAATTGTATTGCCTCTTTTAATGGCTCTTGCGATCAATCAGAAGCCTTTTGCACATGGTTTTTTTCAGTCACTTTTCTACATGCCGACTGTGCTCTCAATTTCAACGGTAGTCCTGATCTGGTATTACATGTTCAACAAGAATCTTGGCCTTATAAATAACGTTCTTCACACCAAAGTTAACTGGATCGGAATTCAGCCCTATGCGTGGATTGCAATTGTTCTGGTAACTATCTGGTGGACAATTGGAACCAATATGGTCATATATCTTGCTGCCCTTAACGGTGTTTCCAAAGATGTCCTGGAGGCAGCAGATGTTGATGGAGCCGGCCCTGTGAGAAAATTCTTTTCGATAGTGCTTCCATCCATCAGAAATCAGCTTGCTTATACAGTTGTTCTCACCACCGTGGCTCAGTTTAATATCTATGGACAGCCTGTGATGCTGACAGGTGGTGGCCCTAATAATTCAACCAACGTGCTCCTTATGGTGATCAGGGACCTGGCATTCCCGTCCTTTGGCGGTAAGTCGATTTCAGGACTTGCTTCAGCCATGGCACTCATGCTTGGAGCCGTAATGATCGTCATAGCTCTTTTGCAGTATAGATTTGTTGGGGATGAGGAGTAAAGCATATGAAGAAAAAGATAAGCTTGGGAAAAACGTTGGCATTTGTATTTTGCCTGATATTAGCTGTCATATGGGTTGCACCTCTTTCGCAATCTCTCATGACATCTCTTAAATCGGAAAAAGAAATAAAAATGTCGGGATATTCATTCTTCCCGCAGGAATTTACTATAGAGAGCTACACTGATCTCTTTTCCACAAGATCAGACTCAACACCAATCCTTAAGTGGTTTGTAAACTCGCTTATAACATCAACTGCCTCTACGGCGCTTGTTCTTCTGATATCGTCTACATCTGCATTTGCTTATGCAAGGCTGCGGTTTAAGGGGAGGAACCTGTTGTTTGGCATTCTGATGGCAACGATGGTGTTTCCGTCTGTAATAAATCTGATTCCACTGTACAAGATCTGCGCTGCACTTAATCTGATCAACACCAAGTGGGCACTGATCCTTCCGGGGGCAAGCGGAGCTTTTAACATCTTCCTGATAAGACAGTTTATGCTCGGAATACCCAAAGAGCTCGATGAAGCTGCCAGAATAGACGGAGCCAGCTGGTTTCAGATTTATTACAAGATAATGTTGCCTTTGTGCGCACCGGTACTTACAGTAGTTGGAATGTTTGCCTTCACCGGTTCATGGAATGACTTTTTGTGGCCGACACTTGTCATCAGCAATGTTGATAAGATGACCATAACACCCGGTATGCAGATACTAAAAGGTACCTACGACGTATATCCATCCCATGCTATGGCAGGTGGTATCGTTTCGGCAATTCCCACATTTGTACTGTTTTTGTTTGCTCAGAAATATTTCATAAAAGGAATGCAATTACAGTCAGCTGTAAAGGGATGATAAATAAACTAATGAGGAATGACTATTATGAATAATTTACCAAGGGCAGAATATCCAAGGCCCGATTTTGTCAGAGATAGCTTTTATTGTCTTAACGGAGAGTGGGATTTTGCCTATGATGATGCAAATCTTGGTCTCTCCGATAAATGGTATGAAAATGCAGGAGATGCTTTTGATAAAAAGATAATTGTGCCCTATACATATCTGTGCGAACTCTCAGGGATCAATAATCAGGATTTCCACGACATTGTGTGGTACAAAAAAGAAGTTTCTTTTACCAAAAAACACGAAAACAGTAGATTATTACTGCATTTTGGAGCAATTGACCACGTTGCCGATATCTGGATTGATTCAGATCACGTGTGCCATCACGAGGGCGGAAACACACCAATCGAGATCGATGTTACAGATTCTGTAGCGGGTAAAGAGAAGCATGTGATCACTGTCAAGGCCTTCGATGATTCTTTTGACTTTGAAATGACCAGAGGTAAGCAGTTCTGGGAAAAGAAATCAAGCGGGATCTTCTACACAAGAACAGTAGGAATTTGGCAGAGTGTCTGGTACGAGGAAGTAGCACCTGTTTATCTGAAAAGCGTAAGGATTACTCCTGATCTCGACGAGAGAATGATAGAAATTGATATGGAGATGGGCGGTGGAAAAGAAGCTATTGTTTCACTTGACATTTCTCTTAAGGGAAAAGAACTGTTGTCTGATCAGATCAAAGTGCTAAATGGCAGAGCCAAAGTAAAGTACTGGCTTGACTCTGCAATAACTCTTGACTGGCACCATCAGGAGAGCTGGATATGGAGTCCTGAAAATCCTGTTCTGTTTGATATTACTTACACGGTAGACAGTCAGAGAAACTCAGAGCCTGACAAGGTTTGCGGCTATTTTGCCTTCAGAAAGATAAATGTAGTAAACGGAAGGATTCTCCTTAATAACAGACCATATTGCATGAAGATGCTGCTGGATCAGGGATATTTCAGAAAAGGACTTCTTACAGCGCCTTCAGATGATGACCTTAGGAAGGATATAGAAAACACCAAGGCTATGGGCTTTAACGGAGTCCGCAAGCATCAGAAGGTAGAAGATCCAAGATTTTTATACTGGGCAGATAAGCTGGGACTTTTGGTATGGGGCGAGGGCCCAAGCTCCTATGAATATTCACAGACAGCTGTTGAGAGACATACCAGAGAGTGGCTTGAGGTATTAAGACGTGACTACAACCACCCATGTATCGTTGCATGGGTTCCGCTTAATGAGTCCTGGGGAGTACATGAAATCCTGGATAGAGAAGATGAGCAGGCTCATTCGCTTGGACTTTACTACCTGATAAAGTCTATAGACAGGACAAGACTTGTTATCTCCAATGACGGATGGACACATACCAAGTCAGATATAATAACGATCCATGATTACAGCGGAAGCAGAAAGGAACTGACAGACCGCTATGCTGATCTTGATAATATTGTAAAAGAGTTTCCAGGTGGACATGCTCTTTTTGCAAGAGGTTATGAGTATCACGGCGAACCTATAATGGTAACTGAGTTTGGCGGAATATCTTTCTGTAAAGACGGTACTGAAGGCTGGGGGTATACGGCAGCAGAAAACGAGGAAGATTATCTTGAAAGATTCAGAAATGTAGTCGAACCGCTTCTGGAATCAGAACATATCCAGGGCTTTGTCTACACTCAGCTTACAGATGTTGAGCAGGAGATCAATGGCCTTATGACTTATGACAGAGAGTTCAAGGCAGACCCCGGTAAAATAAGAGAAATCGTACAGGGAAAATAATAATGATATTTTCATATTCATGAATAGAAACAAAGTGGATATGATTTCAAAATGAAAAAGGCTGAAACACGATAAATTATGCGTGCTTCAGCCTTATCTTTTTAATAGATCAGGAAATTCTTCCATATTTACTTTATTTAGTTGTCTGATTTTACAGGAAGGAGTCTGAGTCCGCCTGTTCCAAAGAACAATGAGTTTCTGATCATTCCGATTTTGTACAGGCTAAGGACATAGAACATTGAATACATGATCGTCATAAGCCCGAACCTTCTGATCAGTTCCTCAACTGTTGGAGGATATCCGTATCTTCTGGTAAAATTTCCTACGTATTCAGCAATTTCTGCTTGAAGTCTTCCCATATTGGTAACCATCCCTTTTTTTAGACGCTTTATTTAAGCGCTTTTTATTAGTCTAAGCCAAGAATATGTCCTAAATTTGTAGAATAAATAAAAAAAATATAAAATGATTGCTTGCAATTTTTATTTCGCAAAAAAGGAAAAATAGATATTTCAAAAATGCCAATAATGCTATGTAATTATCACTTGTTCGAGGCTATACTAGGTACATAAGATCACATATTAATAGTGATGTGTGAAAACTATAACAGAAATCAGGATTCACTAACAAAAAAGGAGGATGCCTATGAACAGATTTATGCAGGGAATGCTGTTTGCGCTTCTTTTGGTATATGTGGTTTCGCCAGTGGATTTCGTTCCCGGACCTGTTGACGACATCCTGGCAATCGTATTATACGCAGCGGCGAACAGAAACAAGTTTTTACCAAGAAAGTCCACTGACAATGACAGGATCGAAGTGATTGATGTGGACGGAAGAGAAATCTAGGTTTAGTATTAACTTATTAATGAATGTGTGGAATGTATTTTGGAGGAAATGGTTATGAGTAAGAAATTATACAGAAGCAACGACAGAAAAGTATTCGGTGTTTGTGGCGGAATCGCAGAGTATTTTGATATCGATCCTACAATCGTAAGACTTATTTGGATCATCCTTACATGTTCAGGCGGCAGCGGAGCAGTCTTATATCTGGTAGCTGCGATTCTCATGGACAACAGACCTGATTATGTGAGCAGATATGATGAAGATAATAAGTAAATTGATTAAGTATATATGTTTAGTTAGTCCCCGGAAATCATCAGGTTTCCGGGGATTTTTACGAGGAAATTGCACCTGGGCGGCGCGATATTTTTGGGAGAGCTATCTAAAGCTGATATTCTTGTTAGAAAAGGTTAGAGAACCTGAAATAATACCAGCAGAGAAGAAAGGCGGCATTTGTGATTATAAAGTGTAATACTACTATGACAAAAAGAGTAATCATGGTATTAAAAATAGGTTAAAATCCAGATTCCCAGCGAAATAAAGTAATAACAAATGTCTAGTTTCATTTGTCATGGTATTATTTCAAAACTCATGATAATACCAACAGAGAAGAAAAGAGTCATTTATGATTACAGGATTTGTGTATAGCATTTTATAAATTGTCTACAACAAGTTTTGCAATGTATGCAACAAATAATTCAATTCCAAACTTTTCTCCAAAATATTAAAGTATGTATTGTCATGATGAAAATAAGTAGATGATTTTTTTATATTATAAGGAGAAAAACAATTATGGAAATGACACTTCGCTGGTATGGCAAAGAGTTTGACACAGTTAAGCTGTGGCAGATCAGACAGATTCCGGGAGTAAAGGGAGTTATCACAACTCTTTATAACAAGCAGGCAGGAGAGCTCTGGACACAGGATGAGATCAAAGCTCTCAAGGCAGATGTTGCGGCAGAGGATATGCACATTGCAGGCATTGAGTCAGTAAACGTATCTGATGCGATCAAGGCTGCAACCAAGGATAGAGATGAGCACATTCAGAACTACATCGATACACTTGAGAACCTCGGTAAAGAGGACATCCACATGGTATGCTACAACTTCATGCCTGTATTCGACTGGACCAGAACAGAGCTTGCAAGAAAAAGAGCTGACGGCTCAACAGTTCTTGCTTACACACAGGAAGCAGTTGATGCCATTAACCCTGAGAAGATGTTCGAATCATTATCAGGTGACATGAACGGAACTGTAATGCCAGGTTGGGAGCCGGAGAGAATGGCTCATGTCAAAGAGCTTTTTGAGATATATAAGGGAATTGATGAAGATAAGCTCTTCGAGAACATTGTATATTTCCTCAAGGCAATCATGCCTGTATGTAACAAATACGATATCAAGATGGCAATTCATCCTGATGATCCTGCATGGTCAGTATTTGGCCTTCCAAGGATCATCAACAATGAGAAGAATATCTTAAAGCTCATGAAGGCAGTTGACGATGTACACAACGGAGTTACATTCTGCTCAGGTTCATACGGAACAAGCCTTGAGAACGATCTTCCTCATATGATCAGAGCTCTTGAGGGCAGAATCCACTTTGCTCATGTACGTAACCTCAAGTTCATTTCACCTACTAACTTTGAGGAGTCAGCACATCTTTCATCAGATGGAACCTTTGATATGTATGAGATTGTTAAGGCTCTTTATGAGACAGGCTTTGACGGACCAATCCGTCCTGATCACGGAAGAATGATCTGGGGCGAAGTAGCAATGCCAGGTTACGGCCTTTACGACAGAGCACTCGGTGCTACATATATCAACGGACTTTGGGAAGCGATTGAGAAGTCTCATCAGCGCGGAGTCTGATAGCAGCCTGATCCTAATATGATCATGCCTGGGCAGTGCTTCGTCATAATTGCTCAGCGATGAATGAACAGATTTTTAATAGAAGGTGATCAATATGAAATTAAACTATGATAGTGTAAAAAACGACAATTCCTGGAAGGAGAAGGGCTTTTTTATCCCTTCTTTTGACAGAGATAAGATGGTAAAAGAAACTGTAGAAAATCCAGAGTGGGTACACTTTGGAGCAGGCAACATCTTTAGAGCCTTTCAGGCTAACCTCTCTCAGAGAATGCTCGAAGAGGGATATGCTACGAAGGGACTTACAGTAGTTGAAGGTTATGACTATGAGATCATTGAGAAGATGTACAGACCTCATGACAACCTTTCAATCCTTGTAACACTCAAGGCAGACGGAAATGTTGAGAAGACAATAGTTGAGAGTATTGCTGAGTCCTGCATCCTTGATTCAAACAACGACAAGGAGTTTTCAAGACTTAAAGAGATATTCTCAGCGGATTCTCTTAAACTTGCTACATTCACAATTACAGAAAAAGGTTACAGCCTTGTAAATGCTGCAGGTGAAACAATTCCTGCAGTGGCAGCAGATTTTGCAAACGGACCTGAGAAGCCACAGAGCTATATTGGTAAAGTTGCAGCTCTTCTCTATGCAAGATACGTTGCAGGCGAGAAGAAGATTGCCATGGTCAGCACAGATAACTGCTCACACAACGGTGACAAGCTCTATGCTGCAATGCACGCTTTTGCCACTGAGTGGACCAAAGCAGGTAAGGCAGAAGCAGGTTTCCTTGCTTATGTTGAGGATGAAAACAAGGTATCTTTCCCATGGTCAATGATCGATAAGATCACACCAAGACCTGATGATTCAGTCAATGAGATTCTCAAAAACGACGGCGTAGAAGAGCTTGACCCGGTTGTAACCACTATGAAGACATGGGTTGCTCCTTTCGTTAACGCAGAGGAGAGTGAGTATCTTGTTATTGAAGATAAGTTCCCTAACGGAAGACCTGCTCTTGAGAAGGTTGGAGTTATCTTCACAGAAAAAGAGACAGTTGATAAAGTAGAGAGAATGAAGGTTTGCACCTGCCTCAATCCTCTTCATACTGCTCTTGCAGTATATGGCTGCATTCTCGGATATCAGAAGATTTCAGATGAGATGAAGGATGAAAGCCTTGTTAAACTGGTAAAAGAGATTGGTTATACAGAGGGACTTCCTGTAGTAACTGATCCCGGTGTTATCAAGCCTCAGGAATTCATCGACACAGTAGTTAATGTAAGAATACCTAACGTATTCATGCCTGATACACCACAGAGAATTGCCTGCGATACATCACAGAAATTGCCAATCAGATTTGGTGAGACAATCAAGGCTTACGCAGCATCAGATAAGCTTGATGTTCAGAATCTCAAGTTCATTCCTATGGTACATGCCGGATGGCTCAGATACCTCATGGGAGTAGATGATAAGGGAGAGACATTCGAGCCAAGTCCTGATCCACTTCTTACAAAGGCTCAGAGCTTTGTACAGGATATTAAGCTTGGCGAGACAGACAGAGATAAGGTTAAAGAAGCTGTTCTTCCTCTTCTCAAAGACGATGCTATCTTTGGAGTTGACCTTGAAAAGGTTGGATTGTCAGACAGGGTAATAGATTATTACATGGAATTACTGGCAGGACCCGGGGCAATCAGAAAAACTCTTGATAAATATTGTGCATAAATAAGGAATCCGCTCTGCATCTTTTGATGCAGGGCTTTTTCCGTCTTTAAATGATATAGGTGTCAAAAGTCAAAAATGTGTGCTTTATAGAGCATTTTGGTTTTGTAATGAGGCAATTTATATATCATAATAAAAAATGAAAAAAGTATTTGATTGGGGAGAAAGATACAGATGTTAAAGGAATTTGATCTTACACAGGTTTGTGTAAATGATGAGTATTGTGCAAACGCACTTAATAAGGATGTGGCTTATCTTAAGAGCCTTGATCCGGAGAGGCTTCTTGCTGGCTTTTATGAGAATGCGGGTCTAACACCCAAGAAAATTCGCTATTCCGGCTGGGAGAACATGCTGATCGGAGGTCATACACTGGGCCATTACCTTACAGCTGCAGCGCAGGGCTATGCTAATCCGGGGACAAGAAAAGAGGACAAGAAGGCTCTTTTTGATATTATTAAGACCTTGGTTGATGGCCTTTTAGAGTGTCAGGAGCATTCCCAGGGTAAAAAGGGATTTGTTTTTGGCGCAATAATAATGGATAGCAATAATGTAGAGCTTCAGTTTGACCATGTGGAGCATGGCAGAACAAACATTATCACAGAGTCATGGGTTCCGTGGTATACCATGCATAAGATCCTGGACGGACTTGTAAGCACCTTTGTATTTACAGGCTATGAGCCTGCTCTTAAGGTTGCAGAAGGCATTGGAGACTGGACCTATAACAGAGCATCTGGCTGGTCAGAGGAGACACACAAAACTGTTCTTAGTATAGAATACGGTGGAATGAACGATGCTCTTTATAAGCTCTACAGACTTACAGGCAAAAAGGAGCATCTTGAAGCAGCACATGCTTTTGATGAAGAAGAACTCTTTAAGAAAGTGGCAACAGGTGATGCCAATGTGCTTAATAACCGTCATGCCAATACTACAATTCCCAAGTTTCTGGGAGCACTTCAAAGATATATGACGCTTGGAGATGTCGCCGGCGAGTATCTTACCTATGTGCAGAAATTCTGGGATATGGTTGTTGAGCGCCATACCTATGCAACAGGCGGAAACAGTGAGTGGGAGCATTTTGGAGAAGACTTTGTCCTTGATGCAGAACGTACTAACTGTAACAATGAGACCTGCAATACCTACAACATGCTCAAAATGAGCAGAGATTTGTTCAGAATTACAGGTGATAAAAAGTATGCAGATTACTATGAGAACACCTTTATAAATGCAATACTGTCATCACAGAATCCCGAAAGTGGTATGACAATGTACTTCCAGCCTATGGCTACAGGTTATTACAAGGTTTACGGAACTCCTTTTGATAAGTTCTGGTGCTGTACCGGAACAGGCATGGAGAACTTTACCAAGCTAAACGACAGCATTTATTTCCTTGATGATGAATCAGTGATTGTGAACATGTACATTTCATCAGTAGTCTGTGATTCAAAGAAAAAGCTCACATTAACTCAGAAGAGCCTAATTCCAAAGGGAAATACTGCGCTCTTTACAATAAATCTTGAGGAGCCCGTTAAGACAAAACTTAGATTCAGAGTCCCTGACTGGGCTGTAAATGCAACCTGCAAAGCACTTTCTTCTGGCAAGACTTATCAGGCAGAAGCCGATGGTTATTTCACAGTGGAAGAGACCTTTAATGACGGAGATCAGATTGAGATTTCTTTTGAGATGCACACTGTTGTTAAAAGACTTCCGGACTGCGAAAATGTTTTTGCATTCAAATATGGACCTGTTCTTCTCTCAGCTGACCTTGGATGCGAGAATATGATAGATGGCACAACCGGTGTTGACGTTACTATACCTACTAACAAGATTGCAGGAAAAGAGTACCTTACAGTTCAGGATGGTAGTGTTTCTGATTATATTGCAGATATTGATAAGCACCTGATCAGAAAAGGCGATGAGCTTTGTTTCACTCTTACAGGAACAGACAGAGAACTCACCTTTGGCCCTCACTATCTCAAGACCAGACAGCGCTATGGTATTTACTGGTATCTTTTTGACAAGGATCAGGGTGTAACTGATGAAGTAGAGAAGCGTGATCAGGAAAATGCCAGAAGAGAGAGGATACTTGATACAGTTCAGCCGGGATATGGCCAGTATGAAAATGATGAACTTCATGCCATGGAGGATAAGGGTTCAGTTGGCAGCACCAATAATGGAACCAGCAGAGCAGCTACTTCCGGAGGAAGATTTACCTATCATATGAAGGCTGTAGAAGGTCAGGATCTTGAACTTGAGGTACACTACCTCAGAGAAGATAACGGCAAGCCAATCCAGATCCACATCGGAGAGGATGAAATATTAAACGGAAGACTTCACTATACAGGAAGAGATGAAGAGTATTCTGTAGTGTATAATATACCTAAGGATGTTGTAACACGTAATATAGAAAGCAGAGAGGTCAGGGGAGAAAAAGTAACTACAATTCCTGTAACATTTAGTGGATCCTATGTGATAGAATCTGCGAGAGTGTTTGGATTTGTTTATATTCTTACGAAATAAACAAGCACTTATGGAAGGCATAGATTATTTGTGGCATTCTTGCGGGCTGTTTACGCTTTTGCCCGCAAGAAGTCATACGAGCATATGGAGCGTTTATGAAGCAGTACAGAGTGGCAATTGTTGAGGATGACAAGGATTATTCCGAGTTTCTTTCACAGTGTCTTGGTAAATATGGCCTGGAAAAAGAGATTTCTTTTTCCATAAAGACATATGGTAAAGCAGAGAGCTTTCTTGATGATTACAAGAAGGCCTGTGACGTTGTGTTCATGGATGTAGAGCTTGGAGACGGCTTTCTGAATGGTATGGAAGCTGCCAGAAAGCTCCGCGCTGTGGACCCTACTGTTTTACTTATCTTTGTTACCAACATGCCACAATATGCTCCTGAAGGCTATAGCGTAGATGCCCTTGATTACTGCCTTAAGCCCATTAATTACAATGATCTTAGCGTTAAACTTGATAAAGCTGTCAGAGTATTGTCTCAGAGGGGTGGTATTCCTGTCAGGATCAAGGATAGGAACGGAACAAGGATTGTTTCATCGAGTGACATTATGTACATAGAAGTTATGGGACATGACCTGATGTTCCACACTATAAGTGAAGTCATAACTTCTTATGGAGGACTTGGAGAAAGAGAAAACGAGCTATCTGGCAATAATTTTGCCAGGTGCAGCGCCTCTGCACTTGTAAATCTCTCATATATAAAGGGCCTTTATGGCGATGAAATAGATGTTGGAGGCGATAGGATCAAGATAGGAAGATCCAAAAAGAAAGCATTTATGGAACAGCTTAATACCTACCTCGGATGAGCCTGTGATGCGGAGGTCAGATCATGTTTGATGCAGAAGCAATAAGCCAATATGAATCAATAGGATATATGATAGAAGTTCTGATTGCGGAACTTCTATTTTTGCATGCTTATGAAAAGAGAAAGCTCTTTTGGGTAAGAATTCCTATTGCTACAGTGATTTCAGGGATCATAGTTTCAAGGATCAGTTATCCTGTGGCAACAATAGCAATATACAGATTTATGTTTTTCTTTTTCATAATAGCACTGACAATAGCAGTTATGCTGATCTGCTATAAAGGAAACGCCTTTTCAATCGCATCTTCCTCTATTGCAGGGGTTGCTACGCAACATATGGCATACAAACTGATGACAATCTTTAACCTGATCCCGCCTGTGAATGCCCTGATTCAAATAAACATTATCTATAGAATACTGACGGAAGTCATGATCATGGCAATTGTATATGTCATTGTATATATGCTTGTTGCAAGGACTCAGGTTCCGGATAAGGGAAGTATCAGGTTAAATGTCCTGTCGGTCATCGTGATACTCATATGCATTGGAGTAAACAGACTGGTTGCCGATACCTGGGATATCAGTCCCAAGCTTGTTATAGCCAGTAGCATATATGCGATCATCTGCTGTAGTTTTGCCCTTTCTATACAGTTTTATCTGCATAAGTGGCAGCAGGAAAAAGCGGAATCAATGGTGATAAAAGGTTTGTTATCAGCTTCCGAAAAGCAGTATGAACAGTGGAAAGAGCTTGTTGAGTTTAATAATATCCAGATGCATGATCTTAAGCACATGCTAAATCGCATCGAGAAGCTTGCAGATAAAGAAAAACTCGATATTCCTGATCTGACGCCTATAAGAGAATCTATAGAAGGCTTTGCTCCAATAGTTAAGACGGGAAATGATGTGATAGATGTGCTCCTTCGCAATATGGGAGCTCTTTGCAGGCAGCAGGGAGTCAGATTTAACTGCGTGAGCTTCACGGACAAGCTTGATAAATTCGACAGTATGTCACTTTATTTTTTGTTCGGTAATGCTATAGATAATGCAAGGGCAGGAGCTTCAAGTGTTTCTGATGAGGATAAAAGACTTGTTGATGTCAGTCTCAAACAGTTTGGTGATTCTGTCATCATTCATATCTGGAACTATTTTGAAGGGGATATCACCTTTGAGGATGAACTTCCTGTCAGGAAAGACATGGAAAATGGCCATGGATTCGGACTTAAGAGTATTAAAGTAATGGTTGATAAATTTGGAGGTGCCTTCAAAACTCAGGTGGAAGGAGATGTATTCCATCTGAATATTATATTGCCTCTGGCATAGTACTGGACTTTAGTTTATATCAGAATTTTAAGAAAAGATGCATGTTTTGTGCATCTTTTTTCTTTTACCCAAATATTCAATTGCACACATGTAAATTATGTTGTGAAAAGTGTCGATTATTCCACCTTGGTTGAATGAGCTGTTGTGAAATTGTTACGATGTAATAACTGATGGGAAACTGCAGAAAATGATAAGGAGATATTTCATGCGAAGATTTTTTTCCCTTAATAAGGATTGGCATTTTCAGATAACGGGCAAATATGACGAGAGAGTTGACGTTCCCCATACCTGGAATGCGATAGATGGTCAGGATGGCGGAAATGATTATTTAAGAGCCCTGGCCACATATGAAAAGACTTTTGACGCTCCTGACTTTGATAAAGACAAAGAGCGCGTTTATATACAGTTTGACGGAGTTAATTCCGAAAGCACAGTTTACCTCAATGGAGAAAAGATGATCCGTCATGAGGGAGGATATTCAACCTTTAGAACGGATATCACAGATTATCTTAAGAATGTGGGAAATATTCTTAAGGTGAATGTGGATAACAGGCCTAATACAAGGGTTTATCCACAAAAGGCAGATTTCACATTTTATGGCGGCATTTACAGAGACGTTAATCTGATTGTCGTAAATAAGAACCACTTTGACCTGGATTATTATGGCGGAAACGGAGTTCAGATCAAGGCAAAGCCTGTGGAAGGCTATCAAAAAGCTGAAGGTAACGTAAAGCTTTTTGTTAATAACATAGACTGCTGTGTCAGACTTGAAATATCTGATGCAGAAGGAAATGTTATTTATCATTCAGAAATTGATCAAAAGACAAATAAACTTGAGACTACTGATAGCAGCAATAGTGATGTCTTTTGTCTGGAACATAGCTTTTTGATCGATGATGTTCATCTTTGGGAAGGTGTTAAGAACCCATATTTGTATTCTCTTAAGGCAACTCTTGTCATTAATGGCGAAGCTGCAGATGAGATAGTTACAAGGTTTGGAGTAAGAGATTTCCATTATCATCCCAAGACGGGTTTTTACCTTAACGGAAAGAGCTATGCTCTTCATGGCGTTTCAAGACACCAGGACAGGAAAGGTCTTGGAAATGCCATCACAAAAGATATGCACAAAGAGGATATGGACCTTATATGCGAGATGGGGGCTAACACGATCAGACTTGCTCACTACCAGCACAGCCAGTATTTCTACGATCTGTGCGATGAGAGAGGAATGATAGTCTGGGCTGAGATTCCATATATCTCTGAGCATATGCCTGATGGACGTGACAACACTATCAGTCAGATGAAGGAACTGATCATTCAGAACTACAACCATCCATCTATTGTCTGCTGGGGAATTTCCAATGAGATCACAATCTCTACCAGAGATAAAAAAGACATGATGGAGAACCACAGGATACTTAATGATCTGTGCCATGAAATGGATGATACAAGATTTACAACTCTTGCCTGTTACGCAGTGTGCGGACCTTTTAACAAGGTAGCTCACATTACAGATACTGTCAGCTGGAATCTGTATCTTGGCTGGTATGTTCCGGGACTCTTTTTAAATGATATCTGGATGAGATTTTTCCATCTGGTATATCCCAACAGATGTCTTGGTTATTCAGAATATGGATGCGAGGGTATGCCTAACCTTCATTCTGAGAAACCTAAAAGAGGAGATCACACAGAGGAATATCAGGCAATCTATCACGAATATATGCTCAGATGCTTTGACAGAAACCCGTTTATGTGGGCAACGCATGTGTGGAATATGTTTGATTTTGCGGCAGATGCCAGAAATCAGGGCGGTGAGCCCGGAATGAACCATAAGGGCCTGGTGACCTTTGACAGGAAGACCAAAAAGGACAGCTTCTACCTCTATAAAGCATGGTGGAGCGATGATCCTTTTGTACATATTGCTTCTAAGAGATTTGCACAGAGAACTAAAGAGAACATCAAGGTTAAGGTCTATTCCAACCAGAATGAGATAACTCTTTTTGTAGATGGACGGAAACTTGAAACCAAGCATGGACAGCATGTATTTGAGTTTAGCGTTTCTCTTGGCGAAACCGGTAAGGAGCACGAGATAGTCGCTGTAAGCGGAGCGTTCAAGGATTCTGCGAAGTTTACTAGGGTGGCTACTCCAAATCCTGAGTATAGTCTTAAAGACCTTGGAGATAAAGGTGCTAACTGGACCTGATACAGGATTTATAAGGGAAAAAATAGGAGTGTGGATATGGAAAATACTGTAGTACAGGAAAGGGGTAATAAGGCCAAGCTCTATCAGCTGGTTCTTTTTCCTCTGAATAATGGAGCTACCAACGTTTATTACGTGTTGGTACTTTCCTACATAGCAACCTTTGGCTCTAACGTTCTGAGCCTTGGAATCTTGTTTGCATCAGTAATGGTTACGGGTATGAGGGTATTTGATGCCTTTACAGACCCGATCATCGGAGCACTGATGGACAGGACAAATGGTAAATTTGGTAAGTTCAGACCATTCATGGTCATAGGAAATATCATTATGGCGCTCAGTATCATTACTATGTACATGATAACGCCGGGTATTCCTGAGAGCATGATGGCCTTTAGATATGCGGCATTTGTAGGACTATATGCAATCTGGGTAATAGGTTATACATTCCAGACTTCCTGCACAAGAGCCGGTCAGACAGTTCTTACTTCTGACCCTTCACAGAGGCCTCTGTTTACGATCTTTAACACAGTTGGATCTCTTGCGGGAATGGGAGTTATGCAGTTTCTTGCACCGATCATAAGAGCCAACGTTGCGGATTATTCAAGCGCTGATTTCTACAAGGTTCTCACACCAATTGGAATTACAGTGTCGATTGTACTGACAATTTTGGCAATTATCGGTATCTGGGAAAAAGATCAGCCCAAGTATTTTGGAATCGGCGGAGACAAGCAGGAGAAAGTCAGAATCTCTGAGTATATAGAGATCATTAAAAATAACGATCCTATGAAGAGACTTATGATAGCAGGAGCCGGATGTAAGCTTGCTCTTTCAATAGCAACCAACACTACAGTTTTATGTATGCTCTACGGCTGCATGATGGGCAACTACGATGGTCTCTATCTTCCAATGATGATCATCGGATATGTCTTCTCAGTGCCGTTCTTCCTTCTGACAGTCAGAACCAGTCAAAAGAAGGGACAGAAAGCATCGCTTCTTAGATATGTGTCTGTGGCGCTTGTGTGTTATGTGGGAGTTTTAGTTCTTCTTCTCATGTGGAAAGAAGGCGTTCCATCAAGGAATCTTTCCTTCCTTTCAGATGGAAGCGTATCAATAAATCTTTATACTGTTTTGTTTATTTTACTGTTTGGTATTGGTTATGGTGCTTACTATTCAACAGCGGATATGCCAATTCCAATGGTTGCAGACTGCTCGGATTACGAGACTTACAGATCAGGCAAGTATATACCTGGAATAATGGGAACTCTTTTTTCACTGGTAGATAAGCTTGTTTCATCACTTTCTGCAACAGTAGTAGGAATAGCTGTTAGCATTATCGGAATACAGAATCTTCCAACTGCCGAGACGCCTTATTCATCAGGCATGAACGCAGTTGTTATCATACTCTTTTGCATAGTCCCAATGGTGGCTTGGATTGCAACACTGATTGCCATGAAGGGATACATTCTTTCGGGGGAAAAGATGAGACGCATTCAGGAAGTAAACCTTAAGCGTAAAGAGGCTATTGCAAACGGAATGAGCATGGAAGAAGCAATGAGAACTATAAATGATTAAGGAGGAAAGAAATTGAAAAAGACAGGTATTTTCAGAGGATTGGCAGCACTTATGACATTCTTACTGTCAATCTCAGTAATCGTGGGAAACACGCTGGAATCATTTTCATCAACTATTGATACTGCCCTTGGTACTCAGAGTGAGATGATGGTTACAGACGACAAAGATGCAGTGTACGACAAGTTTACACCACCTGCAGAACTCTTAAATGAGGATGGAACAGGTAATTCACATGCACTTATTCAGGCTGCTATCGATCTTAACAGAGAGCAGGCAGCAGAGGGAACAGTACTTCTCAAGAATAACGGAGTACTTCCACTTGCATCAGGTGCAAACGTAACTTTATTCGGAATAAGATCACAGGTGCCTATCCTTGGTTCAAGCTTTGGTGTTAAGGCATTTGGTGGATTTATAAATCTTGATGAGGCACTTCAGAACAACGTAACTGATTTTGCACATCATATTACAACATCTCTTTCTCAGAACTGGGCAACAGGCCAGGTAGAAAGAGGCTACACTACAGGCGAATGGAGTGGAGATGAATTTGAGTTTGACGGAGCAGGTTACAAGGTTAATCCTACAATGACTTCGATCTATACCAAGCTCAATGAGACATACCTTCACACAGAGAATGCCGGCCCTTCTGAAGAATACGATCCGGGAGAGCCATCAGTTAAAGAGATTGAAGGCGTAAATGCAAACTTCAAGGACAGCTTTGCTAAGTACGGTGATGCTTCTATCGTAGTTATCGGAAGACCAAGTGCAGAGAGTGAAGATTATCTTCCCGGCGGAATTGTTTCAGGTCTTGGAGCAACAGAGCCTCTTGCACTTACAACTAATGAGAAGGATGCTATCGCTCTTGCAAAAGAGTGTAGTGACAAGGTTATCATTCTTGTTAACAGCGCATCTGCAGTAGAAATCGGCGAGCTCAAGGATGATCCTGAAATCGATGCAATTCTCTGGATTGGTGCACCTGGAAGTTATGGCCTTCTTGGAGTAGCAGATATTCTTTGTGGAAAAGTTTCTCCTTCAGGCGGACTTGCAGATATCTTCCCTACATACAATATGTCAGCACCTGCAATGCAGAATATGGGTAATTTCTCATATGCAAATGCGGCAGATGTCATTACAAGAGAGAACTCCAGCAACTACATCATAGAGGCTGAGGGAATCTATGTTGGATATCGTTACTATGAGACAAGATACTATGACGCAGTTCTTGGACAGGGAAATGCAACAGGAACAGCAGGAACATATGCTTCTAAATCCGGTTGGGATTATGATGCAGAAGTAGCTTATGGCTTTGGCTATGGCTTATCTTATACTACTTTTGATATGGAATATGAGGGAGAACCTGTATTCAATGTATCCAAGAATAAGGATGTAACTACCGCTACAGCAACTTTTAATGTAAAAGTTACAAACACAGGAAATGTAGCAGGTAAAAAGAGCGTTCAGATTTACGGACAGGCTCCTTATGAGCAGGGCGGAATTGAGAAGAGTGCCATTGTCCTTCTCAACTACGGCAAAACAGGTCTTCTTCAGCCGGGAGAGTCAGAGGTTGTATCTGTAGATGTTGATCTTCAGTACATTGCAACTTATGACAGCTCTTTTGACAATGGAGATGGAACTTTCGGAACATATATCGTAGATCCTGGAACATATTACTTCGCATTTGGTAATGGTGCTCATGATGCACTTAACAATATCATGGCTATGCAGGGCGTAGCAGCAGAGAGCCTTGTTGGTGAGGCTAATGCAGACTATGCTTATAGCACAGAAATAACAGAGGATACACTTTCAAAGACAGCATTTGCTTATAGCAAGACTGGTACAAAGATTTCTAACCAGCTTGACTATGCAGACTGGAACTACTTCCAGGATGGCGAGGTTACTTACCTTAGCCGTGCAGATTGGAACGGAACATATCCTAAGACCTATTCAGATATGACTCTTACAAGCCAGGAGATGATTGATTATCTCAATGGTAAGTACTATACAGTTGCTACTGAGGACAATACATCTGATATTGTATGGGGCAAAGATGGTGATCTCATGTTCTATGAGATGGCTGGCCTTGACTTTGAGGATGAGAAGTGGGAAGAGCTTCTCTCAGAGATGACTCTCGAGGAAGCACAGTACCTTGCAACATTTGGTGGCCCAAGCATTCCTGGTGCCGATTCAATCGGAACAGTTGAGACTTATATGACAGAAAATGCAGGTAATGGTATTGCTGTAAACCTCAATGCTTCCAAGGATACAGAGGCTCCATGGAATATCAGCTCAGAAGATCCTAACGGTAACTGGCATCCTGAGGTATTTGGAAGCAGCCCACTTACAGCAGCTTCATTTAATCCTGACCTTGCCAAGAAGCTTGGTGAGTTTATTGGAATCGAGTCACTCTTTACAGGTATTCCAATCCTTTGGGGACCTGGACTTAACACACATCGTCATGCTTATAACGGACGTAACGGTGAGTATTATTCAGAGGATCCAATCCTTTCAGGTTACACAGCAATGGAATTTGCTATCGGAGCTCTTAAATATGGTCTTATTGCTGCACCTAAGCATTACGCATTTAATGACCAGGAAACTAACAGAGCAGGTGTTGCTCCATTTATGACAGAGCAGCGCGCAAGAGAAGTAGAACTTAGAGCTTATCAGATTGCTTTTGAAGCAACCAAGTATGATACAGAAGATTATGATGCAGGTATGAGAGGTCTCATGATCTCCTTCTCCAAGATTGGACCTGTTGAATGTACAGTAAGTACAGGAATGATGACAGAAATCCTCAAAAAAGAGTGGGGATTCAAGGGCTATGCAGTAACAGATATCTATGATGACTTTGACCTCTACGGAGCTGTTCTTACATCTGGAACAACCTGTTATGATACAAGAGGTATGTCAGGTTTCTATACTGATACAACACTTGACAGCCCAAGATTTGCTAATCAGGCGGATGGCTCAGCTATCAGTGCTACTGTATTTGCAGGTGATGCTAATGCTCAGCAGGCAGTCAGAGAGTCAGCACACAACGTACTGTATGCTATTGCATCAAGTAACCTTATGAACAGATACAATGCAACAACTCATGTTGTTAAGCTTAATACATGGTGGAGAACAGCTTATTATGCTGCAATCGCTGTAACAGCACTTCTTACAGCAGTATTTGCAATCCTGTTCGTACTCTCTAAGAGAAAAGAAAAGGAGGCCTGAAAATGTCAGATTTTATGAAAAAACAAAGCGTTGGAGCCTACTTTAATGTAGTTGCTGCAATCCTTGGAATTGTTGGTATTATTGCAGCCTGTGTTTGCAGTAGTATGACTGTGACCTATGCACTTGGAAATCTCGGAGTGATCATTCTTCTGGGTATAATTGGAATTATCTTTGCATGTGCAGCAGTAGTATTACCAAACATCTTTGGTAATCATGATATTTTGAGCACAGTTTCAGTTTGCGTTTCAATAGCTCTTTTCACAGCAGCATTTGGACAGGTTCTCTCTGAGAGGATCCTCCTCATTGCAGGACTGTTCAGCTATGATTCCGTAAACACAGTGGGCTGGCAGGTATTCTATGTGACTGTAGTTTCAATTGCGGCCTTTGTGGTAGGATCACTTATCATGATCATCGGAGCCTTTACCCGTTCAGTTAAAGAGAAGGCTTAACTAAATATAACCGTATGATATACGAATTGCTTCGTATCTTCGATACTCTCGCAATTCTGTACCATCTACAGAGAATAACAAATCCCGATAACCTGATAATAGGTTATCGGGATTTTGCTAAATACCAGTAACAGAGCGCTTTTCTTAAAACTTTTTTAATTGATTTTATGCTTTTTTCAGAATTAATTCAGCCGCTTACATGTTATCATACATATTGTACTGCGAAGCGCAAGAAAATTACATTATGAGGGGAAGATAATGAAAAAAAGATACTATTGTTTGGCAGTAATTGGCATGCTTGCATTTGGTATTTTTGTTTGCCGCAGAGATACCAATGCCGCAGATCAGATAGTCGTTGAGGCAAATGCAGTTGATACTGTCGCCGGACAAAGTGCCATTGAAGAAGTCGTAGAACTCACCATGGCAGATAACTAATTTATTGCGTGTTCCAAGTTTTTTCATACTCCTATAGAAAGGCCCTGCATCCAAAGTGCAGGGCCTTTCACTTTGCCTTCCTTGAACGGCGTTTGGGCTATCCACGGAGGACGGGAGATTGCGTACAGAGGCGGAGAAATGTATTTGTGTGTTGACATTGGGGTGGAGGAATAGGTATAGTAAAATTTAGGTTAAGCGTTTTACTAAAAGGAGTATGGTGATTTGAATATTAGGGAGATAGCAAAGAGAGCGGGAGTTAGCACAGCTACCGTATCAAATGTGTTAAACGGCAAATTGTCCAAGGTTTCGGATGAAACCAAAGAGAAGATAGAGAGCATTATTAAGGCAACAGGCTATAAGCCTAATGTTATGGCGAGGTCGCTGGTCAAGAAGGAGAGCAGGCTTATAGGCCTAGTTGTGCCGTACCTTGGCAAGGATGAGGACTTTTTTGCCAATCCATATAATGCCCATATTATCGCTGCTCTCGAGCGATACATCAGAGGAAAAGACTATTATCTGATGCTCAGATGCGTTGGTGATCCTAGAGAAATAGTACCTCTTTTATCATCCTGGAATGTGGATGGAGCATTTTTCCTTGGGGTTTATAAGGATGAAGTAAGTGAGATCAGGAATGAAATCGATATACCAATTGTTTTTCTTGATACCTATGCTCCCGGGGAAGATATTGTAAATATCGGTATTGAGGACTACAGGGGTGGATATCTTTCTGCAAGATATCTGATTGGTAAGGGACATACCAAGCTTGCTCTCGTTACACCTGATATTTCCTCAGAAGGCGTTATTCAGGAGAGATACAGAGGTTTTGCTGATGCTTGCAAGGAGGCGGGTGTTCCGTTTAAAAATGGCAATATCTACTATACAGAATCAACTTATCACAGCGCTGTTCAGGTAGGACAGGATATAGCCTTTGGCGGCGGTGATTACACAGCTATTGCGTGCATGTCTGACATTGTTGCTTTTGGCGTTATCGAGGGACTCAAACAGTGCGGCCTTCGCGTTCCCTATGATATGTCAGTTATAGGTTTTGATAACCTTCCGGATTGTGAATTCATGTCACCAAAACTTACATCTGTTGCTCAGGACTTTGAGTGGAAGGCCAGAAAAGCCAGTGGATATCTCTTTAAGATGATTGAAGAGAAGATAAGCATTTCCGCAGATGAGAGGCAGCCTATAAGGGTAATGGAGAGGCAGTCAGTCAAGAATCTGAGAGAGTGATCTTTTACCCGAAAAAAGGGAAAATGCAGTATTTCAGGTAAATACCCACTTTTATTAAGAAAACATCTTCTGAATATGGGTTATCAGTTTACCATGTCAACTATCAATTAATTCCAAAAATTGGACGCAATTCATCGCGTATAATCCCCTGATTTATTGAAAAAATGGAAAATGTCGTAAACGGGTTGACCGGTTTACCGTAAGACTTTATAGTCTTGGTAAACCGATTAACTTATTTACCAATTTCTTTTTTCAATTTTTAAAATGTTCAAAGGAGGATTACAAAAATGGAAATGAAAAAAATTGGAGCCTTAGCTATGACAGCTATGCTGGGCGCATCTGTTCTTACAGGCTGCGGCGGGGAAAACGCAGGATCAACAAGTACAGCTGCTAACAATGATTCAAAGACATCTACAACAGCTACTGATACAGCAGCTCAGACAGAGACTCAGAAGGTAGAGCTCAAGATCTGGGTTCCTGAACAGGAAGTAGCGATCACAGATGAGATGGTTAAGAAGTTCGACGCTGCTCACGACGAATTCGACATCACATATGAGATCGCAGTTGTAGGAATTGATGAGGCTCCACAGGCCCTTGAGACAGATGCGGACACAGCAGCTGATATTTTCTACACACCATCAGGCGGTGTAGGCGACCTTGCTGGAAAGGGACTTCTCCTTCCAATTACCAAGGATTTCGATACTCTTGTAGCAGACCTTCCTGAGAGTGCTATCAATGCGGTAACAATCGACGGACTTACATATGCAGTTCCTTTCTCACCTAATACTTTCTTCATGTATTACAACAAGGATCTTTTCACAGAGGAAGAGGTTAAAAACCTTGACACAATGCTTGCAAAAGACCTTGGTGATGGAATGTGGAACTTTAGTACACAGCTTACAAACTCATGGTATTCAGAGATGTTCTTCCTTGGAAATGGAACAACACTTTTTGGAGCTGACGGAAAAGATGAAAAAGAGTGCTCTTTCAACAATGCAAACGGACTTGAGTCAGGAAAGTACATGATCGAGCTTGCAGCTAATCCTAAGTATCTCGAGGATGCTGATGGTGTAGGCGGAAATGCCTTCAAGGAAGGTAAGCTTGGCGCTGTAACAAGCGGAGCATGGAGCGCACCTGAGTTTAGAGAAGCCCTTGGTGATAAGGTTGGTGCAGTAGCACTTCCTGTAGCTAACATTGGTGGCAAAGAAGTACAGCTTTCAAACTTCGTAGATTTCAAGACAATCACAGTTAAGTCAAATACTCAGTATCCACTTTGCGCTCAGCAGCTTGCAGTTTATATGGCTAGTCCGGAGAGCTGCCTTACAAGATACAAAGAGCAGGGCGATGTTCCTGTACTTAAGTCTCTTTCAGAGAGTGCTGAGATTGCAAGTGATATCGTAGCAAGCGCACTTAACGATCAGGCTGCAAATGCTACAAACCAGCCAAGTATTCCTAAGATGGGTGACTACTGGGATCCTATGAAGGCTTTTGGAACAAGCGTATACAGCGGAGAAGTTACAGAAGCAAATCTTCAGAGCCAGCTTGATGCACTTGTAGACAGCATCACAAGTACACTTACTGAATAATTTTGCTTCTATACGGACGGCAGTGGAGCTTACATAAGCTCGTAGCTGGCAGTGTGTATATTTTTTGTTCCTGTTGTGCCGGACATTACGATGAGCCCATAGCATGACATGTATGTGCAATGGCACATGCATGTCATTGGTCTCATCTTCATGGCACAAAAAGTCACAAAATAATATACATATCCGCCAGCTGAGCTATATGTAAGCTCCACATGCCTGATTATGAAATGCTTACATTATTTATTTAGATAGAGGTAATTACAATGCAAGTAGTTAATTCTAAAAGAAATATCATTACAACGTTTACCAAAGGCAATCTCTTTTCCAAACTTTCTTATGTGGTACTGGGTTTATCAAATATAAAAAATGGTCAGGTGTTTAAGGGACTTATCTTCCTTGCATTGGAAGTGCTGTACATTGTGTTTATGGCGCTGACAGGAAGACATAACCTCTATATGTTGAGGACTCTTGGAGAGAGCACTCAGGGCATGACCTATAATGAGAGCCTTGGAATCTACGAAGTGACCAAGGGTGACAACTCCATGCTGATCCTGCTTGCAGGCGTTGTAACACTTGTCATAACCGGATTTTTCATTGCTTTATGGCTTTTTAGCATTTTTTCAGGAGAAAAGGCAAGGCAGAGAAGAGAACTTGGCAAAAGACCTAACACTTTATTAGAAGACATCAGAAGTCTTGCTAATGAGAATGTGCACTTTCTCTTTTTATCAATTCCTGTCCTTGGACTTTCGATTTTTACGGTAATGCCTCTTATCTACATGATCCTTATGGCATTTACCAACTACGATTCAGAACATCAGCCACCCGGAAATCTTTTTACCTGGGTTGGGATCAAGAACTTTTTTACCCTGTTATCGACAGGTGACAGATTATCAGCCACCTTCTGGCCGGTTTTGGGATGGACTCTTATATGGGGCTTTGCGGCCACATTTTCCTGCTACTTTGGTGGGATGATACTTGCTATGATCATAAATTCCAAGGGAATTAAATATAAAAAATTCTGGAGAACTGTTTTTGTAATCACAATGGCGATTCCTGCCTTTATTTCACTCAGAGTTGTGGCGACAATGCTGGGAGAGAGAGGAATTCTCAACGTACTTCTTCAGCAGTGGGGCTTTACTGCAAGTGCGCTGCCATTTTTGTCTAACGTGACATGGGCCAGAGTTTCAGTTATTGTTGTCAATTTCTGGATTGGTGTACCTGTCACAATGCTCATGGTATCAGGTATTCTTATGAATATTCCTGCAGAGCTTTATGAAAGTGCTAAGATTGACGGAGCAGGTCCTGTACTTGCATTTTTGAAGATAACATTCCCCTATATGTGGTTTGTTACAACACCATACCTGATTTCCAACCTTATTGGTAACTTCAATAACTTTAACGTTATTTATTTCCTTACAGCAGGCCAGCCTCTTACACTTGATTACTTCAAGGGTGCAGGCAAGACAGATCTTCTTGTTACCTGGCTGTACAAGCTGACCAAGGATAGTAATGATTATAACCTTGCAGCAACTATAGGTATTATCATCTTTGTTATTTCAGCAACCTTTACTTTGATCTCCTTCTCAAGGTCGGCTGCTATGAAGAATGAGGAGGGATTCCAATAATGGGAAACTTTCGTAAGACAGTAATAGGATTAAATCTAAAGAATCATTTAAAGGCTGTTGTTATGGCTATTCTGGCATTTGTGGCTCTTTTCCTGCCATATGTGAATCTGGGAAAAGAGATGGCAAATGGCGAAAGAAAGGCCTTGTTTGCTACAGCGTTAAGGCTGATGCAGATATCAGCAGGCGAAAATACCGGCGCCGCAGGAACTTTTTCATGGGCTTATGTATTTGTATTTGGGGCAGTAGTGTTCACGATATTGGCAGTTGTATTTGCGGTTGTATCAGTATTTAAGACAAATTCAGTTGTAATGAGAATATGGCAGTGCTTTCAGGCACTTTCAGTCATTTTCACAGGGCTTTTGATGTTTTCCACAAGAAGCATCATGAAGGCAAGCGGAATGGACGGAAACTTCCTTAACAAGGATCTGTCTTTTGGCTACTGGATAATGCTCATAGCAGCATTTCTCGGACTTGTATTTGTAATGAGCGTCAATAAGACAAATGTTGGTTATATCGTTCTAACAGTACTCGGCGTTATCTGGCTCTTCCCGGTTCTGTGGATTGTACTTACAGCTTTCAGAGCAGAGCAGGGCTACTATGTAGGTTATTTTATTCCTAAGGGATTTACATTTGATAACTTCATAAATCTTTTTACCAATAACAGTGTTCTTCCATTTGCGAGATGGTGGTGCAACACTCTTATAGTCGCTCTGTGCAGCTGCGTGATAAATACACTTATCGTGCTGATGACATCATATGTTCTTAGTAGAACAAGATTTGCCGGACGTAAGGCTTTTATGAATATTCTCATGATAATCGGAATGTTCCCGGGCTTCATGTCACTTATTGCAGTTTATAACATCCTTAAGGGACTTGGCTTAAATCAGTCGCTTATGGCCCTTATAGTTGTTGGAGCTGCAGGCGCTGCCATGGGATATCATGTTAGTAAGGGCTTTTTTGACACTATTCCCAAGGCAATTGATGAGGCAGCTATCATAGACGGAGCGTCCAGACTTCAGATATTCATACATGTGACACTTCCGCTTGCCAAGTCAATTATTGTATATACAGTTCTTGGAAGCTTCCTCGGAGCCTGGTCAGACTATATCTTCCCAAGTATGCTCTTTGGTGATAAGCAGAGCTCTTATACCGTAGCTGTAGGTCTTTACTGGCTCACAGACTTTAAGAGAATTGACACTTACTATACACAGTTTGCTGCAGGCGCTGTGATCGTAGCAGTTCCTATTGTAGTTCTGTTCGTATGGCTTCAGAGATTTTATGTTGAGGGACTTTCAGGCTCTGTAAAGGGATAATGTTATTGTAATGTAATTAAGATTTCAGGGACGAAGATTTCTTTTGTCCCTGAAATTATGAATTTTTTTTGCAGGAGAATATTATGAATTGGTTAGACAGTATATATAGTGACGGAACAAGAGGTTTTGTCAGCAATATGACACCTGAGATTGGAGAAAAGGTGAGAATTTCTATGAGGGTTATGGAAGACTCACAGATTCAAAAGGTGTTTGTAAGGCGCATCAGTAATGGCGCCGAGCAGTACATTGAAATGGAAAAAGACAAATCTTTTGCCGGATTACAATACTATAGCGCAGAAACTGTCATGAATGAGCCAAGACTGTCATATTACTTCGTGATTGCCTGCAAAGATGTCATCTACTTTTATACTCAGGCCGGCGTAACAACTTATGTTCCAAGCGAGGAAAACAACTTTGTGATATTGTGTGGAAAAACTCGCATGAATGATTGTGAAGACTCTTCCGGACATTCGGCTTACAACAAATATTATGTACAGCCCGAATGGGTAAAAGGAGCAGTATACTATCAGATTTTCCCGACAAGCTTCAAGGATCATTCTCTTTATGGGGTGATCGACAAAATTCCTTATCTTAAGGAACTGGGAGTTACTGCAGTTTACCTTAATCCTATTTTTACAGCACCAAGTGAGCACAAGTATGACTGCGCGGATTATTTCCATGTTGATGAGTCGCTTGGAGGAGATGAGGCTCTAGAAGCTTTATCCAAGGCTCTTCACGATAATGGTATGAGGCTGATTCTTGATATATCCATCAACCATACAGGACTTGAGTATAGCTGGGCTAAGAACAGGAAAGATTTTTATGTTAAAGAACCGGATGGTTCACTTAAGGGGTGGGCAGGCTTTAAAGGCCTTCCTGTCCTGGACTATAGAAATGACGAAGTAAGGGAAATCATTTACAGAGGAAAAGACTCTGTTATCAGAAAGTGGCTTCGCCCGCCTTACAATGCTGACGGATGGCGCTTTGATGTAGCAGATGTATGGGGAAGAAATGATGATGTTCAGCTTGCAGATGAGCTCTGGCAGGAATTATGCCAGGCTATCCGGGAAGAAAAAGAAGACGCCATGATAATTGGCGAGCACTGGGGAGACTGCACTGAATATCTAAAGGGTGATCTGTGGAATGCTCCAATGAACTATTTTGGATTTGGCAGGATTGCAAGACAGTTCGCCGGACTTCCGGATCTTTTTATAATGCGAAATGAAGCATTAAATTCAATCCCATACAAGCTGACAGCACAGGACGTGGTGCTTAGAACAAGTGAGTATTACACAAAACTCCCACAGGTTATAGCAGATTGCAACATGAATCTCTTTGACTCCCATGACGTTTCAAGGGCTCATAATAATCCTGAAATCGACGATGACAAATGGCGCAGCATGGTAATGATGCAGTATCTGTGGACTGGCATTCCATGTATATATTATGGTGATGAACTTGATATTGACGGGTATACAGAGCATGACAGCGGCTTCAGATTCAAGATGCCCTGGGATGAAGAGGATAGGAGAAAGAAAGGACAGCGCTTTATTACTTATCAAAAGCTTAACTGGCTAAGGAGTAATGAACCTGCTTTTGCAGAAGGCGGAAGAAAAGTACTTTTTGCAGAAGGCAGAGTGCTCTCTGTAGCAAGGTTTATGGATGACAATATTTATATAGGTGTCATTTCCATGGAAGATGAAGAGAGGACTGTTCAGATACCGGTTGGATATGTGGGGGCTTGTGAGCCTGATAACAGTGAACTTGTTGATGAACTTGGTAATAAATTTGAGGGAAGAACATGCGCAGATGGAATGTATGAAATTACGATTCCACCTCGCGGGTCATACCTGATAAAGATGCATTCATCTAAAGATGAAGCCTATAAGCAGGGGTACAATGAATTAAGCGGCAGTTTGGAGTAAAGACATGAAAAAAGAAAATGGGCATTTGAATATGCTGATCGGTGATAAGTACAGAATTACAGTGCTTACAGACAGACTTATAAGACTTGAATACAGTGAAAATGGCAGTTTTGAGGATAGAGCATCCTTTGCAGTGGTAAACAGAGATTTGTTTTTTAAGGATCAGATCACTGGTCATGAAGGCAGAAATGAAGAAAACGCTGCTGTAACAGAGAACTTACAGGTATCAGATTCTGAAAATCTTCTTACAATTGAGACTAAATATCTTTTCCTGACTTATGATAAAAAAGAGTTCTCGTCTCTTGGACTTAGTATAAGACTAAAAGATACAGGTATTGTCTGGAATTATGGGGACAATTATACAGACTGGTCCAATCTGGGCGGAACAGCAAGAACGCTTGATGACGCAGATGGTAAGGTCAACCTTGAGAAGGGTATTTTTGGTAAAAACGGATATGCCTGTATCGATGATAGTAAAACACCTGTGTTTGAAGGCGAGGAGCTTGTAAATAGAAGTGAAGATGCAGTAGATGTCTATTTCTTTGGCTATGGAAGAGATTATTATAACGGCCTTCGTGACTTCTGCATGTTATGCGGAAGGATGCCCATGATCCCAAGATATGCGCTTGGAAACTGGTGGAGCAGGTATTACAGATATACAGAAGATTCCTATATGGATGTCGTAGAGCATTTTGCCAAGGAACAGATTCCGATTTCTGTAGCCGTTATCGACATGGACTGGCATATCACGGAAGTTGATCCAAGGTATGGCTCAGGATGGACAGGGTATAGCTGGAATAAAGATCTTTTCCCTGATCACAAAAGATTTCTTAAAAAGCTTCATGACAACAAACTCTCCGTTACTCTAAATCTTCATCCGGCAGACGGGATTAGGCCTTTTGAAGACATGTACGAAGATGTTGCAAGTGCCATGAAAGAGAGAACTTGTGGCAATAAAGGTGAAAAGAGCACAGAAAGCGGTACATCAGGCAGCTTCGCAAATGATGTAAATACTGCAGGCAGTACGTCAGATAGTTGTGGAAGTGGCGTAAATATATCAGGGACGGCATCTGATATTTGTGGAATTGAGCATCAGGACTATGAGAATGGAGTTGAGTTTGACTTTGGAAACAAGACATTCCGCGATGTTTATTTTGATAAGGTTATGCACCCTTATGAGGAGGATGGAGTCGATTTCTGGTGGATTGACTGGCAGCAGGGAACCGGCAGAAAGCCTACAGATGTAGATCCCCTTCTGTTGCTAAACCACTATCATTATATGGATCAGGAAAAGAGAAATCTTCGTCCGATGATCTTTTCCAGATATGCAGGCGTTGGAAGCCACAGATATCCGGTAGGTTTTTCCGGAGACTCGCATGCAACATGGAAGTCTTTAGAGTTCCAGCCCTATTTTACCAGTACAGCCAGTAATATAGCTTATGGAACCTGGAGCCATGACATTGGCGGACATATGCTTGGAGATAAGAATGACGACAGGCTGATCAGGTGGATTGAATATGGAGTCTTTTCTCCGATAATGAGGATCCACAGTAGCTGCAGCCCATTCTTTAACAAAGAACCATGGCTTTTGGATGAACCCTACAGGCAGATTGCTAAGAAGTTTATGAGGCTTCGTCATGAGCTTATTCCATATCTTTATACTGAAAATCACAGAGCTTATGAGGAGTCCAAGCCACTTGTAAGGCCGATGTATTATGACTATTCAGAGGAGATGGGCGATGAGAGCTATGAAGTGAGAAATCAGTATGGATTTGGAGATAATCTCCTAGTTTGCGCTATTACAAGTCCGGATGATGACGAGCTTCGCCTTGGAAGTACAAGAGCTCTTATTCCTGCTGGCAGATGGTATGATATTTTCAATGGCCGTATTTATGACTGCGATAACAATAGAGTAAGAAAGCTTTATAGAAATCTTTCGGAGATACCGGTTCTTTTACCTGCCGGAGGCATTGTTCCAATGGCGCGTTTGCAGGATGAGAATAATTGCAAGGATAGTAATGGCTGCGAAAATGGAGAGGTGCCAGGAAGACTGTTAAATGATACCGGTAACCCCGAAAAACTCAGAATCCTTGTCGGTGGAGGCGCATCAGGAAGCTATAAGCTTTATGAAGATGATGGAATTACCATGAACTTTACTGATGGAGCAAGTGTTGAAACTGAAATTTCAGTAGCCTATGACTATGAGTCTTGCACAACATCATTTACGATTGCCCCGGCAGCAGGCGACCTGTCGCTTATACCTGATAAGAGAGACTATGAAATTGTCTTTTTTGGGGTCAAGGCATCTGGGGTCAGAATTCAAGTTGGAGATTCAGAAACAGAGATAGCAGCTGCAATCTCCTTTGATAGAGTTAAAACCATAGTAACCGTGCCGGCGACATGCGTTTCAGAGAAAGTATTAATAACACTTAAAGGCGTAGTTCTTTTGGAAAATGATTACAGAAAACTTGCATTTGAAATCCTTGACAGAGCCTGGATCAAGACCATGGACAAAGAGCTAGTATTCAACAAGCTAAACGCTCTACCCAAGGAACACTTCGCCTGCTGGCTCAGAACCGCCGACGTTTCGGAAAATCTAAAGCGCGCCCTCGAAGAAGTACTCTAAATTGCTACTATCCACAACCTGCGCAGGGGGGTGAGCCTGGCTGGGGATAGTAGCAGGATAAGTGTTACTGGGCTGAAGCGTTTGAAGAGGAGGCACTAGTGTTGCCGTTTTGCTTCTGACCTTTTTGGAAGCCGCCCTGCCTGTTGCCGGAAGGAGCCTGGCCGGAAGGCATTTCGCCGCTTGGAGCCTGGCCACCTTGGAAACCTCCTGAAGGCATCTCACCATTTGGTGCTTCTCCGCCTGGGAAGTTACCGTCAGGAGCCTCGCCTGAAGGCATCTCTCCATTTGGGGCCTGACCTCCAAATCCGCCCATACCGCCACGGCCGCCGCCCATTGGCATTGATTCTGTGATCTCTGTTACTTCTTCTCCGTTTACTGTGATGGTGCCACCATTAAATTCAGCTGTAGTGTCATAATCGAAAGCAAACTGCGCTGTAATATCTATATTTCCGCCATTGATGATAAGTGAGCCGTTTGCATCAAGCGCATCCGTGTCACCGCTTGCCATTTCGATAGAAATATCACCACCATTTATCTCAATAACAACATCGTAGGCAGTACTCTTGTTAGACGCATTGATACCATCATCTGTTGCGTAGATGTCAATTGTTCCACCATTTATCTGGATATATGTTCCTTCGAGAGCCTCGGCTGCATTAACATTGATATTGCCATCATTTATCATGAGAACTGTTGTTGCCTGAATACCGTCATCTGTAGCCTTGAGAGTATAATCACCACCATTTATATAAACATATCCAACAGTCAGATCATCTGAGTTTTCACTGTGAAGTGCGTCTTTTCCTGCTGTTATGTTAAAAGAGCCATCGTTAATACTGAGGGAATCATTAGCTTCGATACCATCTTCATCAGCAGTGATATTGTAGGTACCTCCGGTTACTTTGACATCATCTTTTCCTGAAATACCATTTGCGGTGGACTCAATATTAAGAGTTCCGACTCCATTAAATACAAGATCATCCTTGGAGTAAATTACAGCATCAGTGTTTGTCGTTCCATCAGCTGTGAAGGTTCCGGTGACTTTAAGTGTATTTGTAGAATCAGTAGTAGTTACAAATACTTTATCTGCTGCTTTTACATAGATTGCAGGAGCTGTAGTGTTGGTAATGGTAACTCCGTCAAGTACCAGCTGAACCTTGGCTGAATCTGCATCGACGATGATAGAAGTTCCTGTTACTTCGCCGCTTATTACATACACGCCTTCTGAGCTGATAGTGACATCCTCGCCACTTGTGAGTGTGATATATTCTGCGTCTGTAAGATCAGCTTCCTGTTCAAGATCCCTGTCTGAAAAAAGATTTGATGTATCAATCAGAGAAGATGAACTTGCAGTAGTAGAACCATTTGCCATGTAGCTTTCTGATGAATCTGAGCCGGATTGCGCTGATTCTGAGCTGTTGTTGTCTCCCGAAACAGCACCTTCAGCATTTTGGCCATTGACAGTATCATTATTATTATCACCGTTACCTTCAACAGCGCTGGTATCTGACTGCTCTGTAACTGTCTGATTTAGTATGTTTGAAACATCTTCGGCAGAACACCCTGTCACCGCAAGGGCTGCTGTCAATAAAGCGATAGCTGCAAACATATTTCTTTTACCATTTAATTTCTCTAATAGATTTTTTTTCATAATATTTATCTCACTTTCTTACAACCATTGTACTAATAATGAAACTTGCGATAAAGTAGTTTACTGATAGAATACCTTGTACCTATCGGATGATCATATTATTGCGTGTCAACCTAAAAACAACCTAAAAGAAATATTATGATATGATGTAGGTGTCAAAAATGAATTTAGACACTACATGATATAAGTTAATGATGAGGAAAAGCAAACAATTATATTGCAGACAACCTATATAAAAAGGTATTATGTTAAAGTGGTGGAGAAATATCGAAATGGGAATTATTAGTGAAAAGATAACACAGATATTAAAAGAAGCTGATATCACAAGAGCAATAATCAGTAAGCCTTCTTCCAAATCTTCCGAATACAGGAAAATAGAGATTTTGGCAAAAGAAAAAGCATCTGCCGGAAACGACTGCAAGACATGCCCTCCGGACAGACTTTTTCAGATTTCCAAGTATACTGAAAAGCAGGTCTTTCATGAGAATGTTAAGGTAAAAGAGCTGCCGCAAAGAGTTGAGGCTCTTATAAATGAACTTTCTTTCAGACAGATGAGTGTTTGGACAGATGAGCATGAATACATATTTCTTTTGTCTAAAAAAGGCGAACTGAGCTTTAAAAAGCGTGCACTTAAGGAAGATGAACAAAAGCACCTTGGTGAGAAAAATACAGGACATAACAGGCAAAAGAACTACATCATTAGCGAAGGACAGCAGGTTGAGCCGCTGTATGACATGGGCATCTTTACCAAGGAAGGCAAAGTCGTAAAGTCCATGTATGACAAGTTCAGACAGATTAACAGATTTCTTGAGATACTTGATGATGAGATCGATTCTGCCAAATTAGATCATTTGAATGTTATAGATTTTGGATGTGGCAAGAGCTATCTGACCTTTGTCGTTTATTATTATCTGACTCAAATAAAGGGAATTACCGCAAACATCATTGGTCTTGACCTTAAGGCTGATGTTATCAAAAAGTGCAATCAGGCGGCCAGAAAATATGGATACGACAATCTTCATTTTGAGCTGGGCGATATAAACGGCTATAATGCGCCATTTGATGTTGATATGGTGATCACGCTTCACGCCTGCGATACGGCTACTGACTATGCCTTGTATAATGCAATTTCGTGGAACGCCAAAATGATCTTTTCAGTACCTTGCTGTCAGCACGAGCTCAATCAGAAGATCAAGTCTGATGACCTGTCTATTCTTACCAGATATGGTATTATAAAAGAGCGTTTTGCAGCGCTTGCAACAGACGCTATCAGAGGAAATCTTCTGGAATATGCAGGGTATAAAACACAGCTTCTTGAATTCGTTGATTTTGCGCATACGCCCAAGAATATACTGATAAGAGCTGTGAAAAGACCTATCGGCCCCAAGAACAGCAGAGACAAGGCACTTGCAGAAGTTAATAAGCTTATGGAGGAATTCCATACAGACCAGACACTATACAATCTTTTGGTAAAAGAAGACTAATAGACAATAAAAAGTAGGTGCCAAAAGTACATTCACACCATATGAAATACAAATCATAACATATATTTGAGAAACAGGAGGACAATAAAATGGGAGTTAACAGTATTGATGCAGAGGACGATCAGTTTGCTTATCGCTATGATACACAGCTTTTGATCGACCGTAGAGATAAGGATCTTGACGAGGATGAAATTTCAGATTATATCACTGAAAACTTTGAAGGAAATTCTTTAATTGCAGCAGGTGACGAGGACCTTGTTAAGATACATTTTCATACAAACGAGCCTTGGAAAGTACTTGAGTACTGCAATACAGTAGGTGAGATCTACGACATCGTAGTAGAAGACATGATCCGTCAGTCTAACGGATTGCAGGGGTAATACATAGACCTCCGGTGATTTGCAGATATGGAAATGCGTCTATTCATGGACAAACCTCCAGTGATACTTCGTATCAAATCGGTTTGACCACGAACAGACTTATTCTCATATTCCTGCAAATCAAATCGGTGTTATGTTCATACCCCTATGTGAGTTTCTACAGATACAAGATAGGAGACGATTATGAAGAATATTACACTTGGACGCACCGGCATATGCGTCCCTCAGAACGGCTTTGGCGCTCTTCCGATTCAGAGAGTTACGCTGGAAGAAGCAGTGAAGATTCTTCGCAAAGCCTATGATGGCGGAATGAGATTTTTTGACACAGCAAGAGCTTATTCAGACAGCGAGGAGAAGCTTGGAGCGGCCTTTGGCGATGGCTATGTTCGTAGAGAAGACATAATCATCACTACCAAGACAGCAGCCAAGACTCCTGAAGATTTCTGGAAAGATTTGGAAACTTCTCTTTCCAAGCTCAAAACTACTTATATTGATGTCTATCAGTTCCATCTTATGGGGCAGTGCTGGAAACCGGGCGATGGAAGCGGCATGTATGAATGTATGCTTGAAGCCAAGGCTCAGGGCAAGATCAAGCATATCGGAGGAACTGCCCACAAAATTGGCGTAGCCAAAGAACTTGCAGAATCTGGCCTTTATGAGACTGTTCAGTATCCTATAAGCTACCTTGCTACAGACAAGGAGATTGAACTGATCCACCTCTGTAACAAGAATAATGTAGGATTTATCTGCATGAAGGGACTTGCCGGAGGTCTTATCACAAACTCCAAGGCAGCTATGGCCTTTGCCAGTCAGTTTGACGGAACTGTTCCTATATGGGGAATTCAGAGAGAGTCTGAACTTGATGAATGGCTTGCTTTCATGGATGAGACACCTTCCATGAATGATGAGATCAAGGCCTTTATAGATAGCGAGAGAAAAGAGCTTATGGGTGATTTCTGTCGCGGCTGCGGATATTGCATGCCTTGTACTGTGGGCATACAGATCAATCAGTGCAACCGTATGTCTCTTATGCTCAGACGTGCGCCGTCAGATTCATGGCTTTCAGAATACTGGCAGGCTGAAATGGGCAAGATTGATGAGTGCATTGGCTGCGGTGTGTGCCTTTCAAAGTGCCCATACGAGCTGGAGATACCAACTCTTTTACGCAAGAATCTTGAAGACTATAGAGAAGTCCTTGCTGGAAATCGTAAGGTGAAGTAATAGCATTGAAAAAATAATAATCTAGATGAGTGATTCTACAGAAATTGATGGCGATATGGCACTAGAGTGCTATATCGCCATTTTGTAATTATATTAGCTGAGAACTCACATTTTTCATTTAGAATCATTTGTATGAATATCATTTCGATAAATGTTTTGATATTCCTTCGGCGACATCCCATATTCCTTCTTAAACGCCTTGAAAAAGCTAGAGTAGTCACGGAAACCAAAACGCTCATAGGTTCCTGTTATGCTGTCACCACTTATGATCGCGTCGCGGCATTCAGACAGTCTTTTCTTAATAATATACTGATGAAGCGAGATTCCAAGAGTGTCCTTGAATAGGTGTGCAACATAGTACTTGCTTACATAGAACTGCGCCGCTACATCATCAAGGCTAAGGGTGGCCTCCAGATTTCCCTCAACATAAGAGAGAATGTTCTGGAAAAGAGTAAGCTCATCATTTCCCCCGTGCTGATGTTCTTCGTCATATATTACACGGTTGATAGTCAGGATCAGATCGCAGAGGCAGATGTGCCTGAAAGCGTCAGAGGCATATCTTTCGCCTGAAGTCTCCTCAAGTAGGCGCAGAAACTTGGACTCAACCTGATGAAACTGGGCCGGAGCCAGATGATAAATATACTTCTTGAAGGCTTCAGCCCTCTGCATCAGATACATATAATCCACAGACTCTTCCATGAGCCTGTTACAGCAGTCCCTGCTTATCCAAAAGACAAATCGCCTATAATAATCATCTGATTCCTGCATGATCGCATGATGTGAAATCCCCGGTGGAACGATCATAAGATCCCCCGGGGTCATTTTATATTCAAGCATATCTCCGGATGACTTCTGAATCTCCATTACCACATCACCCTCTAAAAAGAGATAACACTCATAGTAGTCATGAGCGTGTGGAGAGAGAGTTTTGAAGTCTTTGTCCGAATAATAAAAGACTTCAAAATCCGAAGATAACATGTACTGTCTGGAATTAAATGATGAACGAAGTTTGTTTTTCATGACAATAATTATGGCAAGTGAGCGCAATTTTTGCAATATGGCAAATGATTACGATCTTAAGAAAATCTTAAAGAATTTCGATGGTAAATCTTAAGATTTACCTGATAGCATATTTCAAGTGCCTAGATCCAGGCATATTTAGTAACACTCTGTTACAAGGGCAAATTCGTCCAAAATCCCACTTTCATACAGTAGGTCACTAAATTGACAATGATAAAATTGAGGAATAAAATATTCCTAGAAAGGAATAAATGATAGTTGAGTTTTATAAATTACAAGATGGAACCAAGCCTGCGGGGCTTTTTATCAAGACTATAGAAGATCAGAAACTAAAGGCTAAGGTTATTAGAAGCGTTAAACTATTAGAAAAGTTTGGCACTAGCTTAGGTGAACCTGACTCTAAATATTTAGGAGAAGGAATATTTGAACTTAGAACTATTCATGGCAATGATATCGCAAGATGCTTATACTTTTTTACTGTAGGAGATAAGGCAATAGTTACAAATGGACTTATCAAAAAGACAGAAAAAACACCTAGGAATGTAATAGAAACATCCAAGAAATATCGTAATGGTTATGAGAGGAGGATTAAGGATGGGCGATATTGATGAATTATTGAAAGAAGAACTGGAAAATCCGGAGTTTGCGAAAGCATGGGAAGAAACTGAGCTTGAATATCAAATAAAAGAAATGCTGGTTGCAGCCAGGATAGAGAAGAAAATGACCCAACAGGAATTGTCACAAAAATCAGGAGTAAGGCAATCTAATATTAGCAGAATTGAAAAGGGCGTATGTGTACCAACATTGAACACGTTGAATGAACTTGCCAAAGGTCTTGGTAAAAGACTAAAGATAGAGATGATTTGACTGAAGCGAAATATATTTAAATAGTCATGTTCTACTTTCTGAACAATTGTAAAACTATTTGAGAGAATACGAGGTGATAGAAAAATGTGCGAAGCATTGAGAGAACTTATGGCTGAAGATTTAAAAGATGCTGAGAAAAAGGGTATTGGTAAAGGGATAGAACAAGGAATAGAGCAAGCAAGTAAATAAAATAAACCCGTAAAATGAAAAGAAAAGACCATAGAAGAAATAGTCGAGGATCTTGAAGAAAATAGGGAGACTATCGAACGTATCTATAAAACAGCTAAGCTATTTGCACCTGAATATGATGAGGAAAAGATAGTTGGAGCGTTGTTAGAGTCGGATAAGCGGTGATTGACATCAAAGAACCGGCTCAAATTGGATTAGAACAGGGAAAAGCTCTATGCTGATAGGCATAGAGCCTTTTTTTTATGCCTAATTCTTCAATGGTTTATAGTTTTTTAATTAGTGAAACTATCGTATTATTGATAAAATATAAATGGAGCACTGCGCAGAAAAGTCGAAAATATGCGAAAATACAGATTTTAATAGTTAACGATAAATAGATAATAACTATAAATATCTGATTAGAAATGCCGATATAGTTTGTAGAAATGCAGTCACAGCCTATGAGGGGGTTATGATATGGCAAAAACAGCAACACTTAGGGCAGAATCTTTAAGCGGCGTATTTACTGGTAAGAAGATTATTGAGCTCAATTATCAGGAAATCTACGATCACAAGCCCAACATCTATAAGTGGACCAAAAGAGCGTTTGATATCGTGGCAGCCAGTATCGCGTTGGTACTGCTTTCACCTATCTTTCTTTTGACAGCCTTAGCTATAGAGCTTGAAGATGGAGGTCCTGTGTTCTTCACGCAGCTTCGCGCCGGACAAAACATGAAGCCCTTCAAGATCTATAAATTCCGCAGTATGTACAGAAATGCAGAAGCCCAGTTTGAGCGAATGCAGGCGCAGAACGAACAGACGGGTCATGCTTTCAAGATAAAAAATGATCCGAGAATAACTCATGTTGGTAAGTTTATAAGAAGATATTCTATCGACGAACTCCCTCAGCTTATCAATGTGATAAAAGGTGACATGAGTATAGTAGGTCCAAGACCTATTCTCTATAACCAGATGGAAGAATGTAATGCTTATGAAAAGCAGCGTCTTATTGCAAGGCCTGGACTCACCTGCTATTGGCAGGTATGTGGAAGGGCCAAGATCAAGTGGGACAGATGGGTTGAACTTGATCTGCAGTATATAGAGGATATGAGTATTTCAAAGGATATTGAGCTTATCTTTAGGACATTTCCTGCGGTATTTGGTAAAGATGGTGCATATTAGTAGCGGATAATTGATGTAAAGTATGCGAAAGCGTAGATTTGATACAAAATCTACGCTTTTTTCTATGGCATAAAACTATATATAGTTTATAATTAATTTGTATATGGATATATAATTTGGGGATTATGTTACTGCGATGAAATCGCATTTCTTAGTCTAAATCGTTGGAGTTGTGTAGGAATATGCTTGGAAGTGAAAACATAAAATGAGAAGAGTTAAAGATACAAAAAAAATACTAATGATTGGCAATTGCTATACAAGTATTGTTCATTTTAGACGGGAACTGATTCAAGAATTAGTCAGTAGCGGATATGATGTTTGGATGGCTTTTCCAAATCATTCACATGGAGAGCAAGAGAACGGAGAAGAATCTTCAAAGGAACTGGGATGTAAGTTCGTAGAATTATATATAGACAGGCGATCTACTAGAATATCAAAAGAAATAGCATTGTTGAGACGTATATTTCAGCTATTAAGGGAAATCAGGCCTGATTGTACCTTGCTATTTACTATAAAGCCTAATATATATGGTGGCGTTGCATCCATATTTCTTCGTGTGCCGTTTATAGTAAATATTACAGGGCTCGGTTCTGGTATTAACGATTCTTTACGAGGGAAATTGTTACTCCGGAGTTACATCTCTATCTGTAATAGGGCAAATAGGGTCTTTTTCCAAAACACTCATGATATGGAGCTGTTTAGAAAACGAGGATTATCAAATCCGAAAACAGATTTATTGCCGGGATCAGGAGTAAACCTTTCAAGATATTCATTTGCTGATTATCCATGCGGTGATAATACTGTTTTTCTCTATGATGCCAGGATAATGAGAGAAAAAGGAATAGATGAATACTTGTACGTTGCAAGTATGTATAAAGACAGAAGTGATATTCAATTTTATGTATGTGGAGATTGCGAGGACGATTATTCAAGTATTCTGAGTGAATTAGTTGAAAACAAAACAATTAAGTATTTTGGACGTGTTTCAGATGTTCGTCCTTTAATTAAAGAGTGTAATTGCATCGTTATACCGTCATTTTACAATGAGGGAGTGTCTAATTGTTTATTAGAGGCTGCTTCGTGTGGGCGCCCAATAGTTACGACGGATCATGCTGGATGCAGAGAAGTTGTAGATGATGGGGTAACAGGCTTTTTAGTTAAGCCAGCAGATAAAGAAAACCTAAAGCGAATAATAGAAAAATTTATCGATATGCCTGCAAAAGAAAGGAAAGAAATGGGAAAGCAGGCAAGAGAAAAAATGGAACGTGAGTTTAGTAGAGAAATAGTGGTGAACATGTATATGAAAGCTATAAAAGAAATAATCTAAGATAATTTACGCTGTTTGATAACTAATGTCAGTTAAAAGGAAACTCAGCCTGTATGTGCGGAATAAACGGAATATTTCAATTCAGAAGAAAATTTGAAATAGATAAACTATCGAACTATATAGGAATAATGAATCAGAGCATAGTTCACAGAGGACCAGACGGTGAGGGTGTATATGTTGATGAAACATGTGCTCTGGGGATGAGAAGGCTTTCCATAATTGATCTGGAAAAGGGCGATCAGCCTATTTGGAATGACGATAGAACAAAAGCGATTATTTTTAATGGAGAAATATATAACTACCAAGAATTAAGAAACAATCTATTGGGAAAAGGTATTGGTTTCAGTACTAATAGTGATACAGAAGTAATATTAAAGGGAATTGAGAGTGAAGGAATTAGTTTTATCAACAGACTAGAAGGGATGTTTGCTTTTGCTATATATGATAAAAAGCAACAGACTGTTTTGCTGGCGAGAGACCGATTGGGAGAAAAGCCCTTATATTATGCTGAAGATGATGGGGTATTATATTTTGCATCAGAACTGAAAAGTATACTTTCGATAGGTGTAATAAAAAAACAGATAAATACGATAGCTTTTTCGCAGTATCTGCATCTTTCATATATACCATCCCCACTAACAATTATTGAGGGTGTGTATAAATTACGCCCAGGATATTGGATGAATATGAATTCATTTGGGAAAACAGAAACCATTCAATATTGGGATGAGCACATAGATCCTAAAACAATAATTACTGATTACGACCTTGGAAAAGAACTGCTCAGAAAATCGGTAGAGGAATCTGTAAAAAAATGCATGGTTGCAGATGTCCCTGTAGGTGTTTTTCTTTCTGGAGGGATAGATTCTGGAATAGTTGCAGGATTAATGGCACAGTATAGCGCGAAACCTATTAGTACTTTTACATTAGGTTTTAGCGAAAAGGAATATGATGAAAGTAAACGAGCAGAAATAATAGTTCAGAAATATAAAACTGATCATCATATAAAAGTTGTTAAAAGTGAAGATGTATTTGAGGCTTTACCAACAGTCATAGAAAGCATGGGTGAACCCTTTGCTGATCAATCAATAATAGTGACATATATTTTGTCTGCCTTTACTAGGAAATATGTCAAAGCAGTTTTGACTGGTGATGGAGGAGATGAACTATTTGCTGGCTATAACAGATATCTTATTGAGTATTATTCCCAAAAATATAACGAGATGCCAGATCCAGTAAAGAAGATGTCTGATTTAGTTCTTCGAAACATAGATGGAAGGACAAGATTGTCAAGAAAAGTGTCGAAAGTCATAGACAATGCTAATCTTCCTTTGGATGTACAAAGATTAAATCTGATGTGTTTGGCTTTTAACAAATCTACGATACTAGGTAAGGATAGCGAAGAAATATATAGAGATATCAGGAATTGCTATGAAAAGTATATTGGCGTGACAGATGAAATAAATCGCATTCTGTATACAGACTTAAAAGTGTCTTTGGAAGGTGATATGCTGGCGAAAGTAGACAGGGCTTCGATGTTGGCTTCGCTGGAAACAAGAGTGCCTTTGTTGGGGAAGAATGTTGTTGAAACCTCATTCATGATGCCTGGAACATTTAAAATCGCTGGTAGACAGCAGAAAAAAATCTTTAAAGAAGCCTTTGAAGATATTATTCCTAATGAGCTTAGAAAGAAATCTAAACGAGGCTTTGATGTTCCTATAAGTAAATGGATAAGAAATGACTTAAGAACGGATATGGAAAAAACCATAAGTGGTGGATATGCGATAAGTGAAGGGATGATCAGCAAGTCTGCTGTAAACGAAATGATAACTCGGCATATCAGTGGTTATAAGAACTATAGCATGGAGTTGTGGAGCTTGTATGTTTTTGAGAAGTGGTATGTGAGAAATATATGATTGCAATAGGAGAATAAGAATTGTGCGATATTGTAGGGCTTATTTCAGTATATAATCCAACAAAGCAGATAGTGGATAATATCATTGGGTTATTGCCTTATCTTGAAAAGTGGATAATTCTGGATGATTCGGATCCCACCTTTATAACTGATAATAAGTTGAGTAGTTTGCAGAGTTCTAAGGTCAGTTATCATAGGAATAATAAAAATTTGGGATTAGCCAGAACACTTAATTATGGAATTGGCGAAGCAATTGATATGGGTGCTAAGTGGATCATGATAATGGATTCTGATAGTTCATTTAGTACTGATGTTATTTCTGTATATAAGGATTACATAAGTAGTAATGAAGTTATGCAAGTAGCCTTATTAGCTCCTCAACATAACTATAGTAGACATATACGTAAGCCTGACGTTGGAATACGATATAGGCGGAAAGTAATGCTCTCAGGAGCACTTTTAAATGTTTCTGTTATAGCTCAGATAGGACTATTTGATGAAAGATTTTACATAGATGGTCTGGATTATGAATGGTGTCAAAGGGCATTTACCAGAGGCTATAAGATTATAGAATGTCAGGAGGCAGTGATTGACCATAATCCTGGAATAGAAAAGCAAGCTAGATTATTTGGGAAAATATTATTCAGATATGGATGGGATAAACCAGAAAGATACTATTATCAGTTCAGGGCAATGCACTTGCTCCACGATATTTATCATGATTTCAAGCTTGATATAAGCTTACTTTTTAAACCGATAAAAGCCTTTTTGCTTTTTGATAATAGAGGTGCTTATTTAAGGGCATGGAAAAAATCTATATATGATTTTAAAAATGACTATTTTGGCAAGTATTCTCAAGACTGTGATGAAGATATGATGTATGAGAATGTGTTGCGAGAGAATAGGGCGTATTTGGTAAATCAAAAAAAGGACAGTAAAAAGTTTATCCGCTCGGCTGGATACTTTTTTGCCATGCTTGGAAAGAAAAATTACAGAGAGGCATTTGATCATTTAAAAACTAAAATAATACATCTATATATCAGGTTTAAATCAAAGGATAAAAAACGTAAAAATATAACATATGGAACTGTCTATAAAGGTGAAAGAATAGCGGTTTATACCGTACTTTTTGGAACCAGAGATGACATTAGAGAGCCTCATATAATAGATGACAATTGTGATTACTACATATTAACAGACAATGAGATTTCACCTACATCTGTGTGGAAGAAGATAGATATACCAGATGAAGTAAATGCGCTGCAAGACAATATTCTGAAAAGCAGATACTGCAAAATCAGGTCACATTTATTCTGGAAAGAGTATAAGTATTCGGTGTACTTGGATGCCAATATAGAATTATTTGGTAAACCGTCAGAGCTTATCAAACATATTGATCATAGAACAGGCATTGCGCTTCATAATTTGCCATATAAAAGTTCGGTATATGAAGAAATAAATGCATTGGAACTAGTTCGTCCTCAAGATTGGCCTGTAATTAAACAACAAAAGGAATGTTACAAGCAAGAGGGATTCGATGGCGGAAGCGATATGTTCGAATGCAACGTTATAGTTAGAGAGAACAGTAATATTTGTTGTGAAATAATGGAGAAATGGTGGGAGGATTTTAAAGCTTTTCCCAAGAGAGATCAGGTGTCTTTTCCACATGCATTGTGGTCATTAGGAATAGATAGTAATGAAATTGGCATTATAGGAAATAATGTCCGGCTTAACCCATTTTTCAGGATAAGTGAGCATTAGTGGACAAATAAACTGATATAAAGAGAGCGGTCAGAATGGAATCATACTTAGTAATATTGATAGTGGTAATACTTTTGAGTATGGTTAGGTTTACCATGGTAAATAACAAAAGAGAAAAACTGGCAGAAGTGAACAGTTGCCTTCTGCCATGTGCCTTTTTATGCGTTATTGCTGGCTTTAGAGCGCTGGATGTTGGAAAAGATAACTATAGCTATACAAGATATTTTCTTGGAATGACAATCAATAAAGTCTATTTTTTTGATTTCAAAAAATATTGGATATACAACCTATGGGTATATTTGATAAGACAGGTTACTGATAATGTCTATGTGTTTAATTTTCTTTGTGCCTTAGTATTGTATATTTCGCTGTATTTTTTTCTACACAGGTATTCTAGTGATGAAAGAGTTTCGTTGATTCTTTATATTAATCTTGGACTGTTCTTTACATCCATGAATCAGACCAGGCAGGCTCTTTCTTTAGCTGTGTTATTGTGGGCATTTCACTTTGTTGTTCAAAAGAAAATAGTTCAGGTGGTGATTCTTTGTTTGATCGCTACATTTGTGCATAATGTTGCGATAGTAATGCTGCCTGTTTTTTTGCTCTTTTGTTTAATCCCCAAAATAACAAGAAGTGTAGCTACATTCTTTTCTATTTTTTCAGTAGGAATAGTACTTTTATATAACAGATTGATCAGCTTATTTGTATTTATCTTTCCGCAATATAAATATTACTTGAAGTATTCTAAGTTATTTGTAGAAAGAAAAAGTATATTTAGGTATGCTGACTTCTTCCTGGCATTAACAATTCAGGCCTTTCTTTTATATGGAATGCATATTACTAGAAAAAAAGCGAGTGTTAGTACGAAAAGAATAGATAGTGATGATATTTTTGGGAATATTTTGGTATGCATGAATGCAATATATTTATGCATGACATATCTGATTCTTAATGGCGATATTTTTAACAGATTAAAATCACTATTTGCTTATTGGGTTTTATTGGTAATTCCTTATATTATAAAAAAATACTTTGATGATAATAAGGCTATCAAGGCATTAGTATGTGTTGTAACAATTGCCTATATGTGGAGACTTGGCGTGCATGATGGAGATGGTGTTGTTCCATATAAGTTTTATAAGGATATACAGGAAATTCTAGGAAACATGTAATCGGTTGATGAAAAGTATTGAAAGAGGATGAAATTGGATAAAAACAAGGAGCCTATGTTTTCAAGTTTTCTATGGAGATACATGGAACGAATGCTGGCACAGATAGTTTCTTTCCTGGTATCTATTGTTTTGGCTAGAATACTGCTTCCTAAAGAGTATGGTGTTGTAGCACTTGTTCTGATATTTATTTCTTTGGCAAATGTATTAGTATCATCTGGTTTTGGAGATGCACTAATACAGAAGAAAAATGTTGAGGACTTGGACTATTCGACACTCTTTTATTGTTCATTAGCTTTATCTATTGTTCTTTATTGTTTGATTTATATTTGTTCGCCCTTTTTATCAGTTGTTTTGGGTGAAACAATACTTGTGCCAGTTATCAGAGTAATGGCTTTAAAGATCCCATTATCTTCAGTAGCGACAATACAGCATGCCTATGTGTCCAAACACATGCTATTTAGAAAATTCTTTTTTGCTACGCTTATAGGAACTGTTATATCTGGTATTGTTGGCATTATATTAGCCTACAGCGGATATGGCGTATGGGCATTGGTTTATCAATACCTGTTGAATTCAGTGATTGATGTTATAGTTCTTTTGGCTATTTTAGAATGGAAACCAAGACTGATTTTTTCATTTGTGGTAGCTAAAAGCTTGATCGGAAATGCTGTAAAGTATACTCTGTCGTCCTTGGTAAATAATGCATATGGACAAATATATAATTTCTTTATAGGGAAGTTATACTCGGTAGAACAGCTGGCATATTACAACAGAGGTAATCAGTTTCCAGCACTGGTAGTATCCAATGTTGATATTGCATTTGCAAATGTAATGTTTCCGACATTGTCAAATGTTAATGATTCTGACAGGGAAATGAAACGGTTATGCAGGAATGCACTTAAAATATCTGCCTACTGTATATTTCCTCTAATTTTGGGAATGTTCGTAGTTTCGTCTGATTTGATAAGGGTGTTATTGACAGACAAGTGGATAGAAGCAGTTTATTACCTAAGAATAGGTTGCTGTGTAAACATTTTTCAGCCCATTCAGACTATAAATTGGCAGATCCTGAAAGCTAAAGGGAAGAGTGGGCTATGTTTAAAGTTAGAGATTGTAAAGAAATTGATAGGAATGTCGACTTTAGTGATCTCAATTCCCTATGGCGTGAAAATAATTGCGCTTTCGTGTTTGATAAATACGATGATCTCAACATATATTAACATGATATTTGGAAGCAAGATGATTGGCTATTCAGTTATGGAACAATTAAAAGATGTATCAAAGACATTTTTATGTTCCGTGTTAATGGGGGCGATAGTATTTCTACTTGGTGAAATAGAGATACCAGCAGTATTTTCTTTGCTCCTTCAGGTTATTGCAGGAGTAGTTGTTTATATAGCCTTTTCAATATGGAGTAAAAATGACAGTTTCTTTATGATTCTTAAGCGACTTAAGCAACTTGTAAGGGGAACATGATGAAAAATGTTATATATATTGGCGAAAATATAGGAACACCGGATACAGCTATGTTTATACATTGTCAGAATGTTGCCAGGATATTCAAAGATATCGGTTACAATGTATTATTTGTTAGCATCGGAGAAAAAGGCCAAGATAATCCGCACATATATGGAGAGAATAAGTATTATTACAGTATTAGGAGACACTCAAAGGGAATCAGCAGGAAACTAGAACACATAACTGAGGAACTTTCTGGAAATCAATTTTATAAGGTGTTCCTCCAAGTTGCGGAAGAAAATCATCCTGATCTTATATTGTATTATGGCTATTCCATTGAGAAAAAGCTGCTTAAATATGCTCATATTAAGGGCGTACCTTTTTTGGTTGAAAGAGTAGACTGGTTCGAACAATCAGACCATAATAAGTTCTTTTACAAATATATAGTACAGAGGAAAGTAGACTATTCATATTCGTGCTTGGATCTACAGGCAGATGGAATAATAGCTATAAGTGATTATTTAGAAAAATATTTTACATCTAAACAGATGAAAGTAGTACGAATACCACCTGTATTCGACACAAATACAGAAATGATCACAGAATATAAGGCTGAAAATCCTATAAGTATTGTTTATTGTGGAAGTGCTGGCAATAAAAAGGATTATTATATGCCAGTTGTTGATGCCTTGCTTTTTCTGAACAGAGAAGAACTACGATATACTTTACAAATTATCGGAATACCTTCAGATAAGATATCTTCCAAATATGATATGAAAGTTTTGCAGAAATACGGGATATTTGTTTATGGGAAAATTGGAAATGAACAGGCACGAAAGATAATTCATGAATCTGATTTTAGTGTTCTGTTCAGGGACCCTAAAAGATATGCAAAAGCAGGTTTTTCGACAAAGTTTGCAGAAAGCATGGTTTTAGGAGTCCCAGTGATATGTAATTCGGTTGGTGGAGCGGATACTGTCATAACTAATGGAGTTAATGGGATAGTGATTGATTCTCGTGATAAGGAGAGAATTATAAATATACTTTCTGAAATCCTTACATACGACGAAAACCATATCAATCAGATAAAAAATCAAGCATTGGATTTTGCAAATAGCTTTTTCAACTATTCTGGTTATGTAGATAAACTAAGAGCATTTATTGCAGATATAACTAGCGGCATGAAAAGTAACGGCTAAATGATCCGTACATAATGCGCTATGAAAGGATAAAGTTTTGTCATGTCACCATGGAGAAAATTAAGACTTTTAATTGAAAATCCATTTCAACTTTGGATATTCTTTGCTAATAGAGGCTTTTTCAATTATATGGATGATGAAAAGTATTTAAGATACAGGTATAGATGCCTCATGAGAAAAAAGCTGTCTTTGGAAAGACCACGCAGTTTTAATGAAAAGATACAGTGGCTAAAATTATATGATAGAAAGCCGATTTATAATAGCATGGTAGATAAATATGAGGCCAAGAACTATGTTGGGGATCTTATAGGTGAACAATATATTATTCCAACATATGGTGTTTGGAATAACTTTGATGAAATCGATTTTGACTCTTTACCAGATCAGTTTGTAATAAAGTGCACACATGATTCAGGTGGGATAGTTATAGTAAGAGATAAAAACAAATTTGATAAAGAACACGCCAAAAAGGTGATTGAACGAGCTCTTAATAAGGACTTTTATCTGATTGGACGAGAATGGCCATATAAGGACCTGGAACATAGAATCATAATTGAGAAATATATAAGCAACAGAGATAATGATTTAGGGTTAATTGATTATAAATTTTATTGTTTTAATGGAGAACCTAAATTTCTTTATATTTCTGCAGGCTTAGAAGATCATGACAAAGCTCGTATTAGCTTTGTGTCATTGGAGTGGGAACGTTTACCTTTTTACAGGACTGACTTTAAACAGTTTGAACAGCTTCCAGAAAAACCAACCAATTATGAAGAAATGATTCATATATGCAAAAAATTGGCTGAAGGCATTCGATTTATACGAGTTGATTTATATGAAATTGATAATAGAATCTACTTTTCTGAACTAACATTTCATCCATGTTCAGGGTTTATGCCACTAAATGATGAAAAATATGATCTCGAGATAGGCGAAATGCTTGAGCTATCAAAATAGCCATTTTGCCCAATTTCCCACTACAATCAGCGCTTGGCAAAAAGGTTACCTTTGGAACTGCTATTATTCAGGATTGCACTTCCAAGAATGGTAAGAACAACCTCAAGGGCGTAAACTCAAGACTATATTTAAGGGGGAAGACTATTATTATGCAGCGAAAGAGAATTCTTGTGACAGGTGGAGCTGGCTTTTGTGGCTCGCACCTATGTGAAAAGCTTTTGGATCAGGGAAATGATGTTATCTGCGTAGACAATCTTTTTACGGGAAGTAAGGATAACATCAGGCACCTTATGGACAACAATTACTTTGAGTTTATCAGGCATGATGTGACTCAGCCTCTTTATGTTGAGGTGGATCAGATCTATAATCTGGCTTGTCCTGCGAGTCCTATTCATTATCAGCACGATCCTATTGAGATGGGGAAGACGTCCATAATGGGAGCGCTTAATACGCTGGGACTTGCAAAAAGATGTAATGCAAGAATCCTGCAGGCCAGTACCAGTGAGGTTTATGGCGATCTTGAGATCCATCCGCAGCCTGAAACCTACAGGGGATGTGTTAATCCTATCGGGCCGAGATCCTGCTATGATGAAGGAAAGAGAATGGCAGAGACTCTTTTTTTGACTATAACAGGCAGCATGGAGTGGATATCAAGGTTATCCGCATATTCAATACCTATGGGCCTAGAATGAGTGCTCATGACGGAAGAGTAGTGTCTAACTTCATTGTTCAGGCACTTAACAACGAAGACATCACGATCTACGGTGATGGCAAGCAGACCAGAAGCTTTTGCTATGTTGATGATCTTATTGATGGGATGATCAAGATGATGAACAGCAGGGATGGTTTCACCGGGCCTGTTAACATTGGAAATCCAGGTGAATTTACTATGTTGGAACTTGCTGAGCTTGTGATAAAACTTGCAGGATCGGATTCAAAGATTGTGTATAAGCCTCTTCCGCAAGACGATCCATTGCAGAGGCAACCTGTAATAGATTTAGCCAAAAAAGAACTTGATTGGGAGCCGACGATCAGTCTGGAAGAGGGACTTGCTAGGACTATTGAGTACTTTAGGATATTGCTTGGAATCTATTGAGGTTGTTTTGGAAAATTCAAGTACTTTATAGTTTTTAGTGATTTCAAGATAGGACATGTCAAAATGCAAATTAAGAAACCAATCTGGTCGTTGACGCCTGTAATGGTTGCTACGGCCATTTTTTGCTGTGTACTGTGGGGAAGTGCATCCCCGGCAATCAAAATTGCATACGAATTATTTGGAATTCCGGCATCAGATACGGCTTCGAGGCTGGTGCTGGCGGGAACGAGGTTTGTGCTGGCCGGCGTGATGACAATCATATTTGGATCCCTGGTTTCAAGGCAGGTGCTGACGCCCAAGATAGAATCGCTCAAGTACATAGGCGCTCTGGCGCTTTGCCAGACAATCGGGCAGTACTTTTTCTTTTTTATGTCGCTTGCTAATACATCAGGGGTTCGAGGGTCTATTATCAATGCTTCCGGGAATTTCCTGGCTCCGATTTTTGCAATCTTTTTATTCAGGCTTGAGAAGTTTGAAGTTAAAAAGCTACTTGGATGCTTTATTGGATTCTTTGGGATATTTCTTTTTCTGGGAGGTAGCAGCGTGCTTGCTGGTGGCAAGATGACCATGGCAGGCGAAGGTGCGATGCTGATGGCGGCGTTGTTTTATGCTATTTCCGGATGCAGTATTAAGATTTTTTCCAAGTTCGAGAACCCGGTAGTCTTAAGTGGATACCAGTTTACTCTTGGGGGAATAGTTCTTCTTGGGATAGGTCTTTTGATGGGCGGAAGTTTGTCTTTTACCAGCATGGGATGCTATCTTAACCTGATTTATATGGGCTTCATTTCTGCCGGCGCGTACACTTTGTGGGGGGTGCTTCTTAAGTACAATCCCGTGAGCAAGGTGTCGGTGCTGGGATTTGTGAACCCAATCATGGGAGTTTTGCTATCTGCGTTGTTTCTGGGAGAGGAGAGCCAGGCCTTTTCGATAGTGAGCGTAATTTCGCTTATTCTAGTATCAGCGGGGATCATAGTCGTAAACGCTAAGAGAAACTGAAAATAACTGATACAAGAACATTAGATAAAAAAGAATATGTGGCATTTTAAGACAGATGCGCATTACTGTAAGATCTGTCAGAAGGCGATTCAATGAACTATTCTATAAATATAAACGGCATCGATGTTGATGCCACCTACAGCGATAAGTCAATTAAAGAAATCTTCAATCCATTACTTGAACATCTGACTGCTCTGCAAAAAGAAAAAGGGCGCAGAATCCTGGTGCTTCTTGCGGCGCCTCCGGGAGCTGGGAAGAGCACTCTTGTAAGTTTTTTGCAGACGCTATCCGAGGATCACGAGCTGCTATCGGATATTCAGGCAATTGGTATGGATGGTTTTCACAGAAGGCAGGAATATCTTTTGTCTCATACAACTATCAGGGACGGACAAGAAATCAAGATGGTTGAGATAAAGGGTGCGCCCGTGACCTTTGACCTTGAAGCCCTCAGGAAGAGAATCGAGATGGTTTTATCCGGAGGAAGTATCGGGTGGCCATCCTATGACAGGCACCTTCACAATCCTGTGGAGGATGCGACTGTGATTAACAGGGACATAGTTCTTTTGGAGGGAAATTATCTGCTGCTTGATGAGGATGGCTGGCGTGATCTGCGAGATCTTGCGGACTATACTATTTTGGTAAGGGCAGATGAGGATATGCTGCGTAAGAGGCTGATTGACAGAAAGGCTAAGAGCGGTAATTCAAGAGAAAAAGCCGAGAAATTTGTGGATTACAGCGATATGGCCAATGTGAGGCTGTGTCTTAATAAGAGCCTTTCGGCTGATTTGGAGCTATTTATTAACCAAGATGGAGATTTCTGCAAAAGAAAACCATAATAACGTAAGAAGATCATATCAGTAATCACGTGGAGAACTACGTGTATCATACTAGTATTTATGACAAAGAGGCCATAACATGCCAAGATGTGATGTCTGCCACAACAGATGCAATTTAAATGAAGGAGATGTTGGTCTTTGCCGTGCCCGCAAGTTCGAGGACGGCTCTTTTAAATGCGCAAATTATGGGCTTGTGACGTCGATTGCCCTTGATCCGATAGAGAAGAAACCTCTAAATCTCTTTTATCCGGGATCAAATATAATCTCTGTCGGAAGCTACGGCTGCAATTTAAGGTGTCCGTTTTGCCAGAATCATGAGATTTCCTATGGCTTTGGCAAAGAGTATGGTGGCGGAGCGAGATTTATCACACCTTCCGAGCTTGCTGAGATAGCAGAGAGTTACATACCTCAGGGAAATATTGGAGTTGCTTTTACCTACAATGAGCCGCTTGTAGGTTATGAGTACGTAATTGATACGGCCCAAGAGGTCCATGAGCGCGGGCTCAAGACGGTTTTAGTATCTAATGGCTGCGTGTCCCAAAAGGTAGCAGAACTTGTAATCCCCCACATTGATGCGATGAACATTGATCTGAAGGGTTTTACAGATTCCTACTATGAGGATGTTTTGCATGGTAATAGGCACATGGTAATGGATTTTATAGAACATGCGGCGGAGGTTTCACATGTTGAAGTAACCACACTTATTGTCCCCGGATATAATGACAGCGATGCAGAGATGGAGGAACTAGCCGGTTGGATCAGCGCGCTTGATAATGGAAGCGGCAGGGAAAAGATAGCGCTTCACATCAGCAGGTATTTCCCACGCTTTAGGATGACTGATATTCCGGCTACTGATGTGGATAAGATTTATCATCTTAAAGAAATTGCAGGCAAATATCTTGAACATGTTTTTACAGGGAATTGCTAGGAAGCTTGAATTATGTTCTTACGAAACCTGTAGCAAGTTGGGATTTCTGTAATTTCATTCAAGTATTTTTTAAAAATGTGTTTTGCCCCTTTATATTTTTGTTCGTATAAATAAATGTGATTACAAAAACACACTAAACAAAAATATAAGAGGAGCGTGACAATTATGAAAAAGATTTCTTTAGCATTGATCGGTTTAATGATGGTTGGAAGCCTTGTAGGATGTGCATCTGAGTCAACTTCGACTTCACAGTTTAATATAACAACTACTACAGATGAAGGAACAACAGAGTACAACTACTCAGCTGAACTTAATAACGGAGAATTGACAACAAGCTCATCAGTCACAGAGACACCGGCAGCAGAAAACATGGCATATGAAGAAACTGCTGATCAGGATGATGACGAAGATACAATCAACTACAAGGTTGTAGATGGAAGCCTTTATGTAGAGGCACCTAGCAGAGATGACATCTGGTGGGAAGTTATCGACTATGAAGCATCAGTTAAGCTAGCTGGCTGGAGCGTTGAGGACGATGTTTATTATGGACGTGTAGATGCAAATATGTCACAGGGAAATGGCTACGTAGTCCTTGGAAAATACGATGATACAGATGGATATCCAATTCTTTACGCTGTAATTGCAGTTGACATAGATGATGGGGAGATTGTATCTGTAAGTAACACCGCAGAGGTTGATTCTCTGGATGAGTATTTCCCGGTATATTCAACAGGATTTGCGGCAGTTGATGAGAACGGACAAGACAAGTTCATGATGGCTTTTTATGATGATTATGATGAAAAATATGTTTATCTGATAGATGGTGAGAATACAAAATATGTTCCATATGTTGCATGCCAGGTTGAATTAAGCAATCCTGATGGCTCTGCGACAGATGCACTTGAGGTGCAGTTCTCAGATGACAAGGTTTATTTTGGGGAGAAAGACGGCAATAGATTCATTATGGATGACTCCGGCGAATATGCTGTAAGATTTGTTTCTGCTGACGAAGTCAACGCACAGTTTGCATAAATCCTTGTTTTATTACATAAAAGCTCAAGTCATACAGATCGTATGATGATCAATCGGGTAGAAGCTGATAAGTAATTCCTACACGTTTACAATAGATTACAGAGCCATAGATAGTGGCAAGCCTATAGTAAATATCAGGCTTGCCACTTTTTCTGTGCTAAATTATCATAATATAGAGAAAAAATGGAAAGACCTAAGGAATAAATGACATCGGGACTCCTCCCATAATGGGTTCCTCCTCATGTCGTAATAAATGACATCAGGACTCCTCCCATAAATGGGTCCCTCCTCATGTCGTATTACCGTACGGTAGCCTCTTAGGTCGATAGTTGGGGGAAGACTTATGAAATTTGAATATGATGTTCCGGATTACAAAAAGCTTAGAGTAATAGTAGATACTGACGCAGCCTGCGAGGCGGATGATCCATTTGCTATAGCCCATGCACTTCTAAGTCCCAAGCTCATAGTAAAGGGGATAATTGCTGAGCATTTCAAAGAAGAGGGCTCAATGGAAAAGAGCTATCGGGAAATCGAGACTATCCTTGATGCTATGGACATGTCAAAAGAAATACCTGTTTACCGCGGCCAGAAAGGCCCTCTTTTAACAGATGAAGAAGAATCTGAGGCTGTAAAATTCATAATTGATGAAGCGTTAAAAGAGGATGAGAAACCTCTATATATCTTGTGCCAGGGCGCAATTACCAATGTTGCCAAGGCAATTACACTTGAGCCTGCTATTAAGGATAAGATAAGAGTCATATGGATTGGAACTCATGGAGAAGCGCCATGCAAGGCTCCTTTTACAGAATTTAATTCAGTTAATGACATTCCTGCTGCAAACATTGTGCTCCAGAGTGGAATAGACTTATGGCTTGTACCTTCACACGTGTATATTACAGTTAACATTGGCCTTGCTGAAATCCAGCGAAGGATAAGGCCTTGTGGCAGGATTGGAGAGCATCTTTTCAGAAACATGGCAGACTACAATATGTCACAGTTTGCAGGCTGGACACAGGGTGAGAGCTGGTCACTTGGTGATTCTCCTGCAATCGCAATTGCATTGAATCCTGGCTGCGGTCATTATCACTATGCCAAGGCACCTCTTGTAGCGGAGGATACATCTTCAGAGGTCAAAGAGGACAATCCTCAAATCCGTATATACACTGATGTTGACTCCCGATATATTTTGGAAGACTTCATAGCCAAGCTTGAGATTTTTGCGCAGTAATATCAATAGAATTGTCGCACGTCAAATAGTTTTACCAAGTGATGGGCTAATATTTGCCTTTGATCGGAATGAGTAATAATATGATATGTGTGTCAAAAAATGTAATTGTTGAAATCTACACTTATATGTCTGGATTTATCTGGCATAGTAGATTTGGTGATAATAAGCATTTTGATTATATGACACAGATATATATTATGAGGAGGCAATTTATGAAAAGAAATCTATGCAAGGCACTTATTGTCACGGTGGCTTGTTTGTCACTGTATGGGTGTGGAGAGGGCACTGGAACAGAAGAAAGCTCTATCTTTGAACCGCAGCAGGGAATAAGCACAGAATCACAGGGAGAACAGGTATCCGGAAGTCAGAACGAGGCAAATGGCCAGAATAATTCTAATGACACAGGTGTCGCTGAAAATGGTAGTTCTGAAATACAAAGTGGTGATTCTGCAGAAGCAGCTCCTACATCAAGTGACGGAAGCGTCAGTATTTGTGATGAGACTACCACACTTGATTATTCCAAGGATTATACTGATGAGATCAGAGTTGCTGTAGAAAGAGCCGTCTCAGAAGCAACCTCATTTGAGGATGAATTTGATAAGATGGGCAAGATTCAGGATCATATTACATCAAGGCGAGATCAGGATTCTACTCAGGTTGAGATGAATATGGCCGCAAGCCTCTATTTTCAGGTATGGGATGCTGAGCTTAACAGTCTCTGGAACAGATTTTCTGAATCTGCTGATGCCCAGACCAAAGAGAGAGTACTTGAAGATCAGAGACACTGGAATGCTATGAAGCAGGATGCTGCGCTTGAAGCACTTGGCCCTCAGGATCAGGGCGGAAGCATATATCCTCTTCTTTATGACTCTTTCATGGAAGAGAGCACCAAGGGCAGGTGCTATGAACTTGCTAAAGAGATAGCTGCTGCAAAGGGAACAAACTTTGTTATGCCTGAGAAACAGGTGCAGGAAGTCTATGTGGATAACGAGGGCACTGATAGCATTTACAGTGCTTTGGCTGTGACAGAGAGCATGGAATCTGGCTACAACGCCAAGGTTTCTCTATATAGGACCGGCGAGATTACAGGTACAGTAACAGAAAACGGAGCAGGTACATTCGTATTTGTTTCTGACGATGAGAGCATTAAGGCTGATGTAACTTACGGCTGGGACGGAGCAACCTTTGAAGTTACAGAAGCAGGAGAAGGCGCAATTGTAAATGCCGGGGATAAATTTGAATTCCCGCTTGTATTCTGACAATTGGATTTATAAATACAATTTTATAAAGTGAAAAAAGAGCATGTTGCATTTTTGTAGCATGCTCTTTTTGACATCATAGATACTTGACTAGTTTGAGAGTTTACCCACTATCCCCCTCAGAAACAGGACAGTTAATAAAAAATTAAGTGGAATAATCTGCGTAAATGATAAATAATATGAATGAATAACTATATATCGTTAATAAAATGCCTGTTTAGGGTACAATGATGACAAATTAGTAATAATTTCAGTAATAATCTGTATTATCCGCAATTGATCATGTCAGGCAGCCAGCATTTGCCTAGATTTAAATGATGACTTTACATGGTGACTTTAAACGATGATTTTTAATGATGACTTTAAATTATGAACTACTTTACATGGTGAACTACTTTACATGGTGAACTACTTTACATGATGCGCTACATAGAGGAGGAAAACTATGGATCTGCATGAGAAGCATTTTTATGAGAGTAATACACTTGCTATGAAGTTTTCCTGCATTATACAGGCATTTGAGCTGATAGCTACAATTCTATATCAGGATCAGAGAGTGGGATTTCTTAATACCACGGCCATGGTGATCATGCAGGTGATCATATTGATTGCATCTGTTGTTTCCTATGCTTTGTACAAACGCAGGAATAGGGGCAAATATCTGCTGATGGGCTGGCTTGCCGCAAGTTATGTGGTTGTGATGGCCGGATCAGTTCACATAACCTATATGTGGGCATTTGGACCGGCTCTTTTGATCCTTGTTCTATTATATGCTGACCCTATACTCACCATAGTTACCTCGGTATTTGTTATAGCTACCAATATTCTTTATATGCCACTGTTTTTTACATATTCTGTTGAGATAGCAGAAAGAAGATTTGCCGTTATTACTGATGCTATCTTTGCTGTACTTCTGTCACTGATGGCTATTTTCTATTCAAGGCTCAGCAACAGGCAGAATGGCGAAACGGTTGATGAGATGCAGGCAGCGTCAGAGCAGCAGGAAAAAGATGCACGTGTGATCAGGGATATTGGTATTAAAATAGGTGAAAAGCTTGAAGATGCACATGATGCAATGGAGGCGCTTGCAGAGAAGGTTACACAGAGTGCAGAGTCTTCAGAGCAAATTTCTGTGGCCACGACTCACACGGCAGAAGCAATCCAGACTCAGACTGAAATGAACTCTAACATCATGACTTCTCTTGAGGAGATTGCCGGCCAGTCACGAGCTATGCGCAATAATGCAGATGAAGTTACGCAGAATATCAGCGAAGGAAACAATCTGGTAAAAGAGCTAAATGCCAAGTCCAAAGAGGCTTCTGCAATAAACGCTGAGACTGCAGAGATGACTGCTAATCTTCAGGAATCTGCAAGCTCGGTAAAAGAGATAGTTGAGACAATCCTTAGTATCTCAGGTCAGACAAACCTTCTGGCCCTTAATGCTTCCATAGAGGCGGCAAGAGCCGGAGAAGCAGGAAAAGGATTTGCTGTAGTTGCAGATGAGATAAGAGCTCTTTCAGAAAACACCAAGAATTCAGCTGAAAAGATCGCGTCAACTATTGACGAGCTTTTGGGTAAGGTCAACGAAGCTTCCGGAAACATGTTAAAGAGCGTAGAATCTGCCAAAGAACAGAGTGACATGATAGTGCAGACAGGAGAGAAATTTGAGGTTATACTGGAAAAGGTAACTGATCTTACAAACAGTGCAGGCACGATATCTGATAACGTGGATGCCTGTGTAGATGCTAATTCCAAGGTTATGGATGCAATCAGCAATCTCTCTGCTACATCAGAGGAAGTTGCGGCATCTGCCCAGTCCAGTATTGAGATCAGTCAGAAGTGTGAGAGCGATATGAAGATCACCAAGGAAATCCTGGATGAGATACTTGCAATCAGTAGAAGATAAGAGAAAAAAGCAACGATAAATCGTATCCCCACCGGCAATGGTGGGGATTTTTACTGATAAATAATTAAGGAGAATATACATAATGGCCAGAAGAGAAGGAATTACAACACTTTGCTATCTTGAACGCGGAGATGAATATCTGATGCTGCACAGGGTCAGCAAAAAGAACGACATAAATAAAGATAAATGGATTGGCGTTGGAGGACATCTGGAGGACGATGAGAGCCCGGAAGAGTGTATCAAGAGAGAAATCTATGAGGAAACAGGCTATGATATTCCTCTCGAAGACCTTGAATTTCGAGCTATAATCACATTCGTTTCACAAAAAGGCGACTATGAGCTTATGAGCCTGTTTACTGCCAAGGCTCCTGATACTGAGCCAAAAGATTGTGATGAAGGAAAACTTGAGTGGGTTAAAAAAGAAAACATCTATGATCTGAATCTCTGGGAAGGAGATAAGATTTTTTTGCGTAAGCTAAGTGAGAGCAGGGATTTCTTTTCTCTTAAGCTTGTATATGATACAAAGGACAACCTCATAGAGGCTGTCCTTAATGGAAAAAATATATTTGATTGTTAGTAGAATTTGACTACAGGCTTCAATTCTCCGTTTTTTAATGCGCTATCATAGTTTTCTTTTGTAGTCTTGGCATGAGCGTTATAAATGATGATACGCAATGAGGTAGCGCCCTCCGGGATTTTAACGTTTTTACTGACAAATCCAAAATTATTGCCAAGCTTATCTACCAGACCATAGGAATCATTGTAGAAATAAACAAAGTGAAATTTATGGCGCGCCATGGTCCCAGAGGCTGTAAGCTGCATGGACAGTGTGGTTGCCCCCTGAGGGATTGGAATAAATCCATTTGCATCCTGAGCAAGGACCATGCCTCCCCAGGAATCCCACTCTTTTAAGGTACCACTTGAATCTATTCCCATATACAAATAGCTGTCAGCCCAGCTATCAAGCGCTGTTCCAGGGGCAGAATCATAAGGAACAGGATTCATTAATGCCTGGATCATATCATCTCTGGCGGTAAATTTCTTACGATTTATGATGGAGTAATCTCCGCCGTTATCCCAGTAAACGCATTTAATTCCGCGGGCATTCGCTCTTGCAACGTAGTTTGCTGCATGAATAGCCCTAAATTCTGCTGGAGAGAACTTTCTGGTTGTTCCCCATTCTGTGATGACCATTGGAGCTCCAACTCTTTTTGCAAACTGCTGAAGTCTCGCAAAGTCCTGATCAAGATACTGATCAATTACCTGGGAGTAGAAGTGAACAGCAGTCAGGAGCTTGCCTGGAACAACGTCCTTTGGAAGGACAAAAGATGTTAGTACGTCGTCCGAATACTGGTGGAAAAGAGTTGGAATTATCAGAAGTCTCTGGGCATTATTGCCGCCGGTACTGCGAACAGTATTTACGAATACCTGATTGAGCTGATTCATTTGAGCGGCGGCAGTCTTAGTATATGTTCTGCCTATTTTGACATTGTCTACTTCGTTAAAGGCTTCGAAAATAAGATGCCCGTCTACATCGTTAAAATAAGTTGCTATATCTGTCCAAATAGTAGTTGCTTTGGCACAAACAGAGGCAAAATCTCCTTCATCTGCACCAACATAGAACATCTTGTTGTCGTGGTGGGAATCCATGATAACATACATTCCATCAGCTATGCAGTAGTTAACCACCTCTTTTACCCTGGCAAGCCACTCCGGATGGACGTGTAACTGACCATTTGCATCGGTATAGGTGTGGTATTTCCAGTTTACAGGGACTCTTATTGTGTTAAAGCCTTTGGATCTGACAAAATCTATGAGTTCCTTGGTGACTTTGGGATTTCCCCAGATGGTTTCCTGACCCAGATTTGCTTCTCCGGCTGTAGCCTTGTGGTGCGCATCAAGAGAATTACCAAGATTCCAGCCGGTATTCATTGAGGCCATAAAAGACTGAGCCGTAATATCTGCTGCAGAAACAGAAGAGCGCCCATTTCCTGAGGCAGCAAACCCTGTAATTCTCAGGGTGCTGATCATAATTACTACAGTGAATATGCTTAGTAAACGTCTTAAATATCTGCCTCTTGTCATGCAAGCACTCCTTATAAATACCTATGATATAGGCATCTAAAATATCTATTATCTTATACAAACATCTAAAATATCTATTATCTTATACAAACATCTAAAATATCTACTATCTTATGTAAACATCTAAAATATCCATGATATAAGCATCTAATTGTATTAGAACATTTGAAAAAAGAAATTATAGGACAGATTATTGTTTAATTATATCATGACTTCTTGCGGATAAGAGCGGAAATAGCCTGCAAGAAGTCATGGGTTTTGTATGAACGAGAGGCCAGTGATCAATCAACAAGCTTATATATTGCAAAAGACTGTGCATCTGTAACAAGAGTATTTCCATCAACTTTACTATTGCCGATGGCATAAATTTGTTTAAGATCGCACTGTTTACCTGAGTTGTCATTTGTTTTCACAAAAGCCTCTGCAGGAAGAGCGGTGGAATCTCTTTTTTCTGAAGGGTTTATGGCGATTAGAAGGTTTCCACGTCTGTAAACAAAAGGAAATTCCTCTTTTTCCGCATAAATAACAGAGAATGTACTGTCAGCTTTCAGGTCATCATACTCGTGTCTAAGTGCAGTAAGTGCCTTAACTGTGTTATAAAGTGAGTCAGGATCCTTGGCCTGATCTTCTACGGTTGGTGCATCTTCAGAAGGATCAACAGGAAGATAGAGCTTGTCCTGATCTGCTTCTGAGAATCCCTTGTTTTTGCTGTTATCCCACTGCATTGGAGTTCTGGAACCGGTTCTGGTATAGCCGCCTTCCTTGGTAGGAATATCAAGGTATCTCATTCCGATTTCATCACCATAGTAAATGAAAGGAACACCCGGAAGAGTCAGGAAAAGAGCCCACGCAAGCTTAAGCTCGTCGTAGTCAAGTGTCAGGCGCGCTCTTGGCGTATCGTGGTTACAGGTGATAAAGCTGATGTACCCGTCAGTCTTGGTGGCATCGTATTTTGGCAGATAATCAAGGAGAAATCTCATGATATCGCCGTTTCCGTCTTTTTTGAGAAAAGAGTGATCGCCTCCCGGAGTTTCATTGTCGCGGATCAGAGTATTGTAGCCGTTTCCGTGGTGATCAAGATAAAAGTCAGCATGGAAACCGTTTTTAAGTGACTGAACAGGATTACTCCACTCTGAGATTATAGCTGCTTCAGGGTAATCTTTATCCAGCATCTTGCGGATATTCTGCCAGATTTTACCTGTAGCTGATTTGTTCTCATCATCCTCTTTTACCAGTGAATCAGCCATATCTACGCGGAAACCGTCACATCCGTGATCAAGCCAGAAGCGCATAACATCCTTGAGAGCTTCTCTTGTTGCGATACATGCCGGGTGGTCAGGTGGAAGCTGCCAGTCCTCAGTCCTGTTCAAAAAGCCATAGTTAAGGGCAGGCTGGCTCTTAAAGAAGTTCAGCATATAGCAGCCGTTTCTGTCAGCTTCGCCGCCAATATAAGGGTGGCCTGCAATTCCCTGAATCCAGCTGTGTGTCCACACATAGCGGTCTGAGAATTCGTTAGGCTCAGCCTTTTTACTTTCTTTGAACCATTCGTGCTCTTCAGATGTATGGCCGGGAACCAGATCAAGAAGTACGTGGATTCCCTTGTCATGGGCAATCAAAAAGAGCCTGTACAGATCTTCATTTGTTCCGTATCTTGGAGCAACCTTCTTGTAATCGCGTACGTCGTAGCCTGCATCCTTGAAAGGTGAATCATAGCAGGGATTGATCCAGAGCGCGTTACAACCAAGATCCTTTATATAATCAAGTTTTTCGATTATTCCGTTGATGTCACCGATACCATCTCCATTGGTATCCCTGAATGTTTGTGGATAAATCTCATAAAATACTGCGTCTTTGAGCCAACTTGGCATAATAAACCTCCTGAATGGATAAGTGTAATTTCGTTTCAATTTAATCGAATCATACTAATATTGTATGGCTAAAAAGGTACAACTGCAAATGAATTAGTTTACAGGCCCAAACAAGACAGTATGGCTTCGGAAACGTTTCCATTATACATGCAAACCCGGAAACTGTACAGTAGCCATTATATGTGTTAACGTATATGATATAGGCGTCAAAAGTCAAAATCCGTATATTCTTGCATGTAAAGCATTATGACTTTATGACCCGAACAAATATGAGGAATAAGCAATTTACGCAGCAAATTAGCGGTAGTAGGAGTATCAAAAGGACATGGACTTTTCAGAGATAACAAATCAGAGCAGACAGGCTGTAAAAGAAATTCTTGAGGCAGCAAAATTACGCAAAGGGGCAATCTTTGTAGTAGGTTGTTCTTCGAGTGAAATCTTGGGTGATCAGATAGGAACAGCAACAAATCTTGATTCAGCAAACGCAGTATATGACGGTATTATTCCGGTGTGCCGTGAAAATGGTATCCTCGTGGCAGCGCAGTGCTGTGAGCATTTAAACCGTGCTCTTGTAGTAGAAAGAGAAACCATGGAGAAATATGGCTTTGAGCAGGTCAATGCAATCCCACAGCCCAATCATGCAGGAGGAGCCTTTGCAACAGTGTGCTATGAGAGATTTGATGATCCTGTTCTTGTAGAGGACATCGGACAGAAAGCCGAAGCCGGCATAGACATTGGCGGAACCATGATCGGAATGCACATGCACAGCGTTGTAGTTCCCCTCAGAATATCACTTCGTAAAATCGGCGCAGCCCCAATCATATGTGCCCGTCACAGGCCCAAGTACGTAGGCGGTCAGAGAGCCATCTACGACGAATCCCTCATGTAACTGTCATCCCGCCCCAGGATCCTTCACTCACAAAGGCGCGAAAATACCTCTTTGCGAATCGCATTCGTCTCTGATGAGGAGGGGCGAGGTGTAAAGATGGGGTTGATTTTTGGGGGAGAATATTGTAAGTTATAGATGTCCATACAACTGGCGGATGAGTGGGTAACCACATGGGAGTATGGATAATAATATTGAATGTCGACCGCCTGGGCAACCGCTTTTAGAGGTTTGCTCAGGCGGTTTTTTTGTTGCACTAAGGACATGGAGCACGAAGTGCGGAATGTCTGTGTGCAGAATCGAGCAGGCATACTCGATTCGTGTTAAGGAGGTTAAAATGCAGGAATTAACAGCAGAAATCAGCAGTACAACTTACCCGGGCAGAGGAATTGTAATTGGAACTACTACTGATGGTAAATATGCAGCTTGCGCATATTTTATCATGGGAAGAAGTGAGAATTCCCGCAACAGAGTATTTGTAGAAGATGGAGAGGGCATCCGCACTCAGGCTTTTGATCCATCCAAGATGGAAGATCCAAGCCTCATCATCTATGCACCTGTAAGAGTACTTGGACATTCAACAATCGTTACAAATGGAGATCAGACAGATACAATTTATGAGCTTATGGAGAAGGGCCAGACTTTCGAGCAGTCTCTTAGAACAAGAGAATTTGAGCCTGATGCTCCAAATTACACACCTAGAATATCAGGTATCATGAACATTGAAGACGGCAAATACGACTTTGCCATGTCAATTTTAAAGAGCAACCATGGTGACCCATCATCATGTCAGCGCTTCACTTACACATACGAAAATCCTAAGGCCGGTGAGGGCTACTTCATCCACACCTACATGGGCGACGGAAATCCACTTCCAAGCTATGAGGGAGAGCCTACTCTTGTTAATATCGAGGGAGATATCGACACATTTACCAATAATGTTTGGAATGCACTCAACGCAGATAACAAGGTATCTCTTTTCACAAGATATATTGAGATTGCTACAGGCAAGTATGAGAGCAGAATTATCAACAAGAATAACTAAGGCAAAGATACCAAAATACTGATCATGATTTTATATAATAAGGAGACAGGTATGAACGAGATACAGTTAAAATATGGTTGCAACCCTAATCAGAAGCCTTCAAGAGTGTACATGGAGGACGGCTCAGATCTTCCTATCGAAGTATTAAACGGAAGACCAGGATACATCAATCTTTTGGATGCACTCAACGGATGGCAGCTTGTTTCAGAGCTCAAGAAGGCTACAGGACTTCCTGCCGCTACATCTTTTAAACACGTATCACCTGCAGGCGCTGCTGTAGGTCTTCCGCTTACAGATATTGAGAAGAAAATCTACTGGGTAGAGGATCTTGGAGAACTCAGCCCTCTTGCTAATGCTTATGCCAGAGCCCGTGGCGCAGACAGAATGTCCTCATTTGGCGACTTTATTTCACTTTCTGATGTCTGCGATGCTGATACAGCAAGACTTGTTAAAAGAGAAGTCTCAGACGGAATCATAGCTCCCGGCTATACAGATGAGGCACTTGAAATTCTAAAGGCCAAGAAAAACGGCAATTACGCTGTGATCAAGATAGATGAAAACTATGTTCCTGCAGCTATCGAGAAGAAGCAGGTATTTGGAATTACCTTTGAACAGGGTCACAACTTCATCGAGATCACAGATGAGATGTTTGATAACATCGTTACAGATAACAAGGAACTTCCTGATTCAGCCAAGATTGACCTCAAGATTGCCCTTATCACACTTAAGTACACACAGTCCAACTCTGTTTGCTACGTTAAGGGCGGACAGGCAATTGGTATCGGCGCAGGTCAGCAGAGCCGTATCCACTGCACAAGACTTGCAGGCTCCAAGGCAGATAACTGGTTCCTCAGACAGGCTCCACAGGTTCTCGATCTCCCATTCCTTGACAGCATCAAGAGACCAGACAGAGATAACGCTATCGACCTCTACATCGGCGCAGATTACATGGATGTACTTGCTGATGGTAAGTGGGAGCACATCTTCAAGGAAAAACCACCTGTTTTCACAGAGGCTGAAAAGAGAGCTTGGCTTGATAAAAACACTGATGTAGCCCTTGGATCAGATGCTTTCTTCCCATTTGGCGATAACATCGAAAGAGCTTATAAGAGCGGTGTTAAATATGTTGTTCAGCCGGGCGGATCAGTTCGTGACGATAACGTTATTGAAGCTGCCAACAGCCACAACATGGTAATGGCATTCAACGGCCTCAGACTTTTCCACCACTGATTGCTTATTAGAAAGAAATATTTACTACATACAAATTTGGGTCGTCTCAGTATTGGGACGACTCTTTTTATAAGTGCGCAGTATTCATTCATTAAAACTTATGTCTATATCTTAAATAAGGATAAAGATTGCCAAAATTAAGATTATTAATGATTGGTACATGGTATAATCATTAATAATGTCTATGAGACATGTAGGAGATTTTATGGATGAGTTGAGCAAGGCTTTTCAAACGCAGAAAGATGACTATGACGACCTGACAGGGCTACTCAATCTAAACGGAATATTAAGATGTGTCAACGAATCTAAAAACAAGGGAGATAGCATCTATTCTGTAATAATCTATCTTAATGTGATGAATTTCAAGGCTTTCAATCAGCAATATGGCTTTGCTGGTGGAAACGAGTTTCTTAAGGGACTTTCTGATGAAATTCAGCACATTTTTAGCGATGAAATGATTGCAAGAACAAGTGGCGATCATTATATCATTCTGTCCAAATCCAATGACAAAGAAAAGATAATACAAAAAATAGATAAAATTCAGGAAGCTGCCAGAAAATATGAGCGCGGTCTCAAAATGCGCGTCAAAGCAGGAATATATCTGTCTGACGGTAGTGAGACTGATCCTGTTTTCATGATAGACAGGGCTAAGATTGCCTGCGACGACATAATAAGAGTTTATGATAGAGACTACAATATCTACGACGATGAACTGAAAAAGAAAAATGAACTAAGGCAGTATGTGATCGACAATTTTGAAGATGCCTTTAAGGAGCATTATTTTAAAGTTTACTATCAAAAAGAAGTAAGAGCACTTACTGGAAAAGTATGTGGCTACGAGGCCCTTGCCAGATGGATAGATCCTATTTATGGAATGATTTCCCCGGGAGTATTTGTTGAAGTATTAGAGGAAGTTCACCTGATCCACAAGCTTGATCTGTATATCATTGAGCAGGTGTGTGCTGATCTAAAGAGCGACATTGAGTTCGGAATGGCTCTGGAACCTGTATCTGTCAATCTTTCACGTCTTGATTTTGAACTGTGTGATATCAAGGCTGAGATAGATAAATGCAGGGAAAAATATGAAATCCCTACAAAGCTTTTGAATATAGAAATTACTGAAAGCGCCATTGCTTCCGGAGAAAGCTTTCTGGGAGATCAGATAAAGAGATTTCGTGACAGCGGCTATCAGGTCTGGATGGATGATTTCGGTTCAGGCTACAGCTCTCTTAATAACCTCAAGATTTATGAGTTTGATGTTCTCAAGATAGACATGGACTTTCTGAGAACCTTTGATACCAATAAAAAGACACAGGTCATAATTGCGACCATAATAAACATGGCTAAAGAACTCGATATCCATACGCTTGCAGAAGGTGTTGAGACTAAGGAGCAGTATGAGTTCCTAAGGCGAATAGGCTGCGAAAAGATGCAGGGGTATCTGTTTGGAAAACCAAAGCCTTTAGAAGAATTTGTAAGACCTGACGATTTTTCTTTTGACAACTGTGAAGATATAAGATATGCGGATTATTACCACGATATAGGAGAAATCAATTTCCTTGGCAGTACTCCTCTTCGAGACAAGAACATGGAGGTTTATAACAACCTTCCTATTACGATCATGGAACTTGAAGATGAAAGGATCAGTTTTTTATATGCCAATAAAGCATACCATGAATTCCTGAATTCTGTTTCCGTTAAAGACATTGAAACAGCAAATTCCAGAGCTTACAGGCTTGATCTTCCGGAAAACAGGAAAATGTTGGAGGTTTTAAAAAGCGCTGAAAAGAGTGAGAACCACAGGAGCGAATCGAGCATTATCTTAAATGGGAACGTAGTAATAGCCAAGGTTAGATTTATTGCGAGACAGGGTAATAGAGCTGCTTTTACAGTTGTTCCAAGAAATCTTTCTCTTGAAGGAAATGAGAAGAAACTTGCTGACAGTATTCACGTTGCAATGGCACACGTTTTTAACCAGTATTTCAGAGTTGATCTGTATGATGAAGACGGCACTGTAGAAAACCTGTACCTTAACAGTGAACAGCTGCCTGTTGCAGATAATGAGTCTAATGCTGCCAAAGCAGTTGCCAAGTATGCAGATTTGTATCTTTACCCGGAAGACAGAGAACGCTTTAAGAAATTTTATGACATTTCAACTGTGAGGGAAAGAGTTGAGAAGTCATCTTCTGATTATATTGTTGATTATTATCATTCTGCATTATCCGGTGATGAGGGAAGAATGCAGATGTACATGATTCTTCCTTTCTATTATAATGACAGGTGGAAGTATATTTCGTGCTGCAGATATGCTGATGAAATCAGAGACCAGACAATTCGTGGGGAATGATCGTTTGGGAAACACAAGCAGCCGGCTTATCGCTAATAATAGGTAAAAGTAGGATCGTGTAATGTTAAGGTTTTGTTTTGGGGCATCTGGTGCAGGTAAGAGCACCACAGTTTATCAGGAGATCATTGACAGAAGCTTTACGGAAAAAGATAAAGACTTTCTGATCATAGTTCCTGATCAGTTTACAATGCAGACACAGAAGGATGTAGTCAGAATGCACCCTTCGCATACAATAATGAACATCGACGTACTGAGCTTTGGCCGACTTTCTCACAGAATATTTGAGGAAGTAGGTCTTAGCTCTTTTTCTGTGCTTGATGATGTGGGAAAGAGCCTTATCCTGAGGCGAGTTGCGGATATTCTCGGGGATAAGCTTCCGGTGATAGGCCCCAACATGCACAAGCCCGGATATATAGATGAGGTCAAGTCCACAATTTCTGAGTTCATGCAGTATGGAATCACTGATGATCAGCTTGCTCTTTTGGAGGAAAAGAGCGGGAAAAGAGGGGCTCTCCACAGTAAGCTCGGAGATTTAAGGCTCCTCTACTCAGAGTTCCATGAGTATATTTCCAATAAATACATAACAACAGAAGAGACACTTGATATTTTATGTAAATCAGTTTCAAAGTCCAAACTTATCAGTAACAGCGTTATTATTTTTGACGGCTTTACCGGATTTACACCTATTCAGTACAGAGTGATCAAGCAGCTCCTTAAATCCGCCACAGAAGTTATTGTCACTGTGACAATTGATGCCGGGGAGGATGTATACGCAAATAGCTATGAGGAGCAGGAACTCTTCATGCTCAGTAAAAAGACAATCCGTGATCTTGAAAAGCTCGAATATGAGCTTTCACAGGAAGAAATGAAGAGTGTTGGAACACTTCCTGATTTTGCTACATGGCGAAATATGAGAGATAGAAGCGGTGATATCAGGATAAACAGCTCACCTGTCAGAAGACTTCAGGATAACAAGGCTCTTTCTTTTCTGGAGGAAAATCTCTTTAGATATAATGCCAAAAAGTATGAGGGGGTTCCTCAGGAGCTTGAGATTTTCGAAGCTTCAACGCCTGAAGCTGAAGTGCGTCAGACTATGCTCAAGATAACTGATGCGGTAAGATCAGGCAAATACGCCTACAGAGATATAGCAATTGTCTGCGGCTCACTTGATGAATACAGCGAGCTGATAGCGCAGACTGCGGGAAGATTCGGGATTCCCGTGTATATTGACCAGAATACGAGCCTTATGCTCAACCCATTTATTGAGTATTTGACGAGCGCCATTGGAATAGCAATTTCAGGGTATAAATATGAAGATGTTTTCCACTATATGAGAAGTGGAATGACCGCTTTTTCAAGAGAAGACACAGATATTCTTGATAACTACGTGAGAGCACTTGGAATCAGGGGCAAAAGCCAGTGGGATGACAGATTTGCAAGGCGTATGCCAAAGAAATTCATGTCGGGCAATAAGAAAACAGATGACATGACAGAGCGCGAGCTATCTATTATGGAGAAACTTGAGAACATGAGGGTGACTATAACAGATGAGCTGTCACCTCTTTTCAGGGTCCAGAAAGCTACTGCCAAAGAGATATCTGATGCGATTCTTGAGGTTATAGATCGAAATAACAGTAAGGCCAGACTTGATGAATATAGGGACTTCTTTATCCAAAAAGGAAATCTTAGAAAAGCCAAGGAGTTTGAACAGATTTATGATAAAGTCATAGCTCTTTTGACACAGATTGGAGAACTTATCGGCACAGATGTGCTCACTCTTCAGGAGTACAGAGATATTCTCAGTGTTGGCTTTGGCGACATCGAGGTTGGCACTATTCCACAGGATGTTGACAGGATCATTGTGGGAGATATGGAGAGAACAAGGCTCAAGGAGATAAAGATACTATTCTTCCTTGGAACAGTTGACGGGGCTATACCTTCAAATGCAGGCACTGGCGGTATCATCTCTGATGTTGACAGACAGTTTCTGGTTGACCTTGGTACAGGTGTTGAGCTTGCACCGACGCCGAGGCAGCAGATGTATATCCAGAGGCTCTATCTGTACATGAACCTGACTAAGCCCACAGATAAGCTCTATTTGTCCTATGCAGAGCTTGATGGAGAAGGCAAGTCCAGAAGACCTGCTTATCTTGTACCCAAGCTAAAGCAGATGTTTCCTGAGCTTATAGTACAGCGCCCTGAGGATGGCAGCTTTGACAGCCAGAATGCAGCTTATATGGACAGTCTTATGAATGCTGCTGAGCTTATCAGGAAATATGCAATTGATGTTATAAGCGATGAGGAAAAGAGTAGTCTATATGCCCTTTTAAAGGTACTTGGAGAAAACGAGAATACAAAATCTACTCTTGAAAAAATAGAAGCTGCGGCCTTTAGACACTATGAGAATAAGCCACTTGCCAAGATGCTTGCGCTGTCACTCTATGGTGCAAGCCTTGAGAACAGTGTTTCAAGGCTTGAGACATTTGCTTCCTGTTGCTATGCACACTTTATCAAATATGGTCTTCAGCTCGAGGAGCGTCAGGAATATGATTTCGACACATCTGACCTGGGTAATGTTTTCCATGAAGTATTAGAGAAGTACACCTCCGAAATAATGACCAGGAAGATTGACTGGAGAGAGCTATCCGATGAGGAGTCAGAGCAGATTTTGGGAAGAGCGCTTACGGAGTGTGTTGACCGCTATGGAGATACTATTCTTCGCAGCACTTCCCGTAACCAGCACATGATTGACAGGATTCACAGGATTTTGACGAGGACAGTTGGAATTCTCAAGTACCAGATCAGCAAGGGAGTCTTTAATCCTGCTTTCCTTGAGATGGACTTTAGAGAAGCCGGCAATCTTGATGAGATAAATATAACTCTTTCTGAGGATGAAAAGACCCGAATCATCGAGAAGATGAGACTTCGCGGAAGAATTGACAGAGTTGATCTGTGCGAGGACGATGACCATATTTATGTCAAGGTAATGGATTTTAAGTCAGGGAAAAAGAAATTCAATCTGGCTTTTCTGTACCATGGACTGCAGCTGCAGCTTGTGATGTATATGAATGTGGCAGCGGCTGTGGAAAAGAAAATATCCGGCGGCAAAGAGGTTGTTCCTGCGGCGCTTCTCTACTACCATGTGGATGATCCTATGGCTGATGGAAAGGGAGATATGCAGCCTGAGGATATTAATGAGGCTATCAAAAAAGAGCTCAGAACGACGGGACTTGTAAGCGATAATGATGAAGTAATACAAAGACTCGATGAAGGTCTTAGCGGAAAGTCTGATGTCATCCCGGTTGAGTACAATAAGGACGGAAGCTTTTCTGTCTACTCACAGGTTATTTCAAGTGATGATTACAGCGCAGTTTCAGGCTACGTGAACAAGAAGATAAGGGAGTTTGGCACAAGAATCCTTAACGGAGATATCAAAGTTGATCCTTATGAAGGCGGTGGCCGAAATTCCTGCACCTATTGTCAGTACAAGACTATCTGCGGATATGACGAGAAGATCCCGGGATATGCTACAAGGCAGCTTGATATGGACGAAAATAAGGCAATGGAAGCAATAAGGCTTAGTAGTCAGGCCAATGATTGATATGTTTAATGAAGTTTTTTGAGGTATATAGAGACAATAATAGATAGAGATGGACATTATATATGGCAGTTGAATTTACAAAAGAACAACAGGCAGTCATTGATGCTAGAGACTGCAACATATTAGTTTCTGCGGCAGCAGGTTCAGGTAAGACCGCCGTTCTGGTAGAGAGGATCATTCAGATGATCATGGGCGGCGTTGATATTGACCATCTTCTTGTAGTTACCTTTACCAAGGCAGCAGCTGCGCAGATGAAGGAAAAGATCACGATAGCTATCCAGAATAAGCTTGTAGAAGAGCCTGATAACAAGCATCTCCAGAGGCAGGAAACACTTATCCACAATGCTCAGATAACAACAATAGACTCTTTTTGTCAGTATGTCCTTAGGAACAATTTTAATGTGATCGGGATCGATCCTTCCTTCAGAGTTGGTGATGACGGAGAACTGCGCCTTCTCAAGGAAGATGTCATGCAGGACATGTTGGAAGAAGAGTACGCTAAGTGCAAAGACGGAGAGAACAGCGACTTTCTCTTTTGCATGGAGTATTTCAGTACCGGCAGCAGTGACAAGAAGGTTGAGGAGTACATTTCGGAGCTGTACAAATTTGCCATGAGTATGCCCTGGCCGGAGGACTGGATAAGAGAGAGATCCATGGACTATCACCTTGAAGGCGTTGTATTTGACGAACTTCCCTGGGTAAAGAGATGTGTGGAGAAAGCAAGAACCCAGCTTGAAGAGATGGTATCTTCTATCGAGATGTTAGAAAAGGTATGTTGCGAGAGTGATGGTCCCCACATGTACGGAGATAACCTTGATGCTGATAAAAACAGTATTTTGGCGGCTCTTAAACAGGATACCTATGATCAGCTTTTTGACGGGCTTAGAGGGATTTCTTTTGGCAGAATATCAAGTAAAAAGGATCCTACAGTAAACCCTGATAAAAGAGAATATGTTAAAAACGAGAGAGGCAAAATTAAGGATAGAGTCAAAGATCTTGTGGAAACCTATTTTGCCCTGCCAGCAGAGACAGTTGTGGAACAGATGGCTCTTTGTGACAGAGCTGTCAGGGAACTTTGCAGACTTACTATCAGATACAAGCAGCTCTTTGATGCGAAAAAGAGAGAAAAGCAGCTGATAGACTTCCCTGATATGGAACACTTTGCCCTTCAGATACTGGTAGATCATCCTGATGAGGAAGAAGCGAAGGGGAAGACCTGCGCGGAGATCATTGAAATGTGCACGCCATCAGCGGTGGCTCTTGAATACAGGGATTATTACAGAGAAGTTTTGATTGATGAATACCAGGATAGTAACAATGTTCAGGAGCTGATGCTGAGGTCAATCTCAGGCGATATGCCGGATAAATCAGAGCGCTTTATGGTTGGTGATGTCAAGCAGAGTATCTATAAGTTCAGGCTTGCACGTCCTGAAATCTTTATGGAAAAGCTTCATAGCTATGACAAAAACGAAAAGGCTTTAGACCGCAGAATAGACCTTCACAAGAACTTCAGAAGCAGGAAAGAGGTTCTTGAAGCTACAAACTACATTTTTGAGAAGATCATGGGAGCTGACCTTGGAAGCGTTGACTATGATGAGGATGCCAAGCTTGTAACAGGGGCTGACTATTACGAAGAGCCTACTTACAATGTAACTCCGGAACTTATCCTGTTTGATAAAGATAGTGATAATGAGGCTCTCTCTGACTTTGATCCCAAGGAAAAAGAGGCCCTCGTAATTGCAGAGCGTATCCATAAACTCATGGATGAAGATAAAAACCTGCGCTTTAAAGACATGGTTATATTACTCAGGTCTTTGTCCGGATGGGATGATGTCTTTAAAAAGGTTCTGGAAGAGCAGGGAATTCCAACTTATATTGAGTCCAAGAGTGGATATTTTGAGGCCTACGAAGTTGCGGTTATACTATATCTTTTGACAATAGTAGATAACCCAAGCCAGGATATACCACTTGTTTCTGTGATGCACTCACCGATTGGCGGCTTTACTGACGAGGAGCTTGCCAGACTCCGCGTTATGGTGAAAGAAGATGATAAAGCTTCTATCGAGGATTCTTTATACTATGGGCTTAAGGCGCTTACAAGGGAAAGTGATGAGGCTACATCTACAGGTAGGGATGTTCTTATGAATGAGGCATCTGCAGGTAAAGTGGGACTTATGGATGAGGTTGCATCTACAGGTAAAGCGGGAGCTATGAATGAGGTTGCATCTGCAGGTAGGAATGCTCTCATGGATAAACTTGTGAAGTTTATTGACTTTGTTGAGGAACTTAGAACTATCTCAATTTATACGCCTGTTCATGAATTATTGCAGCATATTATGGACGAAACGGGCTTTGATAAGTATTGTCTGGCAATGCCTGCGGGCAATCAGCGTAAGGCCAATCTTGATCTTTTGATGGCAAGAGCTCTTTCTTTTGAAAAGACAAGCTTTAAGGGCCTTTTCCACTTCGTGCGCTATATTGAGCACATGAAGCTTGTTGAGGTTGACTATGGCGAAGCAGGAATAATTGATGAGAATGCGGATGTTGTCAGGATCATGAGTATCCATAAGTCCAAGGGTCTGGAGTTTCCTGTTGTATTCGTGTCCGGTCTTGCCAAGGGCGTTAACCTGAGAGAAACCAAGGGCGACCTCATTGTTGATATGGATCTTGGAATTGGCGTAAAGAGTATCAATTCTGAAATCAGAGTTAAATACGATACATTAAAGAGAATTATAATCGCAGACAAGATGAAAACTGACAGCCTTGGAGAGGAACTTAGAGTTTTATACGTTGCCCTCACAAGAGCCAAGGAAAAACTCATTATGACAGGCGCGCTTAAAAAGCCTCTTGATGCAATTACCAAGGAAGCAAGAAGACTTCCTGTGATAGCCGGAAAAGAGAAGCTTCTTCCTTATTCTCTAAGAGAGAGCGCCGGAAGCTATCTTGATCTCATACTTCCGTCGGTAGTGAGCCATCCAGGCTTTAGTAAGGGCCTTGCCGCGCTTGGAGTGCCTGATGAAATGTATAGAGGCTATCAGGAATCAGAGAGCCAGGTTCCGGACTTTAGTTTTGTCTTTTTATCTGATGATGAGATCGCTGCAGATATGCTAAAAGGTGATGTCATGGGAATATCAAGGCAGCAGGAGCTTTCCGATGCGGTCAAGGCCTACAGCGGAGAAGAGGCAGAGCGCCTTAGAGAGAAGTTTGAAGCTAAGTATCCATTTGAGTATTTGAAAGGTCTTTTCACCAAGACAACTGTTACCGAGCTCAAAAAGCACATGCTGGAGGAAATGGGCGAAGTCTTTACTCATAGCGCAGATTATGCAGAAGAGAGGAATGACGATATTGAGCATATCAAGAAACTTACAGGAGCTGAGCGCGGAACTGCCTACCATAGGATCATGGAGATTCTCGACAAAGATATCTATGGAAATGAGAAGCTCATGCAGGAAGCCAGAGATATCTATGGAAACGATGAGCTCGAACAGGAATCTGGAGATATCAGGAGCAATGAAGAGCTCATGCAGGAAGCTGAGAATATCAAGACAGAGCACCGCAAGATAGACCCGGTTTCCAAGAGGATATATGGATGGATGAAAGGTATGATCTCAAAGGGCATGATCACGGAGGAATATCTTCCAAGTATCTGGTGTCCTGATATTACAACCTTTCTTTCTACTGACCTTGGACAGAGAATGGGCATGGCCTTTAGAAGAGGAGAGCTTGTAAGGGAGAAACCATTTATGATGGGAATTCCTGCAAGTGAGCTTGACGATAAATATCCTGAAAGCGAAACAGTGCTGATACAGGGAATTATCGATGCCTGGTTCATTGAGGATGGGCAGATAGTTCTTTTGGATTACAAGACTGACAGGGTGCAGGAAGAACAGGAACTTGTGGATAGATATAGTATCCAGCTTGATCTGTATAAGAGAGCCCTTGAGAGCGCTACCAATATGAAGGTTAAAGAAGTTTTCATATATGCTTTCGCATTAGGAAAGGTAATTAAAATGTGAAAGCGATAGAATAAAAAATGGGCTCTAGTAATGGAAAAGAATTTAACGGTAATAGGCAGTTGTTCGAATTAAAAGCAGAAAAAATAATGAATTGATTGAAATTACGAAAAATTACGAAAATTCGCAATTTTTATAACTACTAATTGCGCACGATATATATTATTGGTATACTTCTTTTTGGTGATATCACTTCTGCCGGCGCTGTGATATTGCTTAAACTGACAACTAAGTATTGTAGAAGGGGTATATTATGTTCAAGAAAAAGAGTGTTTTGGTTTCGACGTTATTAGTAGTAGCAATGTCTTTTAACATGATCTCATTCAATTCTTTTGCTGAAGAAGCGCCTGATGAGGAGTCTGAAGTAACATACGTGCTGCCAGAAGCGCCCGAAGAAGAGACGGAAGTTTTCCCTGAAGAGCCTGTTGTAGCAGAAGAATCTGCAGATCCCGGATACAAGGTTACATTTGCTCTCCTTGAAGATTGGGGAGATGGATACAATGCAGGTGTTACTATCGAGAATACGAGCGATAGGGTTATCGAAGACTGGAAACTGAGCATGGCCTATGACGCTCCAGATTTTACAACAATCTGGAACGGCGTTGTAGAAAGCCATGAAAACGGCGTGTTTGTTATTAATAACTGCGGCTGGAATCAGGATATTCCGGTTGGCGGATCTGTATTCTTTGGATTCAGCGTTGGTGCAGCTTTTAATGGCGAACCCACTGATTTTAAAAACCTGAATGCCAAGACAGATACGCAAGAAGAAGACTACACAGTCACTTATGAAGTTATAGCAGACTGGGGGGCAGGCTTCACAGGCCAGGTAACTATCACGAACAATACTGACAAGACTATTGAGGACTGGGGACTTGAATTTGATTTTGCCAATGAAATCACACAGATATGGAACGGCATTATCGAACAGCACGAGAACGGAAGATATGTTATAAAGAATGCAGTTTACAATCAGAATATTCCGGCAGGAGAATCTGTATCTTTCGGATTCAACGTAGTTGCTCCCTGGGATAATCCCGATGTTACAGTAGATTCCTCCGCGCAGATAAATGACTATGTGCTGACCAAGTATTCAGAAGAGGCTGAAGCACTTATTCTCGCAATCTATGGACGTGTTATACATGCTGTAAACGGATCTTCAATTGAAGGTGCTGTTGTAAGGCTTCGTGAAGGTAAAGACAATCAGGAAGGTGACTTCATTGCAGAAGCAGTCTCAACTGAAAATGGAGATGTACAGTTTGCTGTAAAGGAAGGAGATTACACTGCAGAAGTATCAATCGATGGTTTCATTACCGGATACTTTAACGTTACCGCAGTGGAGCAGGAATCAATAGAACCTGTAATAATGGCTATTTCACCGGTGCTTCCTGAAGGACAGTACAGAATAGTACTCACATGGAATCCTACTCCCAAAGATCTGGATTCGCATCTGGATATTTATGGGGAGGATGGTGGAAAGGTCGCCAGCGTTTTCTACAGTAAGAAAAAACTTAGCAGCAACGGCGAAGTTGTAGCAACTTTAGATGTTGATAATACCCGCGGATTAGGACCGGAAACTATAACTATAGATATCGACAACGAATATTTTAAAGGAAAAACGCTTAAGTATGTTGCCTATAACTACAGCCGCACCCCTGTGATAACAGAATCAGGAGCAACCGTCAACGTATACAAGGGAAGCGTTCTTGTGGACACATTTGAAGTTCCTACAAGCGGCAGCGGTAATGCATGGTATGTATTTGATATTGACGCAGATGGGGTTCATGAAGTGAACGAATTGATTCAATACAGTTACAGTAATACATAAGACTTTAAGGTGGCTGTCGCACTAATGCGACAGCCACTTTTTGTCTTAGGCATTGAGATATTTATCGCCTTTGCTGTCTTTATTTTTTATGACACTGCCATTAATGCGAAAACTGTAGCGAAAAACCACTAGGTAATTGTACATAATATACAGTTATTTTTATGAATATTTGTAAATTATTAAAATATTACAAAAAATGTTACAAATTTCGCAATAAATGTGAAACAACGCGCAATTTATGGGAAGTGCAACCGTAACATTATTGCTATGATGATGTTGCTCGAGCGAAAAAACGAATATGGAAAGGGGTCAAGTATGAAAAAACGTTTAGCGGTAGCACTTTGCCTGATGCTGTTTGGGGGAGCGGTAATCGGAAATAGTGTTGACGTACAGGCGGCTAGTGTAGTAAATGGCAGCTATGTAAAAGCTGACAATGAGAACAACCCGCTTGTAACACAGAACTACGGCGCAGACCCGGGAGTACTTGTGTATAATGACACTGTTTACGTTTACACAACAAACGACACTCAGGAGTTTGCAGGCAACAACGAAAACACTTATGGTAAGATCAACACACTTAATTGCTACTCATCCAAGGATATGGTCAACTGGACAGACCATGGCAGTTTCAAGATCGCTGGAAGTAGCGGTGCAGCAAAATGGGCATCCAATTCATGGGCACCATGTATTGCAACCAAGAAGATCAATGGTAAAGACAAGTTTTTCCTTTATTTTGCCAACAATGGCGGCGGAATCGGTGTTTTGACAGCAGATTCACCTACAGGACCTTGGTCAGATCCTATAGGAAGAGCACTTGTAAACGGCAGCACACCTGGAGCAAGTGGAGTTGTATGGATGTTTGATCCTGCAGTACTTGTTGATTCAGACGGTACAGGCTATCTTTACTTTGGCGGCGGTGTTCCTAACGGACAGGCTGCACATCCCAAGACAGCTCGAGTTATCAAACTTGGCAGCAACATGATCTCTACATCAGGTTCTGCTGTAACAATTGATGCACCTTATCTTTTTGAGGATTCAGGCATCAACAAGATTGGAAATACCTATTACTATTCATACTGTTCTAACTGGAATTGCGCAAACGGCTTTAATAACGCAGCTATAGAATATATGACAAGCTCAAGCCCTATGGGACCTTTCACATATCAGGGCGAGATCATGAAGAACCCCGGAGTATTCTTCTCAGGTTCTACAGGCAATAACCACCACATGATCTTTGAGTTCAAGGGCAGCTACTACATGGCTTATCACACAAGATCTGTTGAGTCTAAGGTTATCGGTAAGAGCCTTGGCTACAGAACAACACAGATCGATAAGATCAATGTATCAGGCGGCAGGATTAGCTCACTTACACCTTCAATGTCAGGTGTTTCACAGCTTTCATATGTAAATCCTTATGAGGCTGTTCAGGCTGAGACAATGTTTACACAGAGCGGAATCGGTGTTCAGGGTAACGGCGATGGTGTTGCCTGGGTAAACAACATTTCAAATGGCGATTACACCAAGGTTAAGGGTGTTAATTTCTCCAATGGACTTGGATCTATCACTGTTAATGTTAACAGCAGAGGTTCAGGAACAGTTCAGGTTAGAGAGAATAGCCCAAGCGGAAACCTCCTTGGAACGATCAATCTTTCTAATACAAATGGTAAAAATGCTGATTTCACAGGCACAATGAAGAATGTTTCAGGTGTCAAGAATATCTGCTTTGTATTCAACGGAAACTTTGAGTTTGATTACTGGAAGGCTCAGGCTCCAGGAGAGGCAGCAGGCGGAAATCAGGGCGGCAATGAGAATCAGGGCAATACAGGAAATCAGGGCGGCAACCAGGGTAACACAGGCAACCAGTCAAGCGACAATAAGGTTGAATGTGAGAACATGACCAGAAGTGGTCAGTATGCAGGCGTTATCAGCAGCCCATTCAATGGTGTGGCTCTTTATGCTAACAACGATACTGTAAGCTTTGATCAGTATTTTGCTTATGATACACACAACGTAACACTTCGCGGATGCTCTAACAACAGCAACATGGCCAAGGTTGTTCTCAAGATAGGTGGAGAAGAAAAGGGAACATTCTATTATGGCGATGAGTACCCTGCAGAGTACACAATAGAGAGCGTTAAGCACGGAACCGGTGTTCAGACTGTAGAACTTACAATTACATCAGATGATGGAACATGGGATGCATATGTTGATTACCTCACATGGGGCAATGGATCAGGATCATCTCAGGGTAACACAGGCAACCAGGGTGGAAACCAGGGTAACACAGGAAATCAGGGCGGCAATCAGGGCAACACAGGAAATCAGGGACAGGTTGTAGAAGCCAACCTCCGCAATACCTATGGTGCTCAGTATGGCTACTCAGGAACATGTATCAACCTTTACCAGCTCAGAGATGCCGGACAGCTTAACTTCCTCAAGACACATTACAACAGCATCACTCTTGAGAATGAGATGAAGCCTGATGCACTTCTTGGCGGCTCTGCAAGACTTATTTCTGTAAATGATGCTAAGAGCAGAGGATATTACATCCCTGACGGATACAGCGAGCAGTATGTTCCACAGATCAACTTCAATACAGTTGATGAAGTTATGAAGATCTGCTATCAGAACGGCCTTAAGATGAGAGCTCATACACTTGTATGGCATTCACAGACACCTAGCTGGTTCTTTAGAAACGGCTATTCAGGAAATGGCGGATTTGTAAACCAGTCTACAATGGACAAGCGTCTTGAGATGTATGTCAAGACAGTTATGAACCATGTTTACAACAGCCAGTATGGCTCTGTAGTATATGCATGGGACGTAGCAAACGAAGTTATTCATGCAAACAACTCAGGTTGGGAAGCTGTTTACGGCAACAACAGAACAAATGCAACTTATGTTAAAAAAGCTTTCAACTATGCGTATGATTGCCTTGAGTACTTCAAACTTACAGATTCAGTTAAGCTCTTTTACAATGATTACAATACATACATGGAAGTTAACAATGTGATCAAGCTTGTTAACTACATCAACCAGGGTAAAAAAGTTTGCGCAGGTGTTGGTATGCAGTCTCACCTCGGAACAGGCTTCCCTTCAGTTGATTATTACACAACAGCACTTAGATCATTCTTAAATGCTGGATTTGAAGTTCAGATCACAGAGATGGATATCACCAACAAGGGTGACAGCGATATGGCAACATATGCTTACAATCTCTTCAAGAACATCAACAGCCTCAAGAAGAATGGTGGCAAGATCACAAGTATCACATGGTGGGGACTTTCAGATCAGACAACATGGATTAGCAACTCAGCTCCACTTCTGTTCTCAAGACCTGGCACACCTAAGCAGGCTTATAACAAGGTAATCCAGGCTTATACAGAGACCTTTGGTCAGCCTACAGCAGGCGGCGGATCAAATACACCAGAGATCAATCCTGATCCTTCAGGAAATCAGGGTGGAAACCAGGGCGGATCACAGGAACAGACACCTGTTGTAAATGAGAATTCAACTGCACGTATTGAAGATGGCTGGTACTATATCAAGGGTGTTCAGTCTCAGAAGTACCTCACAGTTGAGGGCAACAAGGCAGATGGTTGGAACAGTGTTATTATCAGTTCAGGATCAGGTGTAGATGGCCAGAAGTGGTATGTTTCAAACGTATCTGATGGCTACATCACTCTTACCAGCAAGCTTGGAAATATCATGATGGACGTAGCTAATGGTGAGGATACTGATGGTGCTAATGTTGGTACATATCAGGGATATGGCGGAGATGCTCAGCAGTTTATAGTTAAGAACACTGCTAATTCCGGATATTACACAATTGGAACTAAGGCTTCAGGAGCAAGCAAGTATCTTGATTGCTACGAGAAGAAGACAGATGATGGCACAAACGTAGTTCAGTGGACATACAATGGAAATCCTAACCAGCAGTGGCAGTTTGAGAAGGTTAAGGATGAGACAGCTCAGCCTGGCGAAGGTGGAAACACAGGAAGTGGCGAGCAGACAGATCCAAGCCAGGGTTCAGGCGAACAGGGTCAGACAGATCCAGGCCAGGGCGGACAGCAGGAAGATCCTAATCAGGGTCAGACAGATCCTACTCCTGTAGGAACAGGGCTCGAGCTTACATATTCAATCAATAGCTGGGGCTCAGGCTATCAGGTTAGCTACAAGATCACAAACAGCACAGGCAATGCTGTTAACACATGGACTCTTAAGATTGCCAAGGATCAGCTCAATATTGATTCCAGCTGGAATGTAAATGTTAAGACAGATGGCAATTACTATGTGATCACACCTGTAGACTGGAACAGCTACATTGCAAATGGCCAGAGTATCGAATTTGGTTCTCTTGGCGTAGGACAGGTAGGTAATTCTTTCGAGTATACACTTAACTGATTGAAGAATCAGAACTAAAAGTATTTAAATCAAGGGATACTGAGGTTAAATATCAGAATTAAAGATATTTAGTTAGAGGTATTAGATTTAAAAACTTAGATTAGTACATCAGTATTAAAAACATTAGAAATAAGGCATAATTTACGGGCCGATGCGGTTATGACTGCATCGGCCCTTTATAACGTTATTGTATATTGTGGCTTGTATAGTGTTTCTGAACCTTGTTTTGCCCGAAAAAGATATTTTTTTAGAATCGGGTAAAAGACAAAAGAAGACAATAGAAGAAATCATAGATACACCAGCAAAAGAGATACCGCATTAGCGCAGATATGAGCTATCACAGGGACTGAGAATCGGCGGTAAACAGCGTAGCTATATGTAATAACAAGTCCCATTATGACTGCATATACGCCTTGAACCAGATTTCCATGGTATATTCCAAATAAAAGAGCTGTAGCCCAAACAGCAATATGAGCTTGCTTTGTAAGTTGGGAGAGGTGACTAAAAATTAAACTATAACTATTGTCGTCGAATTCTTTTCTTTCTCGATATCCGTCCACACTATCTTCAGATTCAACTGATGGTGACACGGACTCAACGTATAGAAAATCCATAAATGTATCTGTTTTCATAAGAATTTCAGGAATAGTAAAGCGATTTCTGTAGCGTTTAGGATCTTTAACCAGTAAAAGGACGAACAATATAAGATTGAATAGGACATATCTAAAGATAGCTTCCTCGAATAACGGTGAAACAAAGCAGTATTCCATCAAAGCATCAACAAGTGTTTTGTGCCCGTAAAACTGATGCTCTGCTATTTCACGATAAGAAGCGTTATCAGTAAGACCAAGCTGGTTAAAAAGAAATGTCAAAATCAGCGTACAGCCAATGCTGATCAGTATAACTTCTATGTAATTTATGATTGAAACTTTCCTCATTTTAGTCAGACCTTTTCGTTTGTGTGCCCAATGAACCTACATATTAACTGAGCCCAGAATACAATATCCGGATAATTCTAGATACACTATATAATACTATCATCTTACACCCAAATCAGCATGATTAAACAGCTATGACATCTTATACCCCAATATGCATGGTTATACACCTATGACTTCTTGCGGGCAAAAGCGGAAGTAATCCGCAAAAATCCTGCTTCAAAAGAAATATCGGGTATCGAGAGTTACTATTCAGACAAAAATGCGCACTATACTGCGCATTTCGTGAGATAATGATTCAGTAACTATAGAGAAATAACATGTGTATAACATGTGTACTGACATATCAATAACATGCTATAATGTAAGCACTTATGTACAAGGAGGAAATTGTAATGGCACAGAACCCAATAGTAACAATAACAATGGAAAATGGAGATGTTATCAAGGCTGAGCTCTATCCTGAGATTGCGCCAAACACAGTTAACAACTTCATTTCTCTTATCAATAAGAATTTCTATGATGGTCTTATTTTCCATCGCGTTATAAACGGATTCATGCTTCAGGGTGGAGATCCTGAGGGAACTGGAATGGGAGGCCCTGGCTATGATATCAAGGGTGAGTTCTCTTCAAACGGATTCAAGAATGATCTTAAGCACACAGAGGGTGTTCTTTCTATGGCAAGATCAATGATGCCTGATTCAGCAGGTTCACAGTTCTTTATCATGCACAAGAAGGCTCCACACCTTGATGGTGACTACGCTGCATTTGGTAAGGTTACAGAGGGAATGGAAATAGTTAATAAAATAGCTGAAGTTGACACTGACTGGAACGATCGCCCTGTAACACCTCAGGTTATGAAGACAGTTACTGTAGAAACATTCGGTGTTGATTATCCGGAACCTGAGAAGGCTTGATCAGTTTTATAACGCATGCCGTTTTGTCGTAAGACATTTTACGGCATGCGCTTTTTGTTTGCGCGCCATGGGCGCGCTCTAACGAGGAAATTTCTCCGAAATTCCTAAACATTTATGGGAGAAAAGAGCTTATGGCACAAATAAATGATCCAATGATCATTAACAAGACTAGAATAAAGAACCGTCTTACAATGGCGCCAACTGTTAAGTTTGACTATGCAGGAGCGGATGGTAAGGTTACGAGGAAACATATAGATCATTATAGAGAGAGGGCAGAGCACGGATGCGGCCTTATCTGTGTTGAGGCAACTGCTGTAACTCCTGATGGAAGATTTGGTAAGATTCATTTGGGATTATGGAATGACGAGCAGATAGAAGGCCACAAGGCTATCACTGAGGCCTGTCATGATAATGGAGCTGCGGTAATGATCCAGCTTAATCACACAGGAATAACGTCCAATCCTGAATGCGGAGAGGCAATAGGACCTTCAAGAGTTCCTGTAAGGGATGGAAGCTCTTTTTCAAAAGAAATGACAGTAGATGAAATCCATAAGATGCAAGACGCCTTTGTTGATGCCGCAATTAGGGCTCAGAAGGCAGGCTATTATGGAATCCAGCTTCATGGTTGCCACGGATATCTGATAAATCAGTTTATTTCTAAAAAGACAAACCTTAGAAATGATGAGTATGGTGGAAGCATCACAAACAGAGCAAGATTTGCTGTAGAAATAATTCACAGGATAAGAGAGGCATGTGGTGAAGATTTCCTTATTTCTATCAGAACAGCAGGAATAGAGCCTGATGTGAAAACTGCAATCGAAATTGCAGAAGAATATGTTAAGGCGGGCTGCGATTATCTCCAGGTTTCAACTGGTATAGAATGGGATGATCCATCACTTAAGGAAGATGATTCCAAGCCATATAATAACATTTGTGAACTTGGCATAAGATTCCATGATCATTTCAAGGGACGAGTTCCTGTATCCTGTGTTAATGGGATATATGAGCCTGAACTAGCCAAATATCTCGTTGAAAATGACCTTGTAGATACAGTTGATCTTGGAAAAGCCATTCTTGCTGATCCGGCGTTTTGTGAAGCAGTATTAGAGGGACGTGAGTATGTGAAATGCCTGCAGTGTCCTAGATGCCAGTACGGACCTGGCATGCCACACAAGTGCCCGGCTGAGATGAAAAGAATAGGTCTATTATAGATCTGACAGATGGAGCAGATTATGTATTCTAGAATTATCTTATGTATTGATGATCATGAAGATGAGACCATTAAGAAGCAGGTTGCCATGCTAAGCGAGAGGCATCATGCAGCTGTAGAGACAGCAGATGCTGATAGAGCCTTTGATATCATCACAGATGGTAAGACTGATATCCTGTTTATTTGTGATGATGAGGAATTGTTATCGAAGGCTAAGGCCAAAGGAATAGCTACAAATACCCCTTCTAAGATGAAAGAGTCCTATGCCAAAGCAATGGAGATGCTGAAAGCATTAGGAAAAGGCGGAAAGTAAATAATGATAAAGAGATTCAGGCTTTGCTTTTATGGAATGGTGCAGGGAGTGGGATTCAGATACACTGCCATGCATGCAGCAAATATGTACAGGCTCACAGGATATGTAAAAAATGAATATGATGGGTCGGTAACCTGTGAAGTCCAGGGGGATGAAGATGCTATTGACAGGTTTGTGGCTACTATCCGTAATGGGAGATTTATCGACATATCAAGTATAGACAGGACAACAATGGAAATCATAGCTGATGAACGTTCTTTTGAAGTAAGGTATTGAGTGGCACAGAGCCACTTAATACCGTTCTGCATGTCTCATAACACTGCTCCTTGGAATTACATAAGGATCAAGTGTCTCAGGATCCTCAATTATAGAGCATTCGAGCCCGTAAATCTGTCTCATAAGATCAGTTGTTATGATATCTCTGGGAGCACCTTCTGCTATAAGTTTTCCACCTTTCATGGCAAAAATGTGATCTGCATATCTTATAGATAAGTTGATATCGTGCAGGATTGCAACTATCGTTGTCTTCTTATATTCGTTTAATTTCTCAAGGCAATCAAGAATCTCAACCTGATAAGCAATATCGAGATAGGTCGTTGGCTCATCAAGCAGCAGAATATCTGTATCCTGAGCAAGCACAAGAGCTATCCATACTCTCTGACGCTGGCCTCCGGAGAGAGAATCCACCGGCTTATCGGCCAGATCCATAATGCCCATAGCTTCCATAGCCGCAGAAATAGCTTCATAATCAGCCTTGGAGAGCTGACCAAGGAAATTCTGATATGGAAATCTTCCCCTTGATACCAGGTCAGCAACTGTAATACCGCTGGGAACAAGCGGTGACTGAGGGAGAAGTCCAATCTGTCTTGCGAGGCGGAGAGTAGGAATTTCGTAAATGGATTTGCCATCTAAGAGTACATTTCCTTGCTGCGGCCTTAAAAGTTTTGCAAAGCTCTTTAAAAGAGTTGATTTTCCACAGCCGTTAGGACCAATTATTACACTGAATTTCCCTTCAGGAATATCTATATTCAGGCCATTTATGATCGATCTGTCATCATAACCAACAGTCATGTTCTGTCCGGAAAATTTCATTATATCTTATCCCCCTTCCTGTTAAGACGAAGTAATAAAAATAGTAAATAAGGCGCACCAAGGATTCCGGTAATGACGCCTACGGGATATTTGGTGCTGAAAAGGTTTTTGGAAGCAAGCTCTGCTGCGTAAACCAGAGCTGTGCCCACAAGACCTGATATCAACATGGCATTTTTGCCATTTCTTGTTATGCCCACAGCAATTGGACCAGATAAAAAAGCTATAGATGCAATCGGCCCTGTAGCAGAAGTAGCAACAGCAGATAAAACAAGTGCGCATACCATGCAGCAGATCCTCACAAGGTTGATCGGAGAACCAAGCGTACTTGCAAACTCATCTCCAAGCTGCATGATCCTGAGGTATCTGTTACATACAAACATCAGTCCGCCGCACATAACAGTTGTGATCGCAACAGCCGGAATGTCAGAAAGAGTCACAGAGTTAAGACTTCCGCGAAGCCATCTGAGGGCAGTTCCAACGTCATATTCAGAACCTACGAGCAGCATCCAGGATATAAGAGCATTTAGAACAGCCTGCATACCAATCCCAATCAGGATCATCTTGGTTCCAAAGCCGTTTCCCTTTCCCGATAACAGGAATATTATTGCTGTCACTGCAAGCCCCGCTATAACAGAGAAAAAAGAGGCCAAAGCGCCGCTTACTCCGATGATAAGAATGCAGAAAACAGCGGCAGCAGAAGAACCGGAGGTGATACCTATTATGTCGGGACTTGCCAGAGGATTACGCAAGAGACTCTGGAAAGTATAGCCTGCAATTCCAAAAGAAAAACCTGCAAGCCCGCCTACAATCAGCCTTGGAAGCCTTAATGAAATGATAGTGTAAGAGGCTTTTGAAGACTGATCTATAAAAAGGGCTTTCACAACCTGAGAAATAGAATAATTGGTATTACCTATCGTCATCATCAGTATTCCCAGGACTGTTATTACAAACAGTAACGTCAGAGTACAGATGAGGTTACGATGATATGATTTTCTATATATTTTTTTTAGTGTACTTTCGGTATTATACATATCTGATCTTTTCTTGAATTTTAAATGTGTATCAATATGAATATTGCTCATATTTACGCTATCTTTTTACATACCTTTAGCCTTACTTCTTGCTACAATCCAGATAAAAATAGGAGCTCCGAGAATTGCAGTAATTATGCCGACTTCCAGTTCACCGGGACGCCCCAGAACTCTTCCAATCACGTCAGATATCACCAGAAGCCCAGCCCCGCCAACAGCAGAAAAAGGAATTATAAGCCTCATATCATTATCAAGGAGCTGCCTTACAAGATGGGGGAGCATCAGCCCTACAAAGCCGACAGGTCCCGCAATTGCTGTAACGACAGCACACAGCATGACACCCGCCAGTGCAGAAAGAGCCCTTACAAGGCCTACATTAACTCCGAGAGAAACTGCCATTTCATCCCCAAGTGCCATAGCATTTAAGGATGATGCAAGAATTAGAGCCATGATTATTCCTATGATCACAAAAGGAAGTACGAGCCTGATATCATCACAGGTGGCACCGCCTATACTGCCAATCTGCCAGAATCTGAATTCTTTCATTACCTGAGAATCAGGCAGCATTATGGTGTTGACTAAAGCTCCGAGGGCAGTACTGACTGCGGCTCCTGAGAGAGCAAGCTTAAGTGAATTGGCACCGCCAAATCCATAGGAAGCAATTCCATAGACGAAAAGAGCTGTCAGTATTGCGCCTACAAAAGACAGGCCAATTAACCCAAGCCCTGAACTAATATTGAGGTAAGCAATTCCAATCACCACCATAAGAGAAGCCCCTGTATTGACACCAAGAATACTAGGATCTGCCACAGGGTTTCTGGTTATTGCCTGCATCAGGGCACCGGATACCCCAAGCGCAGAACCAGCCAAAACACCAAAGACTGTTCTTGGTATTCTGGCGGCTATAACTGCAGCCTCAAAGGAATCGCTACCGGAATTAAAAAGGTAGCCAAGAACATCCCCAAAGGGGATGCTCTTGCTGCCATAAGCTACTGAGCTAAGCAGCGCTACTACCACGATAACTATTTCCAAAACTGCGAATATTAAGATTTTTGATTTACTGTATTTTTGCTGCGGCATCATTTAACGCTTTCAGATAATCATCAATGCAATATGGTATAGACAGAACAGTTGGTGTGCTTGCAGCTGCAAGTACATCGTTTGAGTCAAGAAGTACAAAAGCTCCGTTATTAACAGCAGGAATCTTGGAGAATCTTCCATCCTTCTGCATAGCTTCTACAAGTGACTCCTGACCGTAAGTGATGATGATATCAACATCATCAAGGAGATCTGCATTCTCAGCACTTACAGTTATAGAAAAAGCTGTATCATCTTCGATGAGATTAGTTACACTTTCCGATGTAACAAGGCCAAGGTCTCCAAGGAAAGCGGCTCTTGGATCATTGTTAGTATAAATATAGAAAGTTCCAAGATCATCTTCGCTGAGCCAGAAGAAACCAACTTTTTTACCCTCAAGATCAGGGTACTCGGAAAGCTTCTCTGCGATAAGTTCCTCAGTCTCTGCTACAAGAGTTCTGCCTTCGTCTTCAAGACCAAGAGCAGAAGCGTCGTTAATTGTCTCATCCTGCCAGGTTGTTGACCAGGCAATCTCAGGATATGCTACAACAGGAGCAATCTCTGAAAGTCTGTCATATTCTTCCTGGCTAAGTCCTGAATAAGCTGCGAGGATAACGTCGGGAGCGCAATCTGCGATCGCCTCATAGTCCCATCCGTCTGTATCGTCAAAAACATTTGGCTCTGCACCAAGCTCTGTGAAAGCATTAGCTGTCCATGCAAGAAGTCCGTTCTCATCGCGTGGTCCAAAGTTTGCCTCAGAGATTCCTACAGGAACAACTCCAAGAGCAAGAGGAACATCAGGGTTACCCCATGCGATAGCTACTACGTTTTCTGGCTTTTCAGAAATAACTGTTTCGCCGAGTGCGTGTTTAATTGTCATAGGAAAAGAAGCATTGCTGTTTGAAAGTGATGTGCTGTCTGCATTAGCTTCTGGAGCAGCGCTATCAGCTGTCTCATTTGTCACTTCAAGAGCAGATGATTCCTCATTTATATTGTCAGCATTATCGGCTGAGCCGCATGCTGTAACGCCTGCTGTAAGTGCAAGCGCAGTTAGTACTGATAATAATTTTCTTTTCATTATGTCTCTCCTCGTTTCATAAAATGCTAACTATTCGTTAGCGGAAACTAACAAGGATTGTTACACATTGCTAACAAGATGTCAAGCGTATTTTGTAAAATATTATTGCGCAAGGTGATATTTGCTGGAACGTATAGTGATATGAGCGTTACTGTTCAGACAGAAATGTGCACTATGCTGCACATTTCGTGAGAAAATGATTCATATGAGCAGGCAGAAATGCTTCATATGAATTATGTTAATCATGGAGGAATTCGTATATCATATATATTGGACTAGTGTACTGACTCGTTCATCTTAAATCAAATAATGCAGTATATGGATGTATCTACAAGGCAATTCAAAATTAAGGATTGATTAATAATTTCCTGACTATACTGTTTGCAAACGATACATAAAGAATGTGTTACTGCAGAAAACAAAGCTTATTCAGAAGAAAGCTCTTTTTCTAAAAATGAACAGTAACAGGAAAGGACACAAAAATGTTTTTCAGAATATTGCGAAATGATCTAAAGCGCAAGAAGATCATGAATACGGTACTCCTGCTTTTTGTGATACTCTCTGCGATGTTTGCAGCAAGTAGTGCCAACAATATGGTTTCGGTGTACGGAGGCATCGACTACTTTGCTGAGAAGGCCGGAATGTCTGACTATATAGTTCTGACCCTCAATGAAAACGGAAGCTGCCCGGCAGATGACGCCATAAAAAGAGCTAAATCAGTTACGGATACCAAGAAAGAGGACATCATATACCTTGCCTCCAAGAACCTTAAAAAAGACGGTAAAAAATATGTGGATTTTGAAAATACCGGACTTATAACTTCAATAGAGGAACGACAACTTAATTACTTTGATGCTAATGATGAAGTGATAGAGGAAATTCCTGAGGGCCACATCTATCTGGGAGGGCTTCTTGCCGATGAATCCAGAACAACTATTGGAGATAAGGTCAGCATCGAGATTGAAGGGATATCCAAAGATTTCATTATAGACGGATATATCAAGGATGCGCTCTTTGGTTCACCCTATATGGGAAATCCAAGAGTTCTGATGAACGGTCGTGATGCAGATGAATACATGGATAAAGATGAAGTAAGGCTTTTCCATACAGGCAGCATCTATTATATTTTCACAGATGACCTCAAGGCGCTCAAGCAGGAGCTGTCTGACATTCAGGGAGCACTTCTGTCAATAGATACGTCTGTTCTCAAGATGACCTTTATGCTTGATATGGTGACTGCAGGGCTTTTGATGGTAGTCAGCATATGCCTTATCCTTATTTCTTTTGCCATGCTGTCATTCACTATCAAATTCACGCAGGCTGAGGATTTCAGAGAAATTGGAGTTATGAAGGCAGTTGGACTAAAAGCCGGTGCCATAAGACGCCTTTATCTCATTAAATACCTGTTTTTAGCCTGCATCGGCGCTATAATAGGCTATTTTCTGAGCATTCCTTTTGGCGATTTTCTGCTTAAGAGCGTCAGCAAAAGACTTCTCCTTGGAAATGAGAACCATGTACTTATAGGGATTGTGAGCGCAATAGCAGTTGTGGCAATAATAGTTCTTTTTTGCTATGGATGCACAGGCAGCATCAGGAAAATGTCCCCAATTGATGCAGTGAGAAACGGGGAGACAGGAGAGAGATTCAGGAAAAAAGCTGTGATCACCCTCTCGAGGAGTAGGCTATCTTCCAATCTTTTCCTTGCACTCAACGACATTCTCAGTAAGCCCAGGCAGTATGTGAGCATGCTTGTGACATTTACAGTATGTCTTCTTTTAATAACCATGCTGGCTAATACGGCCAACACTCTGATGAGTGATAAACTTCTCTTCCTCATGGGAACGACTGACAGTGATGTTTTCATGGCTTCTACCGAGAGAATCATGGAAACCATGGGAAGCAGGGATGAAGATACGCTCAGGAACATCATAGAGGATATTGAGGATAAGCTAAAAGAAAATAAGATGCCTGGCAAAGTCCATGTGGAGCTCATGTACAACATTCCTGTCACGTTTGATAATGAAAAAATCCAGGTCATGATGCAGCAGTGTAAGGATACTCAAACCACCGAATATGTCTACAGCAGCGGAATGGCTCCTTTATATGAAAACGAAGTGGCATTTACAAGGCAGATACTAGATGACCTTGGCGCGGAAATTGGCGATAAGGTTACCATGGAGATAAATGGAGAGAAAAGAGAGTACCTCATAACAGCCACATTTTCCTCTTTTAACCAGATTGGAAAAGTCGGAAGGCTCCATCAGGATGTTCCTGTCAGGGAAATTGATGCTGTATCTGCCCATGCTTTTCAGATAGATTTCGACGATGATCCTACAGATGAAGTTATTGAGGAGAGGATTGAGAAGTTAAAAGATATTTTTGAAACACAGGAAATATTTGACAAGGCAGAGTATGTTGACGAATCAACAAGCTCAGCGTCAACTCTAAATTACGCCAAGAATCTGGTACTTGTAATGGCAATTATAATAGCATGTCTTGTTACAGTGCTGATGGAGAGATCCTTTATCAGCAAGGAAACGGGAGAGATAGCACTGATGAAAGCTATTGGCTTTAGGAACAGAGCGATATGTGCTCAGCACACCTTGAGATTTGCGTCTCTCATGGTCATAGCATCAGTAATCTCGGCTATAATGACAATTCCGTTTACAAGACTTGTCTGTGACAGGATATTTGCGATAATGGGCGCTATGTCCGGAATTGAGTACAAGATAGTTCCTGCAGAAGTTTTCATACTGTATCCTGCTATCCTGTCTATAGCGGTTGTGGCAGCAGCTTTTATTACATCCCTTTACGCCGGGACTGTTAGAGCAGATGCCCTTGGAAATATTGAGTAACAGATATCAGTAGAAATGTGAGCCATACATAGTAACAGATATCAGTAGAAATAGGATTCAAAAATAGGAGAAAGACATGAGCAAAGTTATAGATGTTAAGGATTTGTGCAAGACCTATGTAGTTAATAAAAAACAGAATAATGTTCTTAGGAATGTAAGTTTTTCCATAGAAGATGGTGAAATGGTAGGAATCATGGGCCCTTCGGGCTCAGGTAAGTCAACCCTTTTGTACACAGTCTCCGGAATGGACAGAATGACTGCAGGAAGTGTCTCTTTTGACGGAAAAGAGCTGTCTGACCTAAACGATAATGAGATGGCTGACGTAAGACTTGATGATATGGGATTTATATTTCAGCAGATGTATATGATGAAAAATCTCTCAATTCTCGATAATATAATATTACCGGCAGTTAAATCCCGCAAATGCAGGGAGAGCAGAAATGATACTGAGAAAAGAGGACGAGCTCTCATGAGAAAGCTTGGAATCGAGGAAACTGCTGATAATGATATCAATGAGGTTTCAGGTGGTCAGCTTCAGAGAGCCTGTATCTGCAGGAGCATGATCAATAATCCCAAGGTCATATTTGCAGATGAACCGACCGGAGCGCTCAACCGCACAGCTTCTGATGAAGTTATGGATGAGATGGTTGGCCTGAACAAGGAGGGCACAACGATCATGCTGGTCACACATGATGTCAAGGTTGCGAGCAGATGCTCGAGAGTACTGTATATCGTCGATGGAAACATTCAGGGAGAGTACAAACTGGGAAACTTTGAGGGCAAAGAAAACCTGAGGGACAGGGAGAGAATGCTCAATAACTGGTTACTAGAGATGGGCTGGTAAAAAAACTATGACAGATATCTTAGTGGTTGAAGATAATCAGGAACTAAGGGAAGTTCTTGTGGATTTCCTGAGAAATGAAGGTTACACCGTATCCGGAACAGGAGATGGTGACAAGGCCCTTGCACTGTATGAAAAATATGGTGCAAGGCTTCTTGTGCTTGATATAATGCTGCCCGGCGCAAGTGGCATGAGGATTCTTGATAAAGTCAGGGAAAAATCCAACACCCCGGTTATCATGGTGAGCGCCAAGCTGGGCAAAGATGATAAGCTCAGTGCCCTAATATCCGGTGCTGATGATTATATAGAAAAACCCTATGATATAGATATCCTCATAGCCAAGATCAAGGGCATATTTAAAAGGCGCCTTGCCATTGATGAAATTACAGATGGGAACATAACGCTTGACCTTGTCCATGAGCAGATAATAAAAGATGGCCAGGTTATTGAAGCTACCACCAAGGAATTTGAACTCTTAAAGCTCCTGATGGAGAACAAGGGGCATACTCTTGTGAAACATTATATTTTCAGCACGATCTGGGGCTCGGACTCAGAGTCGGAGGAACAGACTCTTACAGTTCATATCAGAAGGCTCAGGGAGAAGCTGGAAGATAATCCCAAAGTTCCTGTGAGGATCATAACCGTGTGGGGGAAGGGGTACCGCTACGAATAAGGACAATTCTACTAATAACATTACGATAAACTATCTTAAAATGGCCATATTCTTTGTAGTCATGTTGTTTCTGATCTCGGGAATAGCTTTGTTTTGGTCTGCAAATGAGGATAAAACCTCTGCAAATCTATACAAGATAGAGATTAACAGAGTTGAGAACGAACTTAAGAATGCAGATGATCCTGACTATATCCCTGATCTTTCAAGGTATGAAACTATCTCAGGAGTGCATAGATATGAACCCGAGGATGGTGATTCATTTTTTTCAACCGGAGACAGTTACCATATTTCAGATATTGATGGCAGACTTTACCGTATTGAGTATTCTGTTGATCTGTCCGGAGAAAGAAAAAAAGTCTATAAAGCGGCCATTATTTCTATAGGAGCGACTATTCTTTCGCTGATTTTTTTCCTGGTTTATTTCTACATTACAATCATCAGACATTTTAACCAAATTGCAGAATACCCTGGGCACCTATCCAAGGGAAACTTAACGCTCCCACTTTCCAAAGAGAAAAACGGAATATTTGGAGAGTTTTTATGGGGGCTTGATATGCTGAGAGAGAAGCTTGAAGAGGAAAAAAAGAAAAATCTGGAGCTTCAAAAGGAGAGAAATGTATTCCTGCTTTCTTTATCCCACGATATTAAAACCCCTGTTTCTGCGATCAAGCTGTACAGCGCAGCACTTAAAAAGAACCTCTACAAAGAAGAGAATAAGATACAGGAAGTTGGGGAAAAAATCGAGAAAAATGCCGGAGAGATTGAAGAGTATATTTCAAAGATAATCAAATCTTCGGATGAAGACTTCCTGGATCTACGGGTACAGGATCAGGAGTTTTATTTATCAGAAGCTATCTCTCCGATAAGAGATTACTATCAGGATAAGCTGGGACCTCTTGGAACAGAATTTAGTATTGACAGTTTTACGGATATTCTGCTTCGGGGCGACAGAGACAGATTTGTTGAAGCCCTGCAGAACATCATGGAAAATGCCATTAAATATGGTGATGGAGAGTATATCAGAATGTCTTTTTGTGATGAAGAGGATGCCAGACTTATTACTGTTACTAACAGCGGCTGCACTCTTAAAGAGAGCGAAATGGAGCGTATATTTGAGAGCTTCTACAGGGGTTCCAATGTTTCAGCAAGGCCCGGAAGCGGACTTGGGTTATACATAGCCAGAAAACTCATAAACAAGATGGGAGGAGAAATCTTTGCTTCGATAGATGGAGACCTGTTTAAGGTCACTATCGTCATGCACAAAGTCAACTACCACGCACCTAAAGGTACGTGGCTTGCGACTCCCCTGTAGTTCGTTTTAACAACTCCTACATTTTGTCGGTGGAACTTCCGTGGGGTCGCATCATGGGACGGTTGACACCGCCCCTTACGACAAAGATTTACTCTGCCATAACTGTATCAGGTACTTGACTATCTTCAAGATAATTGATTCCCATACGGTACAGATTCATAGCTCCAATGCGGTCATCGTTAGACTTATAGCCACAGTTCTTACAGGTGAACAGATGTATCTTCTTGTCACGGTTAGCTTTTTCAATGTGCCCACATACAGGACAGCACTGACTTGTATAGCAAGGATTAACCTTAATAACGATAGACTGATTCTGTTTAGCCTTGTAGGAGAGTTTCTGCTCAAGGTCATAGAAAGACCAAGAAACAGACACATAGCGGTCTTTGGCTCTGACACGCTCTGTAGCATTGCGAATGCCCGACAAATCTTCAAGGACAAAGAGTGTATGCTTCGGATTGTTCTCAACGAGTGCCTTTGATACTTGATGGTTTACATCCTGCATCCAACGGTTTTCTCGCTGACCGATAGCTTTGAGTCTACGTCTTGATGATGGTGTCTGACGCATTTGGAGTTCCTTACGAAGTTTGACATAGCTTGCACGTTTCTGCTTGATGGCTTTACCGCTTACAAAACCAGACTTGTGCTTACTATCATAAGTGGAAGCAACAAAGTTAATACCTCTGTCGATGCCAACAACATTACAGATATCGGAGATATTGCATTCCTCGATATCATAAGTAACGGGGATATGTAAAAAATACTTACCATGCTTGTTTACGAGTTTAGCTGTGCCAAACTTATAGATTGTATGGTCAAAATACTTAGACATACCTTCAGCAAAATAAGGAAGTTTCACACGACCATTCAGTGTATTAACCGAAAAACAACTTTGTGTAAGGGAATAATCCCTGTTCCATACAAGGTCATACTGTGGCTTCTTGAAAGATGGCTGAATCCACTCTTTCTGATTTTCAAGAATGGTCTTATATCTTGCAATGACAGTCTTAAATACGGACTGAGCCATCTGAGATTTAAGTCCAAACTCTTCTCGGAGTGTAGAATACAAAACCTTGTTAAGTGAGAACTGCTTTAGGTCGTGAGTACGGAACACATAGTCAGATACATAATTGCAGGCATCAGAATAAACAGACATGGTTTCATCAAGTAAAACCTTACTTTCTGTATTAACGGATATCTGTATTTTAGCCGTAACTGTCATTTGTTCCATAAGTTAACCTCGTTTTTATTTCACTAACCATATGATATAATAATTTTTAGTGAAATTCAATCATCTATAGGAGATTTTAGCATGGATAAATGGATTAAAGTATCAGATAAAATGCCAAATAGCGGAGAGTTGGTCTTGGCATATCATACCTATGATGCCCCATTCCATAGTGACCAACATATCATCATTTCCCGCTTTGAATATCAAGATTACTGGATGAATGGAACAATCACACACTGGATACTGTATCCTGCGCCTCCAGAGAAATAACGGTATGGATAACAGATATAATCGTCAAAATATACGATATCAGTAATTCCAAAAGGTACGGCATTATTGCTATGGAAACTGATAAAGACCATATACATTTTCTTATAAGCTACGATACTACGGACAGAGTTTGCGACATTGTAAAACTTATTAATCAGCAGACCACATACTATCTGTGGCAAAAATATCCAAACTTTCTGTCTAAGCAGTATTGAAAGAAGAGAATCTTTTGGTCTGACGGATACTTTGCTTGTAGCATAGGTGAAGTATCATCAGCCACCATACAGAAGTACATAGAAAGTCAAGGTCAATGGCTACGAATTTACAAGGCTCCTCCCACCGCCCAAGGGCAGTGGGAGGAGCCTACGACAACCGAAAGGATTTTATTTATGAATTAATTAAAAAAACAATGAATAATAAGTGAATAGAAAACGAAAAGTTTATTAGACCATTAGTTTTTGTGCAAATTTACGATTGCTAGGTTATATACTTTTGGATAGAATAACATCTTGCTTTAAATGAATTGTATACAATATATTCTTTCAGAGGAGCTTAGTAGTGAGTAAATTTTATTTCAGAGTAATATCAATAGTGCTGGCGATGGTAATGGTGATTTCCAGCAGTAACGTAAGTACGTTGGCTTATGATCCAATTCCTGAAGATGTAGAGGAAACTGTTCAGGATCCGGAAAACAAAATCCCAAATGAAGAAATCTTAGACCCGTCCAAGACTCAAATTCCACCAGATGAATTAAATAAAGATGGTGAAGGAGAAAATCCTGATAAAAAGGGTGAAGGCAAAGTTGAAAAAGAGCCTTCTACGGGAAATGGTAATCCTCCTGTAATAGATGAGAATCTTAATAATGGTGGGAATACCCCACTTAATGAGGAAGGTAATGGACAGAAGTCTTCTGATGCAAATGGTAACCTAGACGGTAATGGACAGAAGTCTACTGACAAAAATGGCAACCCTATAGATAAAACTGGCAAAAGCGGCAGTGAAGAGGACATTCTACTCGATCAGGATGGAAAGCCTATAACACCGGATGGAAAGCCTGTAAAGGATGGAGAAGAATCTCTCAAAGGTGAAGATAAGTCCGGCGAAAAAAATCCGGCAAAGAAAGATACTGACGCTACACCTGTAAAAGAGCAGATGACCCTTGAAAGTGAGAGTGGAAGCGGAAATGTCAAAGTTGAAGGTAAGCTTCCACAGGGAAGTGTCCTTACAGTAGACCCAATTTCCGATGAAAGAGCTCGCGAGCTTATCGGAAATACAGACGAAAACGTCGTATGTGCATTTGATATTACACTCTCTTTAGATAATAAGAAAATAGAGCCTGACGGAACAGTTAAGGTGACAATAGCCCCTCCTTCAGGACTTGATATAGATTCACTTCGTGGTAAGCAACTTAAGCTTATACATATATTAGATGATGGCAATAAGGAAGAATATGATCTTCAGATAAATTCAAACGACGAATTTGAGTTTGAAGCCGGAAGCTTTTCTCCATGGATCATTACTATAAATGGAGAAGAGAAAGAAGTTGATTATATAGAAAAAGCAGACGGTAAGACTTTTAACCAGACAATCAGAGTAAACTTCAGTGATGCCTCACTTGTAAATTCTGCTTCCAAAGTTAAACTCACCGTATTTGGAAATATATCTAAAGATAATGTGAAGAGCGGAGAAAACGTTAGTAAGGAAATGTTTTCTCTTTTATCCATGGAATTTGGAATGACAAGTTTAACATCCAATGCCGGTGGATCATCAGCCTATGCGGACTGCACAATTACAGGAATTCCTGCATACATAATCGGCGGGACAGGTGACGTTACCAAGGGCGGAAATGGCAGCTACAGTATGCCTTCAGGCTTTTATGGTGTGATGGTTGAAACGGTAAATGGATACACACCCAAGCAGGGAAGCGGAGAAGGCGACCTTATTATTCTATCTCCGGTAAAAGATGACAATGACGCTTCCTGGAGTACCAGATTGGTAACTGTTGAAAATGATATTTTGGATCTTGTAAGTCCATCATTTAGCATAGACTGGCAGGATAACCGTAACTTTGCCGGGATGCGTCCATATTCTGACGGATCTTCTATTATGGAGGGCAAATCTTCAGAAATTGCTGGCAAAATTCTTCTCTTTTATAAAAATGGCGATTCATATATGCCTGTGGATTCTGACTCTCTTGTACTTGTGTCAGCAGGTAGTGAGAAGCCTCTTATATATTCATCATCCTTTAGCACCTGGAACGTATCATTTAGTAAGCTTCCTAAGAGTAATTCTCAGGGAACTGAATACGAATGGTATATAAAGCTAAGTGATGATTTTCTTGATGATGGAACTGACAGAAAGGCATATTATAAGGCAGCTGGTCTAAATAGCGAGGGATATCTTCCTATATCTGGAACCGGTACATCCAAAATATCTCTTGAATTCACTGATGGTGTCAGAGGTAGCATCATTTGGAGAGCGGATACCAGAGAAATAAGCATTCCATCTATGCCAACAGGAAATACATTATATGATACTGCCGGAATGAAGCTCTATATGAAGGCTGGAGACGATACTGCCAAAGAGGTTACGACTCCCTACATTATAAAGTGGGAAAAGACTCAGGGTGCAGATCAGGAGATCTGGAATTATGATATTTCAGGGCTTCCTCTTTATACTGCAAGAGGAGATGCCATCGTTTATTACACTGTTATAGGACAGAATCCATATGTAATGAACATGAATGAGAATGACTCAGTATCCTATAAATTTATTTACGATAACGGTGAAGTCAGTTCAGAAACTGATAAGTGCTATTCCGGCCAGAAAATATATGCGACAGTTATGGCGGATGCAGAGTTTTCTTTTACCAAGGCATGGTATGACGGAAATGATGATGTCAGCATAGCCAGGAGAAAGACCGCTATAGAAAAGGGAATAACTCTGTATTTGTGGAGATATCCCGTAAATAAAGGCATCACCGATGGTGCACCTGTAACCAGGGACGCCAGACAATACACCTATAAGCTCACACAGGCTGATGCCGGGGATGTAGATAATAACACTATCTCTATTACGCAGGATAATTTTGCGACAGGTCAGTCAGATACATTTCCTAAATATGATGAGATGGGTTACAGATACATTTATTATGTGACAGAGGTGTCAAATTCTGAACTCTACAAGACTATATATCATAACGGAGATGAGGCATTTGACGGGACCTCAACAGATAAAGCAGCTGAAAACGGTGGTCTTATATGCAATGTCAGAAGTACCAAGGTTGCCCCTTCTGTTACCAAGATATGGAAGTCTTCCTCTGTAGCAGACTATGTGGGCTCTGAGAGCACGTTCGCCCTTCAGAAAAAAGTGGATGGAAACTGGATAGATACCGACAACGAAGTTGTTCTAAAAGGCTTTTCTTCAGGCAAAAAGAAAGTCACAGGAGTGTTTGGCGTTCAGGACTTATACGACGGTCTTGGAAGAGGCTATGACCTAAGAGTAATTGAAAAGACTGTGGTTTCCGGAAGCAAGGTCAGCAACTGGGTTTCTGATGAGTGGACTGAGGAAAACGGAGTTTATAGTGCCGTTTTTGAGCTTGGTGAGTATACATATCAGGCTGTTTCTGAGATGAACCTAAATATGACAGATGGGTCAGAATCAGCAGAAGCTGTAGTCACTAACAAACTTTATGGAACCAAGGAGCTAACCCTTAAGAAGATATGGGATGGTGACTGGGGAATTGGAACTTCTGAGGATAAGACAGGCAATGTAACCTTTGATATTTATCGCTCTGATAAATCGGAGGTTTACGCAACTGTCACTATGCAGAAAGCTACTGACTCAGATAGTAAGACAGAAGGCGAAGGCAGTTTAACTATCACTGGAAGCGATAGCTTCGTAAGAGCCAAAAATGAAGAAATCTATGAGATAGAAGGAAGCGGAAGCAAGTATACATGGACATCTGCTCCTATCATAGTTCCGGCTTATGCAGAAGATGGAGAACAGTACACTTATACAATTAAGGAAAGCGTTACAACAAGCCAGAGTTTTGGAAAAGAGTACTTTATAAATGTTTCCGGCAAAAAGATCGAGCTTACTGCCAAAAACTATACAGCATCTGACGGAAATAAGGTGAGATTTGATGTCAATAAGATCTGGAAGGATGAGGGAGATCTTTTCCAGAGAACTGATATCATGGTGGAATTTGGAACCTATGACGCTGGTGGAGAATTTAATCCTATAGATGACGAGAACGGTAAGCCCTATATTCTCTATCTGAAAGCTTCAAATAATTATTCTGAGCGCATTTGGATTGACAAAGATAAAGCAGCCGGGATCAGTATAAGAGAGAGCCTTTATAATGAGGCAACCGGCTCTTATGACAGAGTGATGACAGATTTAAACTTTGATAGCGACCAGGTTCTTACAGGTGGCTATATAGGTGCTACTACCGGAAGTCAGGGGAATTTAAGCAGACCCGGCTATAAAGTTCAGATTACTAAGGGCGAGAACTCTTTTGCCATTACTAATACAAGAATTGCCAAGAGAGCTTTTGAATTTATCAAAGTATGGAAGGATTCCGAAAATGCTCTTAAGCTCAGAGGAGACTTTCTGAGAGTAGCTCTTTTCAGAGAAGAAAATGGAAGCGAAAAAGAATTAGCCTATATCGATATACCTACCTACAAACCGGATGATAACAACACTCTTACAAGCGGAGATGCTCTGAAAGCTTTCTTTAGTAACAATGGAGCGTATTACCCTGCTTATGATGAAAACGGGCAGAGCTATCAGTATAGCGTCAAGGAGTATATCTGCAAGGGAACTTATACAAGTGGCGAGCAGGTTCTTGCTGATGGAGAGGCAGAAACTGCTGCTGATTCCAATGAAGAAGTTAAGATAAATGCCACAACTGAGACAACCACAACAGGGTATGTGGTTGATAAATTCACGGAAGATACTTCATATGAGCTTCTCGCAGCAGATGCAGCGCTTAACAGGAAGTTTGCTGAACTGCTGATTCAGGATAATTATGAATACACCAATATGGCAGCAGGACAGAGGGCAGAAGTTCCTTTCTACCTGGTATGGAATGATCCGGCAAAGAGCGATGTCAGACCTGACGTGTATTTCACCCTTTACTACAAGGTTGGAGATGAAGGAGAGCTTAAACCTTATACCGGCGAGTACACAGAGCGTTGGGATGATGTGGAAAGCGGCAACAAGTATATCCAGAAGGCTATATTTGGAGGACTGCCTTCTGCTGATGCAAACGGAACTGTCTACAGCTACTATGTGGCACTGACTCTTAATAATGCTGCTTCCAATTACATAGTGGATAACTATACTGATGATTTTGGTATGGGCGAAAATGGATCTTTGCATGATACAGATTCACTTGAGGTTATACCTGTCAATGGAACCAATTATCTCAAGGTAAAAGATGGAGTTGAGACTAGTCAGTACACCAAAGAGAATAGCTTTGCAGTTATCGGGATCAAGGATACAATCAAGATTGAAGGACGTAAGCTCTGGCTCGATGTTCCTGAGGGAATTACAGCTAAAAATCTTCCAAATGCATATATTTACCTGTTTAGAGAAAGTGATTATGACGACTCAAATAAGGTTCCTGATATATCAGGGGTAACTAGGCTTGAAGACAGGAAAGATGCTTATTTCCAAAAGTCAGTTCAAGAGATAGCTTCAGGTGATGGCTCTAAGTCTCCGCAGGGGCTTAATGAGGCCAAGTCTATGTTTATATTTGGTACATTCGATGAAAGCGGAAATCCTGTATATGTAGAATTCCCTAAATACGATGAAATGGGATTTTTGTACAAGTACAGTGTTCGAGAGATAATCTACAACAAGTATGAACATGAACTTCCGGCTGAGATCATGGTGCCAAGCTATTCTGACAACACAGCCGACCTTACAAATGTTTACAAGATTTCTAATTCCAGAAACAGGAGAAATTTTGAAGTTACAGTTAACTGGGAGGGTAGCAAGAAGTTTGATGCTGAGAATGATGCCAAGGCAACTGTAAGGCTATACAGGGCAGAGCTTGATACCGATGGTAACTATGATGACGGTAATTTCGATAATGTAACCCCTAATACATCAACTGCTGTGTTCAATATGGGTGCATCAGAGCTTGTTGATGAGAAGATAATAGCCAGAAGCGACGGCGATTCATTTAAGGCTGAATGGCTTAATATGCCTATTTTTGCTCCAAGTGGTAAGCTCTATGCTTATTATGCTATTGAGATGACAGATGATATGCCGGGCTTTAGTGTGACAGCAACTGGTGATGGCAGCATTAAGACCCAGGTAAAAGCTAATAATCAGGAAGGTTTTACAGGTCTTGCTTTTGGAAATAATGGAATATACCTTAACAATGTAAATTCTGAGAATCCTGATAATAAGAAGGTTGCAACATTTACAAATACCTA